>CAYPDX010000007.1:0-41491 GCA_964409695.1 uncultured Rickettsia sp. | reverse complement strand
GGAATAAATAGTCTGTCGCCTTTAGCGTATGTAAGCTTAAGGCAATCATGTTTAATATTATCTACAACGATCTGTTCTATTGATTCATATCTACCAATACCGTGGTCTACATGAACTATTAAATCACCCTCAGAAAAATTTTCAAGCTCATTAAATATATTCTTTAATTTCTTAGTACCACTTACTTTAAAAGATTTTTTATCACCTAAAATCTCAGATTGCGCAATTACAATAAATTCTGGAGACTCAATACCTCTTGAATGTTTTAATAAAGTAAGATTGAAGATATTCTTTTTTGCATCTTTTAATTTTTCAATTTCAGAAAATGATATTTCATTTAACGATAGAAGATTTTTTAACCTCTCTATCATAGAAACAGAATCCAACCCTATGATTATTTTTTTACTAGGTGACTCTTTACAATAATCCCTCAGTGCTTGAATTGCCGTAACATTGCTATTATTAGCAGTTTCTATAGAATAAAAATTTGGAGTAAATCTGTAATTTTTTTGATCTGGCTCCTGTATAATTTGATTTTTATCAACAAACTTAAATATTTCGTCTTTATCAAACAAAAGAGTATCTGGCTTAGGCGCAGGATAAAAACTTTCATCAAATTTCCTATCCGAACTTCTTGATTCATAAAAATCGTGAAATTCTGATGTGTATGAATTTAAGGCTTGATCCACGAGATTTGTTTTAAAAAAAACTGGATTATTTAAATAATCTAGCAGAGATGATGATTTTGTATAGAATAATGGTGCTACCGACTCAATTCCAGGAACTTTTATACCTTCTATTATTTTTTCAAAGAATATACTCTTTGCTTTCCCTATACCGAAAAGTTTAAGGTAATTTTTTCTGTAATTCTCAATATTCTCTTTTGTAAAAAGAAGTTCAGAAGCTCTGTAAATCTCTATTTGTTCAACTTTATAATTAGAAATTTGAGTTTCTGGGTTATAAGATTTTATTGACTCTATTTTTTCCCACTCAAAATTTATTCTATAGGCTTCTCCTGAAAAAAGTGTAACATCTATAATATCCCCTCGCCTAGAAAACTCTCCAGCATCAATAGCGCAAGATGTCGGAGAATAACCTGAATTTGCAAGAAATAATTCTATATCTTTTATTTTTTTAAATTGCCCAACTTTAAGTTGGGTATATCCTTCAAGTAGATCGTCAGGGTCAGGATATTTCCACAATAGATTAGGAGAATTTGTTATTAATATTTTATCTTTGTTTGATGTTTTGAGTTTTGTTAAACTATAAGATCTCTGAGATAGAATTTTGTTTGATGGCGAGACTCTATCATAGGGAAGACTATCATATGAAGGTAAATATAATATCTCAACATTTGGAGCAAAAAATCTAGCTTCATGCAATAGTGATATCGATTCTTCTTCTGAAGAAGTAATAAGCACTACATCACCTTTATGATTTAGTGAAATAGACTCAAGTCTACATAGAAGCTCTGCGTTAGTTATATTCATTTACTAAGCTTCTAAACAATTAAGCACGAGATGATAAACCATATTTGAAGTAATATATTCTGGAGCCGGCTTCTTATATATTAGCCAGTCCATTAGCTGTGCATCGTTACACTCAAGGATCTCTTCATATGCATTTAACTCTTCCAATGTCAATTGAAATAAATGCTTTTTTGCAAATCTTTGAAAAATTATTTCTGATTCCTTGCACCCCCTGTAAGTACTAAGGTATTGCAGTTTTCTTATATATATGGAATCATTTTTTATCATAAAGGTACTTGCAAAATAATATTAGCAAGGGTAATAATATAGTAATTCTGTTCTAGCAACAAGAATTATACTAATCCCTCTTTAAATGACAATAAATGCGATTTAAATATCTGCGTTAATGTCTTGTAATATATTGATATTGATAACGTAGCTATGGACTCGAATATTACAAAGGATAAATTTATGCCTATAAGTACTATAATTTCTATTGAAGCTTGGAAATTATTAAATTCCGATGAAAAAGTAATTCTTGTGGATACTCGCACAGAAAATGAATGGAAAGAAATTGGAACACCAAAAATTGAAGGTAAAGTTTTTAGAATTACTTCTCATTTAAAACCTGATATGGCTTTAAATCCTTCTTTTTTTTCAGAGCTTGAAAAGATTGTTGATGATAAAAATATTAAAATAATTTTTATGTGTAAAACTAATGGTAGGTCAAGCATTGCTGCTGCACTTGCTTTAAAAAACGAATATACAAATCCAATCGTTATGATAGACGGGTTTGAGGGTAATTCAGTTGGTCCAGGATGGAAAATTTCGGGGCTTCCTTACGAGATGGTTTAAAATATTATGGAAGCAGTTCTTGATGAAAAAATTATGACAAAACAACACGATGAGATTTGGACAAGAGTTCTATTAGAACTTAATGCTAAGTTTGGAGAAGCTATTTATAAGAGCTGGTTTACAAAAATCTCGTTATTGGAAAGTAATCCAAGTAGTATTGTGCTTGGAGTGCCAACAAGATTTATTAAAGACTGGATCAAAGGAAATTATTTTGATCAAATTAAAAATCTGTTTAGATCCTATGATCCTCAAATTATTGATATAGATATCCAAATCACAGACATAGTAGCTTTAGAGAGCGAAACATTATTCACTGAAGTAATTTCCGAACCATCTGAATTTATTTACGGTTCAATATTAGACCAAAGATTTACATTCGATAATTTTGTTGTAGGGACTCCTAACGAACTAGCATACGCCGCTTCACGAGCAGTTGCCGAATCAAAAAAAGCCTTATCTGAATCTAATCCTTTATTCTTGTATGGAGGCGTAGGACTTGGTAAAACTCATTTAATGCATGCAATAGCGTGGCATATAAAACAGACGAATCCCGATAGAAAAGTTATTTACATGTCAGCTGAGAAATTCATGTATCAATTCGTGAAAGCTTTGCGTAATAAAGATGTTATGACTTTTAAAGAGCAATTTAGGTCTGTTGATGTACTGATGATCGATGATATTCAATTTATTTGCGGAAAAGAGAGCACGCAAGAAGAGTTTTTTCATACATTTAATGCTCTAATTGACAATAATCGTCAGATGGTTATTTCTTGCGACAGATCACCAACAGATCTTGATAATATTGAAGATAGAATTAAATCAAGACTTGGATGGGGGCTTGTTGCCGATGTTCACAGTACAACATATGAACTTAGAATAGGAATTTTACAGTCCAAAATAGAACAATTAAATATTGATATTCCGCAAAATGTTATAGAGTTTTTAGCAGCAAAAATAACATCCAATGTTAGAGAATTAGAAGGAGCATTAAATAAAGTTATTGCTCATTCAACTTTAATTGGAAAAGAAATCACAATCGAAGGTTGCCAATCAATATTACGTGATCTTCTAAGATCAAATGAAAGATATATAACAATAGATGATGTTCAAAAAAGAGTAGCAGAAAGATATAATATAAAAATCTCTGATATGTCTTCAGCAAGACGCCATAGATCAATAGTAAGGCCTAGACAAATTGCTATGTTTTTAGCTAAATCTCTAACAACCAAGAGCCTAAATGATATAGGCAAAAAGTTTGGTAAAAAGGATCATACGACGGTTTTGCATGCATGCAAACAAATTGAAAAATTAAAAAAAACAGATTTAGAATTACAAGAAGAAGTTTTCTTGCTTACAAGAGTTCTGGAGGGGTAAATATGAATAATAATTTTAATATAACAGTATTAACTAAGGATCTAATTCATGTACTTAATTTTGCTACAGGTATAGTTGATAAAAGAACCGTAAAGCCTATACTTGGCAATGTTAAGCTTGAAGCTATTGAAAATAATTTAATGCTAACAGCAACTTCTCCTGATATTTCATTAAAAATGTCTATTGGTGCAGATGTTAGGTCGGAAGGCGCTACTACGGTAAATATTCTAACATTTTCAGATATAGTTAGAAAACTTTCAGATGAGTCAATTAATCTAACTTATAATCAAGAAACTGAACAGATTGAGGTGAAGGGACACAAATTTAATTCTCATCTTTCAACTCTTCCATCTTCTGAATTCCCTACCCTTGATAACATTCACAAAACTTCTGAATTTGAAGTAAGCGCTAAATCTTTACTTAGAATTATAAGCCAAACTGAGTTTGCAATGTCTACCGAGGAAACTCGCTATAACTTAAATGGCATATATTTAAATTCAACAGGAAATAAGGCTATAAATGCGACAGCATTAGATGGACACAGGCTTGCGACTTCTTCCGAACCAGTTGCTATTAAAAATGAATTCGGACTTATACTTCCTAAGAAAACGGTTTTTGAACTTATAAAAATACTAAAAGACACACATTATACAGAGCAACAAGTAACTGTTTCATTTGATTCTAATAGAATTTCATTTGCTATAGGGAATTTACAGATTATTTCTAAATTAATTGATGCATCATTTCCAGATTACACTTCTCTAATACCAGAACTAAGTGAAAATAAACTTGTTATTCACAGCAAACTTCTTTCAAATGTTGTTGATAGGGTGGCAACGATTACTCAGGATAAATATAAAGCAATTAAATTTGCTGTATCAACTAAGATGATTGAAATTTCTGCATTTGGAGAATCAAAAGGATCAGCTAAAGAAGAGATAACAAATTCAGATGATGATCAAAAATTCTTATTTGAAGGCACTTCAATTACAATAGGTTTTAATCCAAAATATTTACTCGATATTTTAAAGAATCTTGATGATCATGAGATAGAGATTTTTTTTACAAATTCGTCTCAACCACTTTTAGTTAGGCCATTACTATATACTGAGGATAGACATATAATAATGCCAATGAACGTTTAGGAAAGTTGTTAAAACAGGAACGTTATTGCGAGAAATGAAATGACGAAGCAATCCATTTTTATTCACCGTGGATTGCCACGTCGCTATGCTCCTTCGCGATAGCAAGATTCAGTCACTTTACTTCGTTTCACCATCTATAGAAATTCTTCAATATACAATCATCTTAGGAGAACTCGCATTGTCTGAATGTAATATCAAGACTATTTTCATAAAAAACTTTAGAAATTTCATTGAGAAAGAAATTAATTTAGATTCAAAGCAAATTCTTATCACGGGTCTTAATGGAGCTGGTAAAACTTCTATATTAGAAGCAATTTCTATGTTATCCGCAGGAAAAGGAATAAAAAATGCGAAATTTCATGATCAGATCAGATTAGATTCTAACGGATGGCACCTAAAATTTGATATGGATAGTTACATTGGAAGTATTATTGTCGAACAATCTACAACCATAGAAAATGCAAGAAGAACTATTGAACTCAACTCAAGAAACATAGGTCCGGCAGAGCTTATAAAACTCTCTTCAATTTTCTGGTTAACACCACAACAAAATACATTATTCCAAGAATCTCCACAAGATAGGAGGAAGTTTTATGATAGAGTTGTATATGGTTTTGAACATGAGCACGCTACAAATATTACTCAGTATGAACATTATCAAAAAGAAAGATTTAAAATTCTCATGATGGATTACTTTGATTCAGCATGGGTAGATGCTGTGGAGATTAAATTAACAGAGCTTGCTCTTAAAATCTCATCTTCTCGTATCAGGCTTAAATATGAGTTACAAAAAGTAATAGATGAATTAGATACACCATTCCCTAAAATTGAAATCCAAATAGATAGCTCACTTGAAAAAATAATAGAAAGTGAAAATAGAATGGATCTACGAATAGAATTGATTAAAAATGAATATGAAAAAAGTAGAAAAAAAGATATAGAAAGCCACAGAACACATTTTGGCGCATTAAAAGCTGATTTTTCTGCTATACATAAAGGTAAAAATATACAAGCAAAATTCTGCTCAACTGGAGAACAGCAATCATGTTTAATAACACTTTTACTAGCTCAGACCGACCTTTTTTTAAAATCAATGAATAAAAATCCTATTTTGCTTCTGGATGAGTTATTTGTGCATTTAGATAATAAAAATAAGGAATATCTTACTGATTATATTAAACTAAACTCAATTCAGACAATTGTTACAACGACAGAAAAAGAGCTTTGTTCAGACTTTGCAAAACACGCAAAACTCATCGGGTTGTAGTATTATTTACATATTAAATTCGACTAGACTTTCTAAGCGCGTGGATCGAGGAAATCATTTTTTGATTCTTTTTATCCATCCTTGTTTGTTCCATCTTGAAAGAATTCTATAGCTAGATCCTTGAATCAAACACTATAGATATTACAAATCTCAGACAAGAGCTTCAAAGCTTCTTCTTTAGGCCTTTGAAAACTATTTCTACCGATAATGGAGCCATTACCGCCCCCTTGCCTGATCGCCTTTACATCAGCTAAAATACTTTCTTGATCTTTTGAAGCTCCACCGGAAAAAACAACCAACCTTTTACGAGCAAAACATGATTGTACGACATGATTAACAGCTTCTGCTGGAGAATTTATTTTTATATTTTCAGACTCAAAGAGTTTTTTTACCACAGCTTGTTCAACATAAGTTGTTGGAGGTTTTACCTTTATTATGTGAGCTCCAATAAGAGCAGCGATATGAGCTGCATAAGCACAGATATCAACAGCGGTTTCACCTTCTTTTGAAAGGTCACCTCCTCTTGGATATGACCAAATAACTGAGGCAAGGCCATAAGATTTTGCTTCTCTAATTATTTCTTTAGCTTCTTCTATCATATCTAATGATTTTTCAGATCCTGGATATATTGTGAGCCCTATAGCAACGCAACCTAATTCAACAGCATCCTTTACAGTCGCTGTAATAGCTTGATCAGGTGTAGCAGTTTTTGATATAAGAGAATTGCTACTATTCATTTTAAGAATTGTTGGGACTTCGCCTGCAAATTTACCCGCAGATGCTGATAGGAAACCAAGGGGAGCAGCGTACGCACTTAAGCCAGCATCAATGGCAAATTTAAAGTGATAATCAGGATCGTAAGAGGCTAGATTTTTTATAAAGCTCCTGTCTGGCCCATGTTCAAACCCTTGATCCACAGGAAGAATTACCATATTTCCAGAGCCTGCTGTTTTACCATGCATAAGTAACTGACATAATTTAGACTTAATTGCTGGAGATTCACTTGTATAATTTTCTAAAATATTTTTGACAGATTTTGTAATATGCATAATTCTCTCCTAATATTTATTGTTAGAGGCTCTTTATATAATCCAGGACTTCTTGAGCATGATTTGGAACAGCTACTTTTCTCCAGGTTTTAAGAATTTTCTTATCAGCGCCAATCAGGAAAGTGGTACGAGCTATACCCATATATTTTTTACCATACATGGATTTCTCAACCCATACTCCATATTTTTCAGCAATATCAGAGTCATCATGTAGTAAATCTACTGTTAGATCATATTTTTTGATAAATTTCTTATGAGATTCAATATTATCTTTTGAAATTCCAAATACTGCGACATCTAATCTATCAAAATCTTTCCTCAATTTTGAAAAATCCTGCGCTTCAACTGTACAGCCAGGCGTATCATCCTTTGGATAAAAATATAAAACTATATATTTATTAGAAATATCTTTAAGTGATATTTCACCAGCAGAACAGGAGTTCAGTTTAAAACTATACGCTAGTTGTTTTTCCATTTTGCTCCTCAATTGCTATTAATTCAGCCATTTCAACAATTTTTCTGTAATTAATTTTACCAGTAGAAAGTATTGGAACCTCAGCAAGTATTTTGATTATTCTTGGTATCAAAAGCTCAGTTTTTTTAGAAATTTGCACTTGAGAAACAAAACTCTCTCTAGTAATTTTTTTACTTTCAGTAAATAAAATAATTTGCTCGCCTTTTTTCTCATCTTGAATACAGACTGAAGCATGGAGGACTTTAGGGTCAATTTGACTAGCTATTTCTTCAACATTAGCTAACGATATCATTTCTCCAGCTATTTTAGCAAATCTCTTTGCCCTTCCAAGAATTTTGATATAACCTTCTGTATCGATACTAACTATATCACCCGTGTCATACCAGCCTTCACCAAGCATTTCTACAGATGGCGGCACAATTACACCAGGGTTAGTACTACTAATATAGCCTAGCATAACATTTGGACCTTTTATGCAAAGCCTTCCGCCTTCTGTTATCCCTTCAACAGGGAGAATAGCTGATTCCATTTTTGGAATTAATCTTCCAACAGTTCCTGGCTTATCATGCATAGGCGTGTTAACGGCTACAGCAGGAGAAGCTTCTGTAACTCCATAACCTTCAAAGATTCTAACACCGAATTTATCAAACCATAATTTACGTGTTTCAGGCTTAAGTTTTTCAGCACCAGCAAATGTATATCTAATTGAATAAAAATCATAAGGATCAGCAAATTTAGCATATCCATTTAAAAATGTATCAGTTCCAAACATAATTGTAGTTCCAATATCATAAATCACTTCAGGAATAATTCTGTAGTGAAGTGGTGATGGGTAATAAAATGTTCTAACTCCACCAAGAACTGTAAGCATACAGCCAGCCATTAGGCCAAAACAATGGAATAATGGAAGAGCGTTAAAAGCAACGTCATTAAGTCCAAAATCGATTCTTGCTGACATTTGGCATCTATTAGCTTGTATATTTTTATGTGAAATTGCTACAGCCTTAGGAACACCTTCTGTACCAGATGTGAATAATATTATTGCTGGGGAATTTTTATTCTGATTTTTACAAATATAATCATAATAGGTGTCAGGCACGTACCCACCTATTAACCCTTTCAATTTTGAAACAATAGAAAGCTTGTTTCTTAAGTCTTCGAGATACATTATTTTTACGTGTGAACTAAGCGTTTCAACCAGCTCAAAAAGCTCGGCCTTTTCTATAAACCTTCGAGAGGTAAAAACTGTCTTTACACAAGCAGTTGTACAAGCGGATATTATATTTGAAGCTCCTGATGTAAAATTTATCATAGTTGGAACTCTTCCATAAGCTTGAAGACCAAAGAAACTAACTACAGTACCACAGCTATTGGGTAGCATTAAGCCTACATTCTCAGCTGGTTTTGTATACTTGCCGAGCAAATCTCCAAGTATAAAACTCTTAGTTATAAGAGATCTATAAGAAATACTATTATTCTCTAAATCCATAATAATTGGATAATTAAAGCCGTAAGTTCTTCCAGCGTCTATTAAGGACTGGAATATTGGCTTTTTATAATCCGAACTTTCAAAAATCATTTCAGACATTATGTCATATAATTTTTGACTTAAAAACTTCCTTCTTTCTCTACTATCAAGATTTTCAGGAGCTTCTAGCCTTACTGGGGGTAAAATAGTAATTGTAACTTTAGGAAAAATACGATTTCTAGCCAGATGCTTCATTTTAGAAAATATTGTAAACTGAAGCCCATCTATTCTTATAGGCAAAATACAAGCATCAGCTTTATCTGCTATCATACCAGGACCTTCATATATCTTCATGAGGGCTCCAGTAGTGCTTATTCTCCCTTCAGGAAAAATAGCAATTTTTTTATTTTTCCTAACCTCATTAATGATATTTTTCATTGCCATGGGGTTATTTGGATCAATAGGATATGCTTTTACTACTTTTAAAAATGGTTTTAACCACCAAGCTTGCGCTATATGAGTATTAACAGCAAAAATTAGACGTTCTGGTGAATAAACAGCAAGCATTGCAGGATCAAGGTATGATATATGATTTGATACAATAACAGCTCTTTTTCCAGCTTTTTGAAAATTCTCCAAACCTTTAATTTCTACCCTATATAATTTATCAAAAATAAATTTGATCATTTTCCGTAAAATAGGCTCTGGTATAATTTCATTCTCTGGCAATAATTGAAAAATATATATAGCAACAACTGCATTAAGCAGACTTGTTATAAATATAATCATCGGTACTGAACAGCCAACATTAAACAATACAGATATTAAGATGCAAGATCCTATTATAAAGAACGCATTCACTACATTATTAGCAGCTACAACTCTAGATCTGAAAGCAGGAGCACTAAAATATTGCATTGAAGCATATAGAGGAACTATATAAAGCCCAGCAAGTGCTGCTATAAAAAATAAATCTAGTAATATTCTCCAATTATGTTTTTTGCCAAGAAACATCAAAATATCACGTAATTGATCTATAGGATACTCAACCGCACTGATACGGCTTGCAAAAAATAAATCTATGCCAAAAACACTAATCCCCATAGCCGAGATAAATACATATTTTGTTGAAATTTCATGACCAAAAATTCTATTGCATATAAAAGAACCAACACCTACACCAACAGAAAATACTCCTAGAAAAAGGTTAGCAACACTTTGATCGCAAGCAAATACATCTTTTGTTAGAGTAGGTATTTGGGACATTATCGCAGCGCCAATAAACCAGAACCAAGAAATTCCTAGAATTGATAGAAAAACTTGTTTTTTACTTGTTGAATATTTAACAATCGACCAAGATTCTTGCAAAAAATTAGAATTAAGCTTTATATCAGAAGAAACATTGGTAGATGGGAGTATATACATACTCGTAACAAAACCGACAATTGCTATAATTATCATCACTATTAATATAGCGTATACTCCGGTAACGGCAGAACTACCAAGTAATGTTCCTATTAGAATAGTAATAAAGGTAGTAGCTTCAACGTACCCGTTTGCAGCTATTAATTCATCTCTTTTAAGATGTTCTGGTAAAATACTATATTTAATTGGACCAAAAAAAGTGGAGTGAACCCCCATTAAAGAAATAGCTACAAAAAGTGTAACGAGATCATTATGCCAAAAACCATATATGCTTACAGCGACAATTCCTATCTCTATAGCTTTTATTATTTGAACTATTCGCGCTTTGTCATATTTATCTGCTAGCTGCCCAGCAATACCAGCAAATAAAATAAATGGTAAAATGAATATTGCATTAGCAAGAGCTATTAAAAGCTGAGGAGGGTAAGAAGTATATAAAGTTGCGTTATAAGTAATAATCATTATAAGCGCATTTTTTAAAAGATTGTCGTTAAAACATCCACACGCTTGAGTAATAAGCATTGGCATAAATCTACGATCTTTAAAAAGATATAGCTGGCTAGTAGATGCCATAAGCTCTCCAGTTCATTTCAATTTTGGCATTCTATGGAATTTGAGAGCCTATGTCAAATAATCGATTCAGAAAAAATTGATTTCAATATAAAGCAAAGCATAAAAATTAAACTTATACAGAAGGATATATTGCATTACTTATAGTATGCTTATCTACCTTCGGCATTTATTTCTGCTAATAAAGCTTGTTTGCCCATCTCGCTTAGGGAACGTGATCCAGACGCACCCTTTGCCATAAATTCATGATGTAGAAAATTACTCCACACCGTCAACCGACCAACATGCCTCGTCGCAACTATGCTAAGACTTAATCCTTCACCTTTATCAGAAACTATTTTTTGGTTTCATGGCATAATATAGTGAAAAATCGTGTCATCGCGAGGAACGAAGTGACGTGGCGATCCAATAAAAATCTGAAAGATTTTTATACTAAAAACTGAATTGCGTCGCTCTACGCTCGCAACGACGATTATTCTGCACTAGGAAGATTTTCCTGCTCTTTTACGTTCATTTGGATCTAGATGAGCCTTACGAAGACGAATAGTTTTTGGAGTAACTTCAACCCTTTCATCATCTTGAATATAAGCAATAGCTTGCTCTAAGCTCATAAGAACTGGAGGCGTAAGCTTTACAGCCTCATCTTTACTTGTTGTACGAATATTCGTAAGCTGCTTACCTTTTAACGGATTAACTTCAAGGTCATTATCGCGATTATGTTCGCCAATAATCATACCTTGATATACTCTCTCTCCAGCACCTATAAACATCTTACCTCTTTCTTCTAAATTCCAAAGAGCATAAGCAACTGAAACACCCTGATCTGTTGAGATAAGAACGCCATTACGTCTTCCTTCAATCGCGCCACGATACGCTCCATATTCATGGAATACCCTGTTCATAATACCTGTACCACGAGTATCACTAAGGAACTGTCCATGGTAGCCAATAAGACCACGAGAAGGTCCAAAGAATATAATACGAGTTTTTCCGCCGCCCGACGGACGCATATCAACCATTTCAGCTTTTCTTTGGCTTAAAGCTTCAACAACAACACCAACATATTCGTCATCAACATCTATTTGAATTTCTTCAATAGGTTCCATTCTATGGCCAGAAGCATCACTTTGGAATAATACTCTTGGTCTACTAATAGAAAGTTCGAAACCTTCACGACGCATTGTTTCAATTAAAACTCCAAGCTGAAGCTCTCCACGACCAGCTACTTCAAATGCATCGCCATCCTTTGCTTGTGAAATACGAATAGCAACATTTCCTTCTGCTTCTCTAAGAAGACGCTCTTTTAACATTGGTGAAGTTAATTTTGTACCCTCTGTTCCAGCTAGTGGCGAATCATTAATAGAAAAAGTCATAGCAAGTGTTGGAGGATCAATTGGTAATGATGGTAAAGCTTCCGTAACTTCTGAAGCACATATAGTATCTGCAACATTTGCTCCTTGAATACCAGCAAGAACAACAATATCTCCAGCGTGAGCTACTTCTACAGGAACTCTTTCTAGGCCTCTGAATGAGAATAATTTACTTACACGAGCATTCTCAATTAAATTTCCATCACGTCCCAAAACTTTAACAGGTTGATTTACTTTTACTGTTCCGCTTTGAATACGCCCTGTAAGAACCCTACCTAAATATGGATTATATTCGCGAGTAGTTACAAGCATTGCAAATGGCTCATTTGCATCACCTACGGCAACTGGCACATGATCAAGAATTAATTGGAAAAGTGGCGTAAGATCAACACGTTCATCTTCAAGCCTTGTTGCAGCCCATCCTGAACGGCCAGATGCGTACATAATAGGGAAATCTAATTGTTCATCAGTTGCATCTAAAGCAATAAAGAGTTCGAATACTTCATCAACTACTTCTTCTGCTCTTGCATCAGAACGATCAATTTTATTAATTAAAACTATAGGTTTTAGGCCAAGCTTTAACGCTTTTCCTAATACAAATTTTGTTTGTGGCATTGTGCTTTCTGCAGCATCTACAAGCAGAACTACACCATCTACCATACTTAGAATTCGTTCTACCTCACCTCCAAAATCAGCATGGCCTGGTGTGTCAACAATATTGATTCTCTTTCCCTTCCAGTCAACAGATGTACATTTTGCAAGAATTGTAATACCACGCTCACGCTCTAGAGCATTTGAATCCATGGCACGTTCTGCCACTGCTTGATTTTCTCTAAAAGTACCACTTTGTTTAAGCATTGCATCTACTAAAGTAGTTTTACCATGATCAACGTGGGCGATAATTGCTATATTACGAATGTCTGACATCTAGAACTCTATGTTTTTTGAAATTGTTTAGTGGAATGGTGGGTTTGAGAAGACTTGAACTTCCGACCTCACGCTTATCAGGCGTGTGCTCTAACCAACTGAGCTACAAACCCACTAAAATGAAACTAGTTACTATATATATTTGAGATGCGGGAGTCTATGTTATTTAGGCTGATTTGTCAAGTAGCAAACATTATTTGAAAAAAGATTTAGCAAAGTATGAGAACATCAAATTTTCCAATTACTTAAAATAATCTATCTAAAACTTCAAAGGTTTACCATGCAATCTGAAAAGATGAGTTTCAATTTGCATGGTAAAATTAAAATTACAATCATTTACTTCAACGATTTTAACTGGCTTACATGACTAATATTTCGGATTGATTTAGTATAATCATCTAAAGTTGATGAACAGTAGATATTATTATAGCCTTGCTTTATAGATTCTTTGATACGAGATTCTATTTGATTAACTCTACGAACTTCACCTGATAATCCTATCTCGCCAAAAAACACACTATTATTTGGTAACGGTCTATCACAGGATGCAGATATTAATGCAGCGGCTACGGCTAAATCAACAGCAGGTTCTGAAATTTTAAGACCACCGGCTATACTCAGATATACTTCTTTATTGGATAAATTTAAACCAAATCTCACAGCAAGAACTGCTAATATCATAGACAATCTATTTTGATCCCAACCGACAGCTGAACGTTTAGGCATTGGCATAAAAGAAGGAGCAATCAAAGCCTGAACTTCAACTAGTAGCGGCCTAGAACCTTCTATACCAGCGAACACAGCAGTTCCAGGGACATTATTATCTCTCTGTAAAATAAATAATTCAGATGGATTCAAGATTTCTTTCAAGCCAAAACTAGTCATTTCAAAAACACCAATTTCATTAATGCCTCCAAAACGATTCTTAACTGATCTCAGAATTCTATAATGATTATTCTGATCACCTTCAAAATAAAGCACAGTATCGACCATATGTTCAAGGACCTTAGGGCCAGCAAGCTCACCATCTTTTGTCACATGACCAACCAATAACATGGCAACGTTATTTTGCTTTGCAAAATTAAGCAAAATTTGAGTACATGATCTTATTTGAGTTACTGTACCTGGAGTTGACGAAAAATCCTCCGAATACATAGTTTGAATTGAGTCTATGATAACTATATTCAGTTCTCTATTGCTACTAATAGTAGATATAATACTATTTACATTTGTTGCTGCAAGAAGCTTAACTTCTGGATCTTGAATCCCAAGTCTATTAGCTCGAAGTTTTACTTGATTCGCTGATTCTTCACCAGTTACATAAAGACATTTAACGCCGGATTTTGAAAGCATCATAGCAACTTGAAGCATCATGGTAGATTTCCCAACTCCAGGGTCTCCTCCTATTAACGTAACTGATCCTGGAACAATTCCTCCACCAAGCACTCTATTTAATTCATGAAGAGGGGTGATGATTCTTGATGACTCATCAACAGCTCCATTTAAACTATCTATCTCTAACGCCGCATAATCATTATTAACAGCACCAGATAATATATTAGCTTTATGGAATTTGATTATAGTTTCTTCTTCATATGAATCATTGGCACCACAATCAAAACATTGACCATACCATTTTGGTGAAACTTTACCGCAATTGCTACATACAAATTGCTTTTTATTCTTGCTCATATTCCATTACCAAAAGCTTACTATTTCCGTATTTTCTTTCATCTAATATTTTAATGCAATCAGGAATTTCTATTATTTCATTTTTCGACATTTCTGCTGCAATAATAGCTCCGTCTTCAAGCCATTTTTCTCTCACAAGCGACCTTAAAGCTTTTGGAATTAAATTCTTGTTATATGGCGGATCCATAAGAATTAGATTATATTTCTTCCCTGAATATGGCAAACTTACTGCTGAAGCTTTAAGACAGGTAATATTATCTTTTTCACCGATTTTTTCTGCAAAAGCCTTTGCATGTTTTAAATATAATTCATTTATATCTACTAATGTAGCTTTGCAAGCTCCTCTAGATATAGCTTCGAATGACAGACTTCCAGTTCCAGCAAAAAGATCTAGAACAATCGCGTTTTCAAGAATGCCCCTCTCAGCAAAGATTCCTGAAGTCAGTATACTAAAAAGAGCTTCCCGGAATTTTCCTGTTGAAGGTCTATAATCAGCATCTTTAAAAGTAGCTATTACCCTACCCTTATGTTTACCTGCTATAATTTTTATCATGCAATCCCCTCATACATCTAGCAGCAATTATGTTACACCGACTATATTTCTTAAACTCGATATCTCTTTCTTTTATCTTTGGCAAGACATTTGTTTTACTATCACCATATTTATAATTACGGAAAATTATTATGTCTAGAACAGATTCAGAATCAAATCTTTTACACAATGATTCTTTTGCAAGAACAGATTCAAGTACAACTATAGGTTCAGATCGTAGTTCATCTTCTTCCAGTGTAGAGACTCCTTTATTTACAAGAAAAGCCACAGTTGCAGATGTTCAAGCAGATGCTCAAAAATTAACTGAAGATTTTCATAATCCTGATAAAGCAGGATTCCAAAAAATGGAACCGAAGGATTTTTTAGCTCTTAAAGATCAAATTTCAAATATTCATTCTATGGAAGGTTTAACATCTACAATAAGAGATCTTGAAATTAAAGTAGATCAAAGACTTGGTATCACAAGATACAAAAAACCAGAAGCGATAGCAACTTTAGGACATGATGCGGCTCACAAAGATGCAGCAATAGTTAGGGATGCTACAAAGCAAAAAACTAAACAGATCTATCAAAAACCCGAAGATACACCCGAAGCTGGTTTAATGTCAATTTTAGGTACAACACGTGGTGCATTTGATATGATTGATAAATCTGAGCACCCCAATAAGACCGCCTTAAAACAAGAAATATTAAAAATAGCAAAAAAAGATTTAGATAAGATGTATCAGAATGGAAAAGTCACAGATACAAAAAAAGTTATCGAAGAAATAGAACATACTCAAACGAAAATTGTTTTAAAATTACATGAATCTGATTTGCAAGTAGGTGGAGCGGGATTTGAAAAGCCAAAGGATCTTGCAAAAGCACTTGGTGATTTTAGAGATGCTTGTAATATGAAGCAAGATGAGCCTAATCATTTAGTTTCAGTTATAAAAGGGCAACACGCTGACACCGTAACAACTATATCTGCTAAGGTTACTCCTCTTTCTGAAGCTCAAAGAAAAGATTTACAAGAAATTAAAGATTCAGATATTCTTCCTGAGGATAAGCCAAAGTGGTTTCAAGATCTAAAGCCTTATCAAAAAGAAATTGTTAAAGATAATGCAGATAAAATTCTTGAAGAAAATATAACAATCCCTACTACTCTTAGATTTATGCCTGGTGTTAGAAATATCCTTTCTACCACTGATTTTAAAACTAAGGATAAAACTACAACTCTGTTTAATGATAATTTTCGTACTGCTACACCCTCTTACTATGCAGGAAAGGATGGAACGGATTTAGATGTTACAAAACAAAATTTGGAACATGTTCGTTCTGTTGCTGGAGGAAAGATAAATTATCAAATCTACAATAACTCTATTAGACTTGGTGATGGCAAATTTTATGAGTTCCAAAAACACAGTAAGTGGTTACTTAAGGACGAGGATAAAATTGTATCTCTAGCAAAAAAAGCTACATCTGAACTTGATATAGGATTCTCAAGCGTGTCTCAACAATTAAGACCTGATAAAATAAAGATGGTTGATAAAATTGTTAAAGGACCAGAGACATCAAAAGCTGGAGAGAAAAGAGTTATTGCATGCAAAAGCGGTAAAGACAGAACGTCAGGTGCTCAAGAAGTAATAACAAATAACGCTTACCTGAAACATTTAGAAAGCAGAGGGCAAGATATAACAACAGAGAAAAAGACGGCACTCTCAACCGCACGTTCTATGAGCGCTCATAATGCAACTATTGCAAATCAAAATAACCATGGAAGTTTTGGCTTAAAAACAAAAGGTTCTTATGCGGCAGGTAAACCATGGAAAGCAATTGTAAAAGCTGTAACTTCTGTAGAGACGGCTATTGGGAGGGATGATAAAAGATCACTCTTAGGAGATAAAAAAATTGATGAAAATAAACTCGCAAAATTAAATGCTATAGAATTAAGCAAAGACTTGGTTAAGGCTTACAAAAAAGAACACAAAAGAACAAATGTAGGAACGCCTACCAAGTCAGTTCCTGCGAGAGAAGATCATGCTACTAAGCTACCTACCACAGAAAATCCTCTGCATGCAGCTGCTTCTTCTAAGACTCAAACAGCTGCTTCTTCTAAGACTCAAAGAATAGTTGCTACTGTAAGAACTAATGATTCATCATCTCATTCTAAAGGCGATTTGTCACCACGAGGGAGGAGAGTTAATTTAATGCAACAACAATCAAAAGCTGTAAATACTCGGTAGATATGTCAAAAGCAACAATAGAAGATGTTGAAAGAGATGCGAAATTTTTAACTGAAAGATTCCATACTACAAAGGAAGGAATTGTACCATTAGAAGTTAAAAGTTTTGAACAAATCATAACTTCAATTAGAGCTATTGATACTATTGAAGACATAACTAAATTATTGCAAGAGTTACACGTAAAAATAGATGATAGAATTGGAATAAAAAGATATAGAGCTGAAGATTCAATAGCTACTCTTGGCGCCACATCTTCGCGCAAAGATACTTCAATTATTAGAGATGCTACTTCTCAAACTATAGAACAGACATTCAGAAAACCTGAAGATGCACCTGAAGTCGCGGTATTATCTATTTTAGGTACTACTCGAGGCGCTTTAGATATTATTAATAAATCTGAAGGAGGTGGAAAGGAAACTTTAAAAAGAGCAGTATTACTTGCAGCAAAAAAACATATAATTGAATTATACAAAGATGAAAAAATTACCGATTATAGAAAAATTGTAGAAGGAGTAAAATATGCTCAAACTGAAATTGTCTCTAAATTAGCTGAATACAAGCTTAATATTCATGGAGCTTCATTCTCAAGTGAAAAAGCACTCGTTAAGAGCCTTGAGGATTTTAGAGATGCTTGCAATATCAAATATGATGAACAAAATCACCTTATTACAATCACAAAAGGACCATTAGCTGATACTATAACAACGGTAGCTGTTAAAATCAGCCCTCTTTCAAAGAAACAGAGTGATGAACTACGTCAGATTCTGAGGGATGATATCACTGAAAGTGAAAAAGCAGGATGGTATCAAGATCTTAATTCATATCAAAAAGAATTAGTAAAAGATACAGCTAATAGGATTTTATTAGGGGATGCTGCAATTCCAACATCCCTTAGATTTATGCCTGGAACAAGGAACGGATATTTTACAATAGCTCTTAGAACTGATGACGCAGCTTCTTCTACCGAAATATTTGAAAGGCATATTCGCACTGGAACTCCAGCATATTATGATGGCAAAAAAGGCCCAGATCTGTCTGTTACTATAGATAATCTAGAGCATATTAGAGATGTCTCGGGTAAAAAAATTAGTTTTCAGATTTTTAATAATGCCTTGCAGCCAGGAGAAGAAAGCAAAATAGTAAAATTAGTTAAAGCAGCCACAAGAAAATTATCTATTAGTTATTCTAATGTACCTCACCAATTATATTTTGATAAGGGGCAAATGATAATAGATATGCTCAAAGAACAAACAGAACCAATTGATCCACTGGCGCTACAAGTCATTGCATGTAAAAGTGGGAAAGACAGAACTGAATTTGGAGAAAGAGCAAGAATATTAACAGCTTATGAAAAAAAATATGGTAATGGTATAGTAATTGATAAAAAAAGGCCGAATACGCTTAATTCAGAGCAAAAACATAAGCTTTCAATATTTTATTCGATGGCAGCACATGGCGCGGAAATAGCATCCATTAATAACCATGGCAGCGCAGGTTTAAAAACCGATGGAGCCTATGCATTTGCTACAATTTTAAAAAAACTAATCGAAGAAAAAGGATTAAATCACTTATATACTTGGGCTATAGGGCAAAAATCTATTGATGAGAATAAAGTAGCTAAATTTAATAAAATTGCTCTTGTTGAAATAAAGCCTAAAAAATCTTCAAAGCTAGACATACCACCAGCAGAACACGAATCTGAATTTTCTTATGTAAATCCATCAGTCTTAAATCAAAGTAAATCTCTTTTAGCAACAATTCAAAAACAATTTTTACCGCGCGAAGTAAGGAATAGTTTTGATTCAGTTTCAATAAAAGGATCGGATAGCCCTTCTATCGTTAGTACACCAATTGACCCTAGAAATTCTTCATCTAAACGCAAATTAGATAGGTTCAAGTCCCCGCCTCAAATAGTTAGAAGTTTACGAAATCCTTACGAGAAAACACATTAGATTATTTTTTTTCTATACGTTTTGTTAGTAGAAGCTTGTGATAAAAAGCCTTTACATCTGAAAGAGTATAATCTCCTTCGTAAGTCACATCACTAGCCATGATTTTTTTTAGATAAAAATTGATTTCTTCACTCTCTGATTCTTTAGTATCAGATAATTTATCTACTGTTTTCTCTATTTCCTTTTTTATAGAAAAAATATATTTATAAAACTCTTTTACCTTTTTAAATAGAAGCGGTATGTCTTCAGGCTTCAATACCAAAATAGCTACTATCAAAACAATAAAAATTTCCGAAAAAGACATGTTTACATCAATTTTATATTAGAATCCAAGGATTTCTCTGCAAATTCTCTGAGAACTTCGTCCACCTGTACTACGATGCTGGGTCTACTATTTTTTTCTAAAAAGAGAAATCGAATATTTGACAAGGAAAAAAGTGGATCCCGCATTAAATGCGGGATGACGACTCTTTTTTTGTATTTAAAAAAACTACATAAGTTTGCGATGTTTGAACTTCTGATTCTCCATATCAACACCATGCGCTTTAAGCATATATTCATGATAATCTTGATAATTTCCTTCGAACCACGAAGCGTTTCCATCCTGATCATATGCTATAATATGTGTTGCGATTCTATCAAGGAACCATCTATCATGGCTTATTACCATTACACATCCTGTAAAATCAAGAATGGCTTCTTCTAGAGCTCTTAAAGTATCAACATCCAAATCATTTGATGGTTCATCAAGAAGTATCACATTCGCACCTTCTTTAAGGAGCTTAGCTATGTGAACTCTATTTCTTTCCCCCCCTGAAAGTTGACCTACTTTTTTCTGCTGATCTCCTCCTTTAAAGTTAAAGGCTGAACAATAGGCCCTACTCTTAACCACTCTATCTCCAAGATTCATTTCTTCAAGACCATCTGAAATTTCTTGCCATACTGTTTTACTATCATCTAAGTGATCTCTTGATTGATCTACATAACCAAGTTTCACAGTTGGACCTATGCGTAAAGTTCCTGAATCAGGAGATTCTTTTCCATTTATCATTTTGAATAATGTAGTTTTTCCAGCTCCGTTTGGACCAACTATACCAACGATAGCTCCAGCAGGAATTTTAAATGAAAAATCATTGAGAAGATGTTTATCACCAAAACTTTTGGATAATCCAGTAGCTTCTATTACTAAATCTCCAAGTCTAGGGCCACTAGGAATAACAATTTGCGCAGCTGTGACTACCCTATCTCTAGATTTATTTACAAGTTCTTGATAAGCTGTAATACGAGCCTTGCTTTTTGCTTGCCTTGCTTTAGGAGATTGTCTAATCCATTCAAGCTCTGTACGAAGTAGTTTCGCACGGTCACTTTCTTCTTTATCTTCGCCTTGAAGTTTTTGATGCTTCTTCTCAAGCCAAGCTGAGTAATTTGAATGCCAAGGAACACATTCACCTCTATCTATCTCTAGTATCCAATCTGTAACCTTATCTAAAAAATACCTATCATGCGTAATTGAAACTACTGTTCCTTTATATTCTTTTAGGAAGTTCTCAAGCCACGACACAGATTCAGCGTCCAAATGGTTTGTTGGCTCATCAAGAAGCAACATATCAGGCTTCTCAAGCAAGAGTTTACATAAAGCCACTCTTCTACGCTCTCCACCTGAAATTTTTGTGACGTCAGCATCTTTCGCTGGACATCTAAGAGCATTCATTGCAATTTCAACTTCTCTTTCTAAATTCCAAAGATCACCGGCATCAATTTTTTCTTGCAAATCTGATTGTTTAGAAAGAAGATCATTCATTTCATCATCAGACATTTCTTCGGCAAATTTTTCGCTTATTGCGTTGAATTGATCGAGAAGAGCTTGCTTCTCTGAAAGGCTTTCCATGACATTTTCAAAAACATTCTTATTGGGATTAAGATGTGGTTCTTGAGGCAAATATCCAATTTTAATACCATCAGCTACCCAGGCCTCGCCATCAAACTCTTTATCTACTCCAGCCATAATTCTTAGCAAAGTTGATTTACCAGCGCCATTATGGCCAATAATTCCAATTTTTGCTCCTGGCAAAAATGAAAGCCAAGTTTCTTTTAATATTTGCTTACCATTAATATTTTTGGTAAGACCCTTCATTACATACACGTATTGGTAAGACATTCTATTTCCTATAAATTATAAGTTTTAGGTAAAATAACACTAAGTTACTAATTTATCAAATATTTGTTTAATCATTTTCTCAGCAACATTAGCACCGAAATTCGAAACTAATTTTATTGAATCAAACTTTTCTAATAAAATTTTCTCCATATCGTCTGAAGCAAGCATAAATGATGCATTATACATATTGTCTGCAAATGAAACATAGGCTCCTACTGGGGTTTTACAATCTGCGTTTAAATGAGCTAAAAACTCTCTTTCAATTTTTATACAATTTTCTGTGTTTAAATCTGTAATTTTTTTTAAAATTGCAGCTAATTGTAAATTTTCAGTCAAAACTTCTGCGCATATAACACCCTGGCCTACAGCTGGGATAAATTTTTGAGTATCAATTGGATAGCAATAGTCATCATTATATAGGCCAAGCCTTTTTAAACCAGCCGCTGCTAAAATCAAAGCATCTACCTCACCATTTAGCAACTTATTAATTCTACTATTCACATTGCCTCTTATAGGCACTATATTTATATCATTTCTCATTTGTTTTATAAAAACATTTCTTCTTGGAGACGATGAGCCTATGGTTGAATTTACTAATAATTCATTGATATTTCTTGCTTTTTTAGAGACAAAACAATCAGAAGCATCTTCTCTTTTTAAATAACATGCAAGTTTAAATTCATCATCTAATTTACCAGGAACATCTTTAAGCGAATGAATAGCTACATCAATCTTCTTGCTAATAAGAGCTTCCTCAAGTTCTTTTAGAAAAAGAGCTTTTCCACCTATTTCATATAAGGGTCTATCTAAAATTTTATCTCCCGAAGTTTTTATAGGAATTATTTCAAAAGAAAAATTTTCTATTTTTATTAATTTATCTATAAAAATATCAGTTTGCGCTAAGGCAAGAGGGCTTGAACGCGTACCTATCTTAAGATGCATTTTCGTTTGTTTCTTTTAGTAAGTTACTATATTCAACAGAAAGTCTCTTAACCGCATATACCCAAATAATACAGACAACTATGAATATAAGCCCTAAAAAGCCCGCTATATCATCATAGCTAGCGCCTGGAAACATGGTAAACGCAATGAATTGTACAATAGCACCAGATGATTTTCCTAGCTTATTCCCAAGAACATCAACAGCTGCCTTTCCTTTTGCCTTCATTTCTTCATCAAGAGGAATATAAGCCATTTCCTTAGTTGCATCGAATAGAGAATATTTTGCTCCTTTACCGAGTACATTTTGCAAACCACCAATAAATGTTATGATTGCTAGAGGCGCAAGATAAGTAATACCTGAAAAAATTTCAGCAAGGTTATCTTCAACACTAACAAAAGCAAAGAATATACCACCTGCAACTAATGTCATAAGAGGTGTAATTACAGCTGCTGTATACCAGCCCATATATCTGATAATAGAACTTCCAATTAGAGCGCATACTGTGGCAAATACCCCAGTCCAAAATAAAACGATTCCTTGGTACGCCATGAAACCTTCCGGCGTTACATACTGATCTCTAACCTTAGAAAACCAAACGCCCTCTAGAAGATTTATTGTCATCCCATAACAAACTATTATAATACAAATAAGCCCTAGATATCTAGAACTAAAAATCATTTTTAAGCTCTCCTTTAGAGTAAGCTTCAGTGTGCTTTTATTTGCTTTTGGCTTATAAAAACGAGTATCTGTCATTATTTTTTTTTCTATATAATAATGTATAGCAAGCAGCAAAGATCCAAGCAGCAATACAACAGCTATAAGTGACTTTAACATAAGTTGAGTTTTATCCTGAATTTCATCAAACAAGAAAAGCAAGCAATGAGAACTAGACTTGAAATACATTATTACACTACCTGAAACCAGCAGATTAAATTGCCCAAAGAGACTAAAGAATGAATAAAATCTAGTTGCTTCTTCTGTTTTTGTAATTTTATTAGCAAGCTGCCAATATAGGAGAGAGAAGACCACGATTGGCCAAAGTTCGCCCATAATATAGAATACAACATAACTCCATTTACCCCAAATAATTATAAACCATTTCAAATGAGGCATAAGTATAACTAGATCATAAATATATGCAGGATCTGGATGAAAATACTCGCTAAATGGAAATAGAACAAAGCCAAAAAAAGCAAAAAATACTAAAAAAAATAATACAATAATTCTAAATGCTTTCTCTGTGGTCATGACATTGCACATTTTAGCATATATTACCACGAAGATTATACCAGCAGGCATTTCTCCCCATAGCTTTATAAAGCTAATTACCTCAGGACCTACAAGTGTCATCACTATACTATCCTTCATTATCCTTATAATATTTTGGTTTAATAGGATAATGAACATAAGAGCTGCCATAGGAAAAAACTTAGCAAATTCCCCAGATCTAATTGGTAAAAAAATATATCTAAATTTGCTGTTTCTTACTCGCGATATAATATCTGTCATGAATAATATTTATAAATTTGCCACAGGCTAAGATATATGAGCTCTACTGTCAATTTAAATTGTCAAAATTCAAACTTGAATGGGCTAGTAACTTCTAACATATTACTGGAAATTCGAGCAGGTGAACCAAAGACTATTGGAAGGTTTTTTTCACCATGTCCTATATTTTTTATATAAAAACATGGTATATTGATCTGAGTTTCACAAAAATTTTCTATAGCTTGAAACATATGCTCATCTCCTTGCAAAAAATCACCAAAAACAATAGCAGAGATTCCATCTAAAACACCAGATAATTTCATTTGCATTAATGATCTATGAATCTTGTACCCCTTCTCATTTACATCCTCTAACAAGAGAATCTTCCCTTCAAAATCAGGATGTAATTTTGTCCCTATTAAAGTAGTTATAATTGTAAGATTTCCGCCAGTGAGCTCTGCGTTAATTTCACGTTTACAATCAACATGAGCAACTGGAGTAAGTTCGTATTTCACTGATTTTCCTGAAAGAATTTCCTTGAAAAGCGTAGCTTCATGATTTTTCTTAATAAAACTATATATACCTTCACCATGAATGGTTGGTATTTTATAATATTGATTAAATAATATATGAAGCGCAGTTGTATCGCTAAAGCCAATAATTGGTTTATTGTTTGGTGAAGGATTAATTTTGAGGCAATCTTCGATTAAATTACCTGCCCCGTAACCTCCCCTAGCGGCCCATATTATATCATAATTTGGAGAAGTTATTGCGTTTATTAGATCTGTTTTTCTATTCTCATAACTCGCTGCAAAAAAAGGCAATTCAGGGTTTAAAAATATATTAGAAGAGTAAATCAGATCAATATTCTGATCTAAAAATCTTTGTTTCCCTTGAAGCAAAATTTCTTCTGAATCTGGTGCCCTAGAAGAAGGAGCAATGATTTTAATTTTTAGATTTTTTTGCATTTTTTTCTACCAATAATTCATACTCAGTCCCAAGAGTTTTTACAGACCAGATCCACACTATACAGACTATCGTAAACACGCACATTAAATATGGTGAAATAGACTCAAATGTTGCAGACGGAAAAATTACAAATATCATTGATTGAATAAATGCACTAGCTGATTTTCCTAGTTTTATTCCGATACTATCTACTGCAGCTTTGCCTCGTACCTTTAGATTATCAGCAAGAGGAACATAAGCCATCTCTTTTGTTGAATCAAAAATAGTATATTTCGTTGATTTAGTTACAACATTTTGTATAGCACCAAAAACAATAGCCAGGATTAGAGGATCGTAACCTATCCACGTGCAAATCCCTATTAGAAAGTCCGATTGAAAATTGGCTGAATAATAGAATATTAACCCAGTTATAAACATCATAGCTGGGGTAATGATTGCAGCTGAAAACCATCCAAGTAACCTTACAATATTCGATCCAACTAATGCAAATACCAACGTAAAAATACCAGTCATCCTTAGGTACGAACCTACAAAGGCTAAATTTTCCTCAGTGTTACTATAAACCTTTGCTATCATAGCTTTCCAAGGACCTTCCACTAGATTAATTGAAAGACCATAACATGTCAGCATTAAAGCAATTAACATTATATGTTTTGAAGTAGCTGCTAATTTAAAACTTTCAAAAACAGACATTTTATTCTTTTTGCTAGATTGAAAATGCAATAAATCATTTCCTCTTATATCTAGAATTCTTCGATTTATTAACCTAAAAAAGCAAAGAGATAGAAGACCAGCAAAAACCACAATAGACATAATAAATTGTAAAGAAGCTATTTTTGAAGTTGCTCCGATACCAAAATCTTGATGAAGCATTACCCCGATCTTAGTTTGTGCCATCAATAATGAGCCTGAAAGAACTAGGCCAGTTTGACCAAATAGTGCAAATAATGGATAGAAACGCTTTGATTGATCAACAGTTGTTATACCGTTTACAAACTGCCAAAATAAAACAGAATATGCCGCATTTGGCCAAAGTTCTGCTATTATATAAAATAATGAAAAACCCCAGTTAGCAAGTAATAATATAAACCATTTTAAATGGGGAAATGCAGCAACTAAATCAGCTGCTAAATCTTTATTCATATGCAAAGATTCATGGAATGGGAATATGACAAAACCAAAAAAGGCGAAGAAGCCAATAAAAGTTGAAATTATGACATAGAATAATGATTCAGGCCTAAAATTATTGACAAGTTTCACATAAATAGCTGCAAAAATTATAGCAGCTGGCATCACTCCCCAAACTTTTAAAAATGAAACAGATTCAGGGCCTATCATTGTGTTTACAACGCTATCCTTCATTGCTCTGATAACATTTTGTATAAAAAGTATACAGAACATAAGAGCAGTAATACTAATAAATTTTGGGAGTTCGCTATTATAAATCGGCCAAAAAGCGCTGAATATATCCCTGAATCGCTTTTTTTCGATTATTGTTTTACTATTACTAGTAGGTGTTATAGAATCTTGTGAAGTATTAGTATGCATTGAATCTAACCTTTAATCTGTGCATTAGGCTAGAACGGCATACTAGAGTGAAACACAGTAATTGTCAATTAACATTAAAATAAAAAATTCTATGAAAAATATTCTGACGCAAATAAATAAAAAACATTTTATAAATGGAGAGCTAGATTGCTTTTCACCAGAGTTAATCGATGTTATCAACCCTTCCACTTTAGAGAAAGTTGGAGAAGTTCCAGAGCTTCATAGAGATGAAATAGTAAAAGCAATAGACTGCGCATATTCTGCTTTTAATGATTGGTCTAATCTTCTTCCAAAAGAAAGAGCAGAATATTTACATAAATGGCAAAACTTAATAATAAAAAACATAGATGAACTTGCTGAAATCCTCACTCTAGAACAAGGAAAAACCATTTCAGAAGCCAAAAGAGAAATTATATATGGCGCAAATTTCATTGGATGGTTTGCAGCAGAAGCAACAACAATATCTGGTTATGTATCTGCTGGTGTTAAAGAAAATCAAAAAATTATGGTAGAGTATGAGCCAGTGGGTGTTGTTGGAGCAATTACACCATGGAATTTTCCGAGCGCTATGATTTCAAGAAAATTGGCCCCAGCGCTTGCAGCTGGGTGTACAGTAGTTTTAAAACCTTCTGAACATACACCTTTTTCAGCTCTAGCACTTGGTTACTTATCTATTGAAGCTGGAATTCCTAAAGGAATTATTAATATAATAAATTCTAAGCCTGAACTTGTTTCAGAAGTTTTCGCTTCAGATAAAAGAGTAAGAAAAATAAGTTTCACAGGTTCAACACGAGTTGGGAAAATTCTTTATAAGAATTCTTCTGATACTATAAAAAGATTATCCCTAGAGCTTGGCGGCAATTCTCCCTATATTATTTGTGAAGATGCAAATATTGAAAAAGTAGTAATAGATTTAATTGGAGCCAAAATTAGAAGTACTGGACAATCTTGTACTTCTCCTAATAGAATTTTTATTCACGCAAAAATTTATGACTCTGTAGTACATAAATTAAAAGAGAATTTTGCCTCTTTAGTTGTGGGAGATGGATTTAATCCAAAAGTGGCTGTTGGCCCGCTTATCAATTCATTATCTGTTGCCAAAATTGCACGACTTATAGAGGATGCAACTAGCAAAAGTGCTGAGATTATACTAGGAGGCAAGAAAAGCACTCATTACTATGACACTCTAAACAATCTCAAACAAGCCTCTGATAATCATACATTTTTTGAACCGACAATTTTAATAAATTGTTCTGACAAAATGGATATATTCAAAGAAGAAATATTTGGCCCTGTTTTAGCATGCTACAAATTTGATAATTATGATGATGTAGTAAACTCTGCAAATAATAGCGACTATGGCCTCGCCTCTTATGTTTATACTGAAAATAGTAATAGAGCTTGGCAAATTTCAGATAAATTAGATTATGGTATTGTTGGAATTAATGAAAGTATTATATCCAACGAAGTTGGTGCATTTGGCGGGAGAAAAGAATCGGGTTTTGGTATCGAGGGTTCTAAACTCGGCATTTACGAATATTTGAATACAAAATATAAATGTATTAACTATTAATCGTCTTACAAGTGCAATTATATAAAGCGACAGGGTTAAGAATACACACTTATAAAGTAAGAAACTTTGGCGTTAGTTATTAATTTTTCTTTATGTATTCATTATTTATCTTTATAATTACTATTAAATTTAATAATAATAGTAGCTATATATGCATAGAATAAAGTCTTTCAGCCCCTCAGAGGTGCTGGAGCATAACTATACAAGAATTATATCTTGAAATTTGCGGTGCTGATTTAGACGAAGAAGCAATTATCGAAGAATTTCTTGTCTCTCTAGGAAGTGCATAGGTGTTTAGTCTCATAACATATCTCTCCATCTATTACTCTCTTCATATAATACACCATTATTATCCGGGATCAAACAACCTATGGCTGGAGATATAACTGAAAACACAGATTGAATCCCATTTATTCAGCCAGTTTTATCTGGTTAAGAATGAAATTTTTCTTGTGTTATTAGGATTATTATATATAATTTATTTATTATGAATAATATTTAAGCAGAAGGAAATATATGTCTAAAGCAATAAAGAAAGAAACACAGGGATTTAAAGCGCGAGTAGAAGCAATTAGAAAGGCTCCTAGTACTTCTTACTTCCAAACCTTTACACATATATCAGAAGTTAAGATAGAAATACTAGAAGCAGGGGAAGTAAAATTACTTGGAGATGAAATTTCTGAAGCTCCAAGTGAAACTATTGACTAATGTTAAATCTTCTTCTTGTTAGAAGATAGTATATTACATTTTTTAGATTTGACTTAATTTCAAGTAAATATTATGCTTTAGAGCTTATAATATAGGCTTCAAAAATGCATAGATCCATCAAACAATTTATTTTTTTCCTACTTCTTATCTCCTCATTTTCGGTAAGCGCTCGCTATGCAACATATGAAGAAGCGCCAGTAGAGGTAAATTTAAACAATGTTACTATTGATGTTAAGAAATCAGGAAAATATTCGGAAGTTCATGAGAAAGAAATCACAATTCTAAATGAAGTCGGAAGACAAAAGTACGGTAGTCAGACACTTTATTTCATGAAAGATATTACAGAGATTGTAGATATTGAAGCGAAGACAATATACGAAGGAAAAGAATATCCAGTCGATAAATCTCATATTGAGATCAAGCCGCTTGCAAGTTCAGAACATGGCTTCGACCAAAAATATCAAATTTTAATTTCATTCCCACATGTTCTAATAGGCTCAAAATTATATTTAAAATATAAGAAAAAATGCCTAATACCTCCAATGGATAATGCTTATTACGAAGAAGTTAGATTAGGTATTGATCAGTACTCAAAGACCGCAGACATCAAAATTGTCTCAGAGCTTAATTTAAAAACTCTCATAAATGATCCCGACAAAAACCTATCTGTAAAAGAGGATATTAAAGACAATAAATATTATATTTCAGTAACTCAAAACAAGCCTATTTATTATGCTTTATCAAACGAATCTTACAGCAAAACTCTTGATGAACAGAAAACCTCATATATCTCAATATCTTCCGTAAAGAGCTATGATGAAATTAGTAAATATTTTGCTCCAAAGTATAAAGAAGTTTCAGAGCAAAAACTTCCAACTTTATTTCAAACTATAGTAGATCAAGCTTCAAAAATAAAAAACGAAATTGAGCAAATCGACTATATTACTTCTGAGCTTTCTGAAAAAATTAGATATATGGGAGAATGGAGAACAATCAAAGGGCAATTTTTCCCTAGAGACCTAGAGATTGTTGCAAGTACAGGTTTTGGCGACTGCAAAGATTATTCAACCGTAACTGTCGCAATTCTCAAAAAACTTGGCTACAAAGCAAATAATGCCTTTGTATATAGAGGAATTAACTATATTCAAAATAACAATATTCTACCAAGTGAAGCGGTATTCAATCACGCAATACTTACAACGATTGGAAAATCTGGCACAAAATACTGGATTGACCCTACAAATTTTATAAGTATGGCAGGAAAAGCTTATCCTGATATCTCTGGAAGATCTTCACTGGTTTTAGACTCAGAAAACCCAAGATATGAATATATACCAGGAGTAGATTCAAAAAAATCAGGATTCAGCTTAAGTGAAGAAATTAGATTATCTGATGGATATATTGATAGTACCAATAGCTTAAGTATATTTGGAGAAAGAGCAAGCTCTCTTACTGGTGTAGAATTATATACATCTCGGCAAGCTATTGAAGAAATGATTATAAGATACTTTAGCGGTGAAACTAAACCTCTTGAGCAGCACGTAGTCTTACCAAATCTAAAATCCAGAATTGTACAAGATATAAATGTGGATTTTTCTTACAAAAAAGAAGATGATTTAATTCGTAGCAATATTGAAAAAGCTATAAAATTGCCGTTTCTCTCTCTCGAATTCGCAAAAGAATTTATAAAATTCTCTGAAGATGATGTTGGGGTCTCTTACTTGATGGATCCTATAAATTATAATTATAAAACTGTAATCAAAAATTATACTGCTGAAACACCTGAAAAACTTAATTTTGACATGAAAAATAAATGGTTTTCAGCAAGTAGAAAATGTTATAAAGCTGGAACTGATATAATTATCGAAGAAAAAGCCGAGCTTTTTAACCCTATAATCTATCCAGAAGATACCAAAACAGATTCATTTAAAGAAATAAAAAAGCAAATTAAAAATAACATGATGGATTCAATCTTGATAGGAAAGAGGATAAGAGAAGTTGTTGATAAACACTAAATTAAAGACAGAGTTGAGGGCTTTAATCCCCGAAACTACTGCCAAGGTAAATTTCTTTCACTAAATTTGAAGCAATAACCTCGTCTTTGGTGCCTTCAAATAAAATTTTACCATCATAAATAACATATGCCCTATCCACTATTTCTAACGTATCACGCGCATTATGGTCTGTTATTAATATTCCAATATTTCTCTGCTTTAGTTTTTTAATAAGCTTTTTGATTTCATCAACTGCAATTGGATCTACTCCGGCAAGTGGCTCATCTAGAAGTATATATTTTGGATTCATAGCAAGGGCTCTAGCTATTTCCAACCTTCTTCTCTCTCCTCCTGAAAGAGAAGAAGATTCAGCTAGCTTTAAATGACTTATTCCAAAATCAGCAAGTAATTCATCTATTTTATTATTCCTAATTTCTATATCAGATTCTATAAATTCAAGTATCGCCATGATATTATCATAAACATTTAACCCTCTAAATATTGAAGATTCCTGAGGAAGATAACCTATACCATAACTTGATCTTCTATAAATAGGTAGATGTGTTATTTCTGCAGCTCCAACAAATAACTTACCAGAGTCACATTTTATTAATCCAGCAATAATAGAAAAGCACGTTGTTTTACCAGCACCATTTGGCCCTAGTAGGGCTACAGCTTCACCATTTTTTACATGTAGTGATATGTCTTTTACAACCTTCCGTTTATTATAGCTTTTATTTAAATTTTCAGCTCTTAAGTCCATCTTATCTATCTTTTAGTTTTTTTAAATAAAAGCCGGTATAGCTCTCTTTACATTCCATTATTTTAGCAATTGTACCGCTACAAACTAGATTACCACCTTTATCACCACCCTCTGGACCTATATCTACTACATTATCTGCTGTTTTTATTACATCCAGATTATGTTCAATAACGACTACAGTATTCCCAGCATCAACTAGTCTATGTAACACTGTTAGGAGTTTGGCAATATCATCTGTATGCAGGCCAGTAGTTGGTTCATCAAGTATATATAAAGTTCTTCCAGTTGCTCTGCGTGACAATTCCTTTGCAAGTTTTATCCTTTGAGCTTCTCCGCCAGATAATGTTGTTGCTGATTGACCTATTTTAATATATCCAAGTCCAACATCATGCATAGCTTGCATTTTATCCAAAATAGTTGGCATTTTTTCAAAGAATTCTAAAGCTTCATCTACTGTCATATCAAGAACTTCAGCTATTGATTTGTTCTTATATTTAACGTCTAAAGTTTCTCTATTATATCTTTTACCATTACAAACATCGCAATTCACGTAAACATCAGGAAGAAAATGCATTTCAATTTTTATTAATCCATCACCTTCGCATGCCTCGCACCTTCCGCCCTTAACATTAAAAGAAAACCTACCTACCTTGTAGCCTCTTGCTTTAGATTCAGGTAAATTAGTAAACCAATCTCTAATAGGGGTGAAAGCTCCTGTGTAGGTTGCAGGGTTTGAACGTGGCGTTCTCCCTATGGGGGATTGATCAATATCAATAATTTTATCAATATGCTCAATTCCAAGAATTTCATCAAAAGCTCCTGGCGACTCCTTGTAACCATTATCTAATTTCTTCATAGCTGCTTTATAAAGCGTATGATTGATAAGACTTGACTTCCCACTACCAGAAACTCCTGTAATAGCCGTAAAAGTTCCTAAGGATATTTTTAGATCAATTCCTTTAAGATTATTTGTTCTAGCACCTTTCAATTCAATAAACTTCCCATTTCCTTCCCTAACGGTTTCCGGAATTGGAATATATTTTACTCTTGATAAATATTGACCGGTAAGGCTTTTTTTATCATTAAGAATATATTGTGGGGTACCTTGCGAAATTATCTTACCTCCATAGACTCCAGCCCCTTCACCTATATCAATCACATGATCTGCAGCTAAAACTGTTTCTTCATCATGCTCTACAACAATAACACTATTTCCTAAGTCTCTGAGATTCTTAAGAGTTTCAATTAGTCTGTCATTGTCTCTTTGATGAAGACCAATAGATGGTTCATCAAGAACATAAACAACGCCAGTAAGTCCGGATCCTATTTGAGAAGCAAGCCTTATTCTTTGACTCTCTCCACCAGATAGAGAACCTGATTCACGAGATAATGTTAAATATTCCAAACCAACACCCAGAAGGAAGTTAAGCCTCGCTCTTATTTCTTTTAATATTCTCTCTGCAATTTTATTTTGCCTAGGATTCAAATGTTCTGTAAGAGTTTCAAACCATTTAGCGCATTCATAGACTGATTTGTCTGCAACCTCTCCTATATGAAGTCCAGCAATCTTTACTGAAAGAGATTCTGGCTTTAGTCTAAATCCATTGCAACGCTCACATCTTTGCTGAGATTGAAATTTTGACCATTCTTCTTTAAGCCATGTCCCATCTGAATTTTTAAGTTTTTCATCCATACTTTTGATTATTCCACCAAAAGTCTGCCTGATTGTTTCCTTAGATGAATCATCACCATAGACAAAATCAATTTCAACTTCTCCAGAACCATAAAACAAAACATTTTTTGCCTTATCCGAAATATCACGAAATGGAGTATACATATCTGCCCCATAATGCCTAAGTAAAGACCTTATGGTATCAATAAAATTCCTAGAACTATATTTTTTCCAAGGAACGATGGCTCCTTCTCCTATACTCATTGAATCATCAGGAACAATAAGCACAGGATCAAAGTAAGATTCTTTACCAAGACCTTCACAAACAGGGCACGCACCAAAAGGACTATTAAATGAAAATATTCTTGGCTCAATTTCAGTAAGTTGAAATCCAGAAATAGGGCATGAATATTTTTCGGAAAAAATAATTTTTTCTCCAACTTTATATTTTGGATTAATATTTTCTTCTGAATACTCAACTACCTCAACATATATAACTCCATCACCCATTTTCAGAGCAGATTCAATGCTTTCAGCAAGTCTATTACCTAAATCTTCACTAATGACTATTCTATCAACAAGAACTTCAATATTATGTTTTTTGTTTTTTTCTAAAGATGGTATTTCATCAAGCTCATGAAGCTCTCCATCAATTAGCACTCTCTCAAAACCTTGTTTTTTAAGGCCTATAAATTCCTTACGAAATTCTCCTTTTTCACCACGAGCAATTGGCGCAAGTATGTATATTTTTGTACCATCACCCAAAGATAAAGTTTGATCTACCATCTCAGAAATAGTTTGGCTAAGTATCGGAAGACCAGTAGCTGGAGAATAAGGAATACCGACTCTTGCGAATAAAAGCCTAAAATGATCGTAAATTTCAGTTATCGTACCAACTGTTGACCTAGGATTTTTTGAAGTTGTCTTCTGATCTATTGCAATTGCTGGTGAAAGACCAGTTATATAATCAACATCTGGCTTATTATGAAGATGAAGAAATTGTCTTGCATAAGCAGACAGGCTTTCAACATATCTTCTTTGTCCTTCAGCATAGATAGTATCAAATGCTAAAGAGGATTTTCCTGAACCACTAGGACCAGTTATAACTACAAGCTTCTCTCTTGGTATATCTACACTGATATTCTTGAGATTATGCTCTCTTGCACCTACTACTTTGATATATTCTTGCATATGATGTATTAAACTTGACTCAAAATTCTCTGGCATTATAGATTTTTTTATCATATCATGGCAACCTGTATTTTATAAGAGAACAAATATGGCATTAAGTTTAAACAAAGTGACTCTAATAGGTAACGTTGGTCGTGACCCTGAATTTCGTAATACAAGCGATGGAAAAGAAATAGCAGTTTTAAGCCTAGCCACCTCTGATTCATGGAAGGACAAGGCAACCGGAGAAAGAAGAGAAAAGACAGAATGGCATCGTATTGTTATATTTAACGATGGACTAGTTGGCGTTATAAAAAATTTAGTTAAAAAAGGATCAAGACTCTATATTGAAGGCAGTCTTCAAACAAGGAAATGGCAAGACCAATCTGGAGTAGAGAAATACACAACTGAAGTAGTGTTACAAAACTACGGTGCAAACCTTATTCTACTTGATTCAAAATCTGGAAATGGAGATCATGCAGTGCATGATTCACCAGCTTCATATACTGCTGCAACTTTTGAACATAGCGAATTAGATGACGAAATTCCGTTCTAATCATTTTTTATATAAATCTATTGGATTTATATTTATTATATTTACACTTGTCGGATGTAGTACTACATCCGACATTTCAAAACATATTGTTGCAGAAAATATAGCTGCTACAGCAGGGTTTGAAAAAAAATTAGTACAAGGTGGAAAATTTCTCTTCACCACATTCCAAAAGAATATATCACATCATAAACCATATATTATTTACATTGAAGGAGATGGACAAATTGCAAAAGGCAGTGTAATTTCACTAGATCCCACCCCTAAAACCCCAATGTTAATTACTCTCATTACATTAGATAAGAGAGAAAATCTTGTCTATCTTGCAAGGCCGTGCCAACATACTCCAATGGAGCTAAATCCCAATTGTAATAAGGAATATTGGCTTGATAAAAGAATGTCAGAAGATTCCGTTGAATCTATGAATGAAGCAATAAAACATATTGCAGCTAATAACCCTATAGATCTTGTTGGATTTTCAGGTGGCGGTGGAATGGCTATTTTAATAGCAGCTCAAAACCACAACGTTAGATCTATTACAACAATTGCTGGGAATTTAGATACTCTTGCTTTTACTGAATTTCATAGAGTTAGGCCAATAAAATACTCATTAAATCCAATAGATTACGCGAAACAAGTAAATAATATCCCACAGCTTCATTTATCAGGGGGCAATGACAGGGTTGTTCCAGCATTAATTGCAGATAATTTTGTTAAAGTAAGTGATAATCCAAAATGCATACAACATAGGATTTTTCCAAATAATACTCATACAAGAGGATGGAATAATGTTTGGGGCGAGATTTTAGAAATCCCAGTTAAATGTAACCAATAGATTAAGGTAACCTATGTCCAGATTTAAAATAACTATAAAATTTGCTACTTATGCAACAATAGCGACCGCCTGCGCAATCTCTCCTTCTCTATATAGTGGGTATATGGCTTCAATAAAACCCTCGGGTTTTGAACTCGCATTTCAAGATTACTATAATTTATCAAGAAGAGCTGTACCATTGCATGAGTTTGAAGAATCTGTTCTTAAAATGTATAATATTGCAGGAAGCTTTAAGAAAGAAATAATTTGGGAAGCGGTTAATAAGTCAGGGGCTGTAAAAGAACCAAATATGGCATATAAAGCTGCAATGGCAACAATTGAACAATCAAAAGCTAATAATACTGACGGTGAATTATTTGATGCTAAATATTTACGCAAAAATCTTTTTAAAGATTTAACTCAAAAAGAAGCAAAAGATCTATCGTTATACTTAATACAAAGAAGTAGTTTTGGAAGAGAAGTTGGAATTGAACGAAATGAACTGAAGAAAGAATCTATACATGAAAAGCTTACTTCAGAATATCTAGCAAATGCTAAAAAACTTGGATTAATAGATTCAATTAACCCACATCAAAGTAATTATGACATAGAATGGGTTGCTGGAGCTTCTAGAGCTGGAGTGATGGCTAGATTGATTTATAGTTCACAAATCAAGGCATATGTAAACATAAAATATGGCACAGAAATTTTGGCGGGACAAAGACCTATTTGGGCTGAAATTGACGGAATGATGCCTGAATTAAAAAATGCATTAATGACTATATTCTATAATAAAACACCTATAGATAAGATGAATGCAACACTTACTGTTGGAGATGATGCCTTAAGAACAACAGAAGGCAAAGAATATATTTTAAAGCTAGCAGAAAGTACTCACATAAGACTTGACCCTGATAATCCTTTCATATTTTACAAATCAAAAGAAGAATGTCCCAAAGGATTCTTTCCAGGAAGACATTACCCAAATTATGCGAAGGATGAGACAAGACGCCTCACAGAGTCAACTATGTCTGAAGATTTAGCACAAATGCTTAATTTTGATACAAATATAATTGATACAAAAAAATCTAATAATCATGAAAGGCCTACAACCGCCACTACTGCAGCAGATGCAACACAAAAATTTGTGACAGCAATCAAAGAAGGCAAGTATGGTGATCAGAAAGAATTTATCGTGTTACTTGACACAAATAACCCATATATAGAAAGACAAGCTCTCAAAACTCAGATTGAAGTAGATAAGATACTTAAGGAGAGCGGATTATCAACACTTGGTTACAAAATAAAAATAGAAGGTGTTGGATTCTTTTCAAAACAAGATTATCCAGTTATAAAATCTGAATTTGCTGTATTAGTAGCAACATGGTATGAAGCGACAGAAGGAGCAGATAGTATAAAACCTCTACTCTATCAATCAATGGATAAAAGTGAAATTGCTCCCGCTCCAGATGTAGTAGAACTTGGTTTTACCCTTTCTGGATATTTTCAGCATTTTTTCGATGAATGGTTAGAGTAGAGCAACATTTTTTCATTATTTATCTATATTGGAGATTTGTTTAGAGGATTTTGTGGTATGGTATAATCATGAAAGAGTGCATCAGTCTCTAAAATACAAAACGCCAGCTGCTTTGTATTTTAGCAACTAGCAAAAAAGTCGGGCTCACATCCAAAAGTTGGTCTGGATAAATGGGTGCACTATACTCTTCCAGCTATTCTAACAGTACTTGAATCTATTAAACTCACTAAATCCTTTATATCTCTACCTTGACCTCTAATCAACATCTCCTCTATATCTTTAAAAACTTCGCTGCTCCTATTTTTATTTGCATCTGCAAATGTTGACCTTTTCACGTCAGCGCATCTTAAATGATAGTGATTCTGTCTCTTACTATTAAATCTTATCTCTAAGTCTTTTAAACTCCTGATGTCGCTAAGTTGCGCAAATAAGTTCCAGGTGCCAAACTCCTTACTATATCTATCGCTTGCGTTTTTTTTATGGCTTCTTTTACAGTCCTCTATTTAATAGTTTTAATATCTCTACAAATGTGCTATTTCTATACATAAGCATATAAGTCCTTTGAAGTTGTTCTAACAGCTACTATACCTGAACTCCAAGGCTTATGCTACCTATTCACATACTCGACATTCTTTCCCGGACACTAGTGCATAAAGTGCAGGATGACGAGTCTTTTTGACGAGCAAGCAAAATGCGATCAACATTTTGTCCAGTAGTGTGACATTGTAATACTATCTCTCCTTTACCTAGCGCACCTCGTCAAAAATAATCATTGACATTTCTTAATATTTACATTATAATATAATGTATAATTTAAAGATAACTCTTAATAAAAGTAATAAAATGACAAAATCAAAACGCCCAGAACAAAGAATTGTTTGCTTTCTAGACCAAGAAGCAGAATTTGAAAAGATTCAAAAAGAACTTGAGAACGGATGGTTCATCGCAAGTTTAATTTCAAATGGAAGAGGATTCGTAGGTATTCTTGAAAGAACTAGAACAGATGCTGATGAAGAAACAATCTATATCCCACCTAGAAAGAAAATTAGATTCACGATATAAAATATATGCATTTAGCTGCCAATGATTATTAATCCATTGTAATAAATAATAGTATTTTTTAATTAAAAACAAGTAGATATGATAACTATACTTTTAGAAGATAAAAAGGGTTTTGACCCAAGTAAATTACCTAGTGGCCCTAAATTTCGCATTATAGAAGAATGTTTAAAGTCATATACTACTCTGAAGTTACCATCAGATTTCCCACCTGAACAAATTACAATTCATGGAAAAAAAATTACTTTTGGGCGCAGCTTAAATATAGATAAAATAAGAGAATTATGGACTGCACACGAAAATTTTCTTCTGACTATTATAGCGCATATAGCTTCATCTGATCCCCTGGAACACAGTGACGAATTTCTCGAGAATCTATTCAAAACCGCGCCACCCCATCTATCTATATCTGTGCAAAATGCTGTTTTAATAAGTAATAATATAAATTTATTAGAAATAATGATGAAGATCCAAAATGACTCATTGGATATAGCAACAGAAACATCGGGAGATACTACGTTTTTTCTACATAGAGTAGCACTTTTTGGAAGTAAACCAACTCTGGAATTCTTATTAAAACATGATACTAATAAATATGATGATTTATTAAAATCAAAAACAGAAGAAGGTAAAACGCCATTAGCTTTATCTATAGATATAGAAAATACAGAAACTAAAAACTATCTACTTAAATATCAATCATTTGTAGGTTTTGAGTTTATGGGTTACTATAATGCTGGTGGCCGGAGGATTTTTAAAAAATTATTAAAATCCGTACAACCAGATTCTCTAAAGCTATTTTTTCAAGCTGCAAGGCATATGGGCAGACCTGATTTAGTAATGAATGTAGTTCAACTATTTCTAGAATCTCTCGGTGAAGTTGAAGTTAGTGCGTTTAGAGTTGCTGATTTTTTAGCAAACATCGATGATTTTCATACAATGAAATATCTTAGAGATAAATCTAAAGTTAATCTAAATACTACGAATGAATCAGGTGAAACACTTCTTACAAAGATAGTTTCTTCTGACAAAACTCCAGAAAATCTAGAAAAAATAAAAAAATTAATTATCTTGAAAGCGGATCCTCTTAAAAAAGATAGAGAAGGACAATCCGCCATAGATGCAGCGATTTCGAATAATCACAAAGACGCTCTTGTTCATTTTGTAACTGGGGATAATAATGATGAACCCCTCTTAATTCAAGCTATTAAGAATGGTTTTTCTATAGAAGTTATATCATATTTTGCGAACACTACTCCAGCTATTGATATTAGCGAGGCTATTAACTATGCAATAGAAAATGGAATGGATCATATAGCAGAATCACTTGGATATATTTTAGCTAAATGCGATAGTACTAAATCTGATGCTGCATTTAAAATTTTCTACGAATTAATTAAACTTGGTAATTGGATTGCTGTGGAATTCTTTCAAAACAAAGGATTTTATATCAATGAGCCAGATGAAAACGGCGAAATTTTAATCACAAAATTTTGTAAAGAAGGAAATCTTAAGGTTCTAGGCAAATTAGTAGATTATGTAGATATAGACCGTGCAGACTCTAATGGTATGACAGCTATGCATCATGCTGTCGGAACTAATAATTTAAAAATTATATATTGTTTAAAAAATGCTGGAGCAAAGTGTGATATTGCTGATTTAAATGGTTATGGATTACTTCATGTAGCAGCATCAGCAGGACATACAACTCTTATAGATTCTTTAATCTATGATTATAAATTAGATCCTAAAGCATCAACAAAAGACGGTAACACAGCTTTCTCGCTAGCATATATGAACAGGCATTATTCAATCCTAGTGCAATTACTTGTTGAGCATGACTTGTCAGATATATCCTGGTTGAAAACCGCAAATGCCGGTCAAACTAATCCAGAGTCATTATATCTTATAGGCTGTTATATTATATCTAAAAATGGTACAAAATCTTCATTCAATAATTTTAAAAAAGAATTGAATAAACAAAGAACAGAATTAGAACTTAAAAAATTTTTAGACCAATATGTTACTAAATTTTATAGCGATTCGGTTGATCTTTCATCATTTAAAGAAAAATTAATAGGAGCAGTATTAAGTGGCGAAGAAACCAATGTTAAAGCTTTAGTATCCCCACCACCGAAACAGCATTTAATAACTATAGAAAGCCATGAAGCTGCTTACTCAACTCTACCTGAAGTAGAGAGCAAACATGATGAGAGTGCCCCAGGAGATAGTGGAGGTGAGCTTCAGTTAAATCCTGGAGAAGATGGCTTGCAACTCTTGATTGGAGAAAATACGCTTTTTTCCTCTAGCTACGAATAAAATAATTTATATTTATCAAAATAAAATGAGTTTCAAATATGAAAATTAAAATCAAAGATGATTATCGCACTGAGCTTTTTGTGAGAGCAGACATCGCAATACAAGATGAATTAAATAGCCAATTTTTCTTTGGTGCAAATAATACATTTGGGGTAGAAAAATTTTTATATCAAAGAGCTTACCGCGCATTAACTGGCACCATATATGAACATATTAGACCAGGTATTACTAATTCTATTGATCAAAACAAGGACGTAGGAGTCGATGCCCTTAAAAATGCGATTGAAATTGCTACTAATTTTAAGCAACTTTGCGAAGAATTTTTATTTCCAATAATTGCTAATGCAAATCTTCAAGCTGAGGCCACCGAAGCTATTGAACTAGCAAATAGTATAAAAGAAAAATTT
>CAYPDX010000006.1:0-42307 GCA_964409695.1 uncultured Rickettsia sp. | reverse complement strand
ATTAAACTAAAATTTTAGCTACAACACCAGCGCCAACAGTTCTACCACCTTCACGGATAGCAAATCTTAAACCAGGATCCATTGCAACCGGTGCTATAAGTTTTACCACCAAATTCGCATTATCTCCAGGCATTACCATCTCTTTCCCAGCTGGCAACATTATCTCTCCAGTAACGTCCGTTGTTCTAAAATAGAATTGAGGCCTATAGTTATTGAAAAATGGTGTGTGTCTTCCGCCTTCATCTTTCGATAATACATAGATCTCTGCTTCAAACTCTGTATGTGGCGTCACTGAACCAGGCTTAGCTAAAACCTGACCTCTTGTCACATCCTCTCTCTTTGTACCACGAAGCAATACGCCAACATTATCTCCCGCCTGCCCTTGATCAAGCAACTTCCTGAACATCTCTACTCCAGTACATGTTGTCTTAACTGTAGGTACAAACCCAACAATCTCTATCTCCTCTCCAACCTTTACAACTCCTTTCTCAATCCTTCCTGTAACCACAGTCCCACGGCCTGATATAGAAAATACATCTTCTATTGGCATCAAGAACGGCTTATCAAGAGCTCTCTCTGGTTGCGGTATATATGAATCAACAGCTTCCATCAATTTAAGTATAGCTTCTTTTCCTTCTGGCTTACCTTCAAGAGCAGCAAGTGCTGACCCTTTAATAACTGGTACATCATCCCCAGGAAAATCATACTTGTTGAGCAAGTCTCTTACTTCAAGTTCAACCAATTCTAACAATTCTGGATCATCTACCATATCCACTTTGTTCAAAAATACTACTATCGCTGGCACTCCAACCTGATGAGCTAAAACAATATGTTCTCTTGTTTGTGGCATCGGTCCATCTGCTGCTGATACTACTAATATAGCCCCGTCCATCTGAGCTGCTCCTGTAATCATATTCTTTACATAGTCAGCATGTCCAGGACAGTCAACGTGCGCATAGTGCCTCTTCGCTGTTTCATATTCAACGTGAGCCGTTGAAATCGTAATACCTCTTTCTCTCTCTTCAGGAGCAGCATCAATCTCATCATACTTCTTCTCCTTAGCCCCACCGCTCTCAGCCAAAATTTTCGTTATCGCAGCCGTCAATGACGTCTTCCCATGATCCACGTGCCCTATCGTACCTACGTTACAATGCGGCTTATCCCTCTTAAATACATCCTTTGACATAATCTTACTCTCTTTGATTGTATATTGTTAATTTAAACTTCAACTGCAAAACTTCAAGGAAAATTTTACAGAATTTACTGTCAATAATAAGTTTTAGATTAAATTAGACAAATGATTTTTAGGACGAAGGCGCGCACATACTTCATATGTGAGCACATCTGAGACCCGCTAAAATCGTTTGGATCATTTAGAAATAAAACTTATTAGTTTATTTTTTGGCTTTTATCCCTTCAGCCACATGCTGAGGAACTTGATCATAATGAGCAAAAATCATTGTATATTGTGCTCTACCTTGCGACAAAGACCTTAATGTGTTCACGTAACCAAACATCTCAGCTAAAGGCACATGAGCTTTAATCACCTGAGCATTACCTCTTGGCTCCATGCTTTGCATTTGACCTCTACGGCTATTAAGATCACCAATAATATCTCCCATATATTCATCAGCCGTAACAACTTCAACAGCCATTATAGGTTCTAAAATTTTTGGATCAGCTCTTACCATTCCTTCTTTAAACGCTGTCTTTGCAGCTATTTCAAAAGCTAAAACGCTTGAGTCAACATCATGGTAAGCACCATCGATAAGAGTAGCTTTAAAATCAATCAAAGGATAACCAGCCACAATACCGGTTTCTTTAATATTATTTAGGCCTTTTTCAACACCTGGTATGAATTCTCTAGGAATAGCACCACCAACAATTTTACTCTCAAATACAAAACCAGAACCAGCTGCAAGAGGCTCAAATATAAGCTTAACTCTAGCAAATTGACCAGCACCACCTGATTGTTTTTTATGAGTATAGTCAATCTCAGTAGATTTTGTTATTGTTTCTCTGTAGGCAACTTGAGGAGCACCAACATTTGCTTCTACCTTAAATTCACGACGCATACGATCGATAATAATCTCAAGGTGTAGTTCACCCATACCTTTGATAACCGTTTGACCAGTCTCATAGTCAGAGGACACTCTAAATGAAGGATCCTCAGCCGCAAGCCTTGAAAGAGCAAGAGACATTTTCTCTTGATCAGCAGTAGTTTTTGGCTCAACCGCAAGCTCAATAACTGGATCTGGAAATTCCATTCTTTCTAAAACAATCAGATTATCTTGAGAGCATAGAGTTTCACCAGTTGTAGTATTCTTAAGACCAGCGAGGGCCACGATATCACCAGCCTTTGCTTCTTTAATATCTTCTCTATCATTAGCATGCATTTGAAGCATACGACCGACTCTCTCCTTCTGATCTTTCACTGTATTTACAACCGTCATACCAGCGGTTAACTTGCCAGAATAGATTCTAACAAATGTCAAAGAACCAACAAATGGATCATTCATAACTTTAAACGCAAGAGCAGCAAAAGGTTCTTTCTCTGTAGTTTTACGTGTTATTTCTTCGTTTGTTTTGGAGTCAAGAGCTTTAACTGAACCAATATCAAGAGGCGAAGGCAAAAAGTCTACGACAGCATCAAGCAAAGGCTGAACGCCTTTATTTTTAAATGCGCTTCCGCATAATACTGGAACAAATTTTGCTCCAATTGTACCTTTTCTGATACATGATTTTAGCTCATCTTCGGTTAGTTCAGCGCCGCCTAAATATTTCTCAAGCATCTCGTCATCAGCTTCAACAGCTGTATCCACAAGTTTAGCACGATATTCTGCAGCTTGTTTTTTTAGATCATCAGGAATTTCTTCATAAGAGAATTCTGCACCTAATGCCTCATCTTTCCAAATGATTGCTTTCATTTTTACTAAGTCAACAACACCTCTAAAATGCTCTTCAATTCCAACAGGAAGCTGAATAACAAGAGGAGTAGCGCCAAGACGGTCAATAATCATATCAACACATCTATAGAAATTAGCTCCCATCCTATCCATTTTATTTACAAAACAAATACGAGGAACTGAATATTTATCCGCTTGTCTCCATACAGTTTCTGACTGAGGCTCTACACCTGCTACACCATCAAAAACAGCTACTGCGCCATCTAAAACTCTCAGCGATCTTTCAACTTCAATAGTAAAGTCTACGTGACCTGGAGTGTCGATAATATTGATACATTTATTATTCCAGTAGCAAGTTGTAGCAGCAGAAGTAATTGTAATACCTCTTTCTTGCTCTTGCTCCATCCAATCCATAGTAGCGCCGCCTTCGTGCACTTCACCTATTTTATATGATTTTCCGGTATAATATAATATACGTTCTGTTGTCGTGGTTTTACCAGCGTCAATATGCGCGCAAATACCTATATTTCTAATATCAGCTAATTCTTTAGACATGCGTTAACTCTTCATCTTTTTTGGATTTAAATGCGCAAAAGCCTTATTAGCTTCTGCCATACGATGTGTATCATCTCTCTTCTTTACAGCGCCGCCTTTACCGCTTGCCGCATCAAAAAACTCACCAGCAAGCTTATCTTCCATAGTAAGCTCTGATCTATTAGTTGCAGCAGCAATAAGCCACCTAGCCGATAGCGCATAGGCTCTATCATCAGAAACAACTGAAGGAACCTGGTAGTTTGCACCACCAACCCTTACAGAAACAACTTCAAGAGCAGGCCTTACATTTCTAACAGCTTCATTGAAAATGTCGAAAGGTTCTGTTTTATGCTTATTCTTGATTTTCTCAAGAGCACCATATACGATTTTTTCTGCAATTGACCTTTTGCCACGTTGCATAACTTTATTTATAAATCTGCTTAAAAGAGGGCTGCCAAATTTAACATCCGAAACTACTTCTCTTTTTACAGCACGATGACGTCTAGACATTCTTACCTCTTAATTATTTAGGACGTTTAGCACCGTACTTAGAACGGGCTTGTTTACGGTTTTTAACACCTTGAGTATCATAAGCTCCACGAACTATGTGATAACGTACACCCGGTAGATCAGGAACCCTACCACCTCTAACCAAAACAGCTGAGTGCTCTTGCAAATTATGGCCTTCGCCTGGAATATATGCATTCACATAGCTACCATTACTAAGCTTCACCCTCGCCATTTTACGAAGAGCTGAGTTTGGCTTCTTTGGTGTAACAGTTTTTACAACAACACATACACCTTTAGCAAATGGATTTCCCATTAAAGCTGGTGATTTTGTTTTTCTAATTTTAGGACTACGCCCAAACCTAACTAACTGATTATTCGTCGGCATTAATGTTAACTCCTTAGTTCTAAATACTTATATTTTTTCTAAAAGCAGGGCAAAGCCACCGCGGAATTTCGTGATTCGCTAAAATAAAGAATTTCTTCAAAAAATGCAACTACTTTATTTGGGTTCACAAAATCTACAATTAACTAATAACAAAAACATATCTTTATTCATGGTTCAAGTAATATATTGGCGATGTAATGATGAAAAGAATGATGGCGCATTCACAAAGATTTTGCGCTAATTTCAACAATCAATATTTCTATTATAAATATTCTTTGGCCTCTATCAGAAGACATATTAAATTTTTCTGAAACTACAAGAGATATCGAACAAGATCTCCGTATTGCATTATCGCCTCTTGAGATTGAAGACAAACCGAATGCAAAAGGATTAAAATCACAAAAGGCGAAATAACATACGTTAAAGTAAAATTTCTTTATAGAGGCTCTACCCTATTATTCCAGGATAAATCTATAATAATAGAACCAGAACAAAAAGTTGGACTTGTTGGGTATTCAGGAAGTGGTAAATCTACTTTTGTAAACCTAATTCTAAGACTTTTTAATATCACTGAGGAAAGAATATTATATGAATCTCTCGTTAGAGAGATAAAAAATAATAGAAATATTATGAATCTGGAGCAGCATCCTCTGCTTTAACCGCTCCTGATGAATTAGCATGAAACTCCTTATAACCGTTAACATCGCCCGTGCACATATTAGCATAAAAAACTTCTAAAAATAAATTTTTATTAGGACAGAACGTCCATGGCGCAGCTTCTTTATAAGACATAGTATGCAATCTTACACCGCTTTCGTGATAACGAGGAGGCATAAATTTACGAGCATTATCTTTACTAATGTGGACACTTTGTTCAATTATGATGACATGATAAGATGTTCAAAATTCAAGTCAATGATTTGTATAAAAATATATATGGAAATATCTTGTCTTGAAAGCTATGATCCGTATGATTATACAAATTATCCTTATGACAAACATCCATCCAGATCCAAATACTCTACACCCAATTGCTGGGGTTACTAGAACTTGCTATTTAAAGAATATCATAACAAATCCACAAATCATAGTTGGTGATTACACTTATTATGATGATACAGATGATATTTATAATTTTGAAAAAAATGTACTCTACTTAATGGAGTTCATGAATGATAAGCTTATCATTGGAAAATTTTGTCAAATTGCTATGGGAGCCCGTTTTATAATGAATGTAGCGAATCATTCTCTAGATGGCGTATCAACTTATCCGTTTAAAGTATTTGGCAAATCCTGGGCTAACACACCACTCAATGCTTTTTGTAAAGGAGATACCGAAATTGGCAATGATGTATGGATTGGTAATTCAGCAACTTTTATGCCAGGAGTTAAAATAGGAGATGGAGCTGTAATTGGAGCTCACGCTCTAGTTACAAAGAATGTTGAACCTTATTCTATTGTTGGTGGCAACCCGGCCAAACTTATTCGCAAGAGATATGATGATAAAACAATAGAATTTCTCTTGCAACTTGCATGGTGGGACTGGCCGATTGAAAAAATTACCAAAAATTTGACCGCAATTGCAACCGGAGACTTAGAAGCTTTAAAGAGAGCTTGAACGGCACTAATTCTCATTTTTAAATTAGAGAATTGGTACTATATCAAACATCATCTATAGGATCCCACTCTTTCAATTCTTTCTGTCTTTCAGTATCTTTTGATGCATCAATGTATTCTGACTTTAATTGACACTCTATTATTTCCAATTCTTTATTGATTGCTCTTGATACGAGCATACTAATTTTCTCTCTTCATTTCTAGCATTACATAATATCAAGTTGATTAATAAAGCTTAAGTATTATCGCGAGAGTTAATCCTTTTCTTCCATAGATCTTCCAGTCTAAATATTTCCCTAGCTTCTGGGTGAAATATATGGACAATAACATCACCACAATCCACTAAAACCCATTGTGCATCTCTGAGGCCTTCAATTCCAACATTTAAATTGCTGTTATTTCTAACTTCTATACTTACAAAATCAGCCATTGAAGAGACATTTTTTGAAGATTTTCCGCTTGCTATGATAAAATATCTCGCCAAAGAACTAGCTTCACCTAGATCTATAACAGAAATATTTTCTGCTTTCTTATCCTCAAGACATTTTATGATAAAGTCCTTGAGTTTTTCATCTGTATCTAATGTTATTTCTGCTTTCATATATTCATCAGGATTATTTATTATACATTTGCAATTGAATTCTCTGTTAAACTCTAAAATTGAGATTTATAGATGAGATTCGAGAGTCGAAAGAGCGCAGCTTATTTTTCATAAGTGATCATCTTTCGATCTCGCAGTAATCGCTTCTAGAAACGGAGTTTCAGAACTTAATTAAAGTATTTGCGTTGACTAGTTGTAGCCGCCTCTACCTTACTTTCAATAGGTGTTTCACGCCTTTTTTCATATGTTTTTTGAGGTTTTTTATGATCCCTCACTTCCTTTTTTTTTTCAGACCCTTCTTTTTTTTCTGAATGCGAATCTGAGTTTGAATCTGAAACAGATGAAGCAGGAGTTGCTTCTTCAGGCTCTTTCGCTCCCAACAAAGCTTTCATACTTACTTTTATTTTTCCTTTTTCGGAACCAATTATTTTTACTTTTACTGCCTGGCCTACCTTCAAATGATCATCAATTGAAGCTACTCTTTGAGTGCTTATTTCGCTAATATGTAAGTACCCATCTTTACCACCTGGTATACCTACAAAAGCTCCTGACTCAAGAATTTTAAGGATAGTTCCATCCAAAATTGATCCAACTTCTGGCTCGAAAGTAATAGCTTTGATTCTCGCTAAAGCTATTTCAATTTTATCTTTTCCTACAGCCGAAACTTGGACTATACCATCATCGCTAATGTCAATTTTTGCTCCACTAACTTCACAAATTTCTTTGATAACTTTTCCACCTGGGCCTATTAGTTCCCTAATTTTATCTTTATCAATTTTTAATTTGACGATTTGTGGCGCGTGCTCACTTAGAACAACTTTATGCTCTGTAATAGATTCTGACATTTTACCAAGAATATGGATTCTACCTTCTTTTGCTTGAGATAAAGCAATTTTCATTATCTCAAAATTAATACCTGCAACTTTAATATCCATTTGTAGAGCCGTTATACCATTCTCTGTCCCAGCAACCTTAAAGTCCATATCACCAAGATGATCTTCGTCTGCCATAATATCTGATAGAACGACAAAATCCTTGCCTTCCTTGATAAGCCCCATTGCAATACCTGCTACTGGAGACTTAAGAGGAACACCAGCTTCCATCATAGACATACTTGCTCCACATACAGTTGCCATTGAAGATGAACCATTTGATTCAGTAATTTCCGATACAACTCTTACTGTGTAAGGAAATTCTTCTTTTGAAGGGAGCACAGGATTAATCGCACGCCAAGCAAGTTTACCATGCCCAATTTCTCTTCTTCCAGGAGCCCTAAAGGGAGTTGTTTCATTAACGGAATATGGTGGAAAAATATAGTGAAGAAGGAATCTTTCTTTACCTTCTGCATCAAGATTTTCGTACATTTGCTCATCTTGCCCTGTACCAAGAGTTGTTGAAACTAAAGCTTGTGTTTCACCTCTTGTAAATAAGCTTGAACCATGGGTACGAGGAAGAATGCCTGTCTCGGAAACAATTTGTCTAATTTGATCTGGTTTTCTTGAATCAATTCTGATTTTGGTTTCAAGAAGACTATTTCTTACAACCTTTGCTTTCACTTCTGCAAAAGCAATTTCTAATTTCAAGTGACCATATTCTTCTTCATGTTTCGCTTCAATTGGAGCAAAAATTTCAGACATTCTATGGTAACGTTGTTGCTTATCTGTAACTTTAAACGCTTCAACGATTGCTTTGCTATAATCTTTAGAAATTTCAGCAACAAGGTTTTCAATACCAAGCTCAGGAAGTTCCCATTTTGGTTTACCTGCTTCTTTAGCAAATTCTTCAATTAGTTTGATAACAGGTTGCATATTTTTGTGGCCAAATTCTAAAGCTTCTAACATTTTAGTTTCAGAAAGCTCATGAGCTTCTGATTCTACCATCATTACGGATGTATCTGTACCAGCTACTATTAAATCAAGTTTACTATTTGCAATCATTTCATATGATGGATTAAGTACAAATTCTCCATCAATATATCCAACTCTTGAAGCTGCAATAATATCCATGCAAGGAATACCTGATAAAGCAATAGCAGCTGATGCACCAACTAAAGCAAGAATCTCTGAACAATATTTTGGATCATGAGATAATACTGTACAAATAACTTGTGTTTCATTAAAAAATGCAGGGTGAAATAGAGGGCGAATTGGTCTATCAATTAATCTTGAAACCAAAATTTCTTTTTCTGAAGGTTGTCCTTCTCTTTTACGAAATCCTCCTGGGATCTTACCACCAGCGTAAGCCATTTCCCTGTAATGTACTGTAAGAGGAAAAAAGGCGACTCCAGGCTTCACTTCTTTAGCACTAACAGCTGTACATAATATAACTGTATCACCCATACAAACTAGTACGGCACCTTCAGCCTGTCTTGCAACTTTACCAGTTTTCAGTGTGAGAGTTGCATCCCCCCATTTCACTTCTTTAATTATTTCTTTAAACATAGATTTTTCCATTTTATAAATTCTTTTATTTTAGTAAGCTTATTTTCCAAAAACATTATATCATCCCGCACCGAGTGCAGGATAACGATGTTTTTTGACTTGCTAGCAAAATACAATCGACATTTTTGCCCGGTAATGTACACCATGTCTTGAGCAAATATAGTGGGCTTATCCAGCATCAATGCTGAATAACAATCTGCACCATTAAATTCCTACAACTTAATAATACCAAGTCCCAAATTAAATTGCGTAGATACGATTTGATTGGCGAGCGCAGGCAGCCTATTCTTCATAGGTGAAGCCGCGAGTTCCATGATAAATCGCATCTGCGCAATTTAATTTGGGACTTGGTAAAATAAAACCCAGCAAATGCCAGGCTATATTTTATAATTTATTTTCTGATACCGAGTCTTTTGATTAGATTCTGGTACCTTTCTAAACTTTTATCTTTTAAGTAATTCAATAATCTTCTTCTTCTACCTACAAGAATCAATAAGCCTCTTCTCGAAGAGAAATCTTTATGGTTTATCTTGCAATGTTCTGTAAGATTATTAATTCTTTCAGTAAGAACAGCAGCCTGCACATCTACAGAACCTGTGTCATTTTGAGTGGTTGCATAATCACCAATCAGTTGTTGTTTTTTTTCAACAGTTATCGACATCTTAAACTCCTATATTTATAAATTAAAAACTCTTTTTATTTTAAACAACCCATCATCCACAATCCCAATTGCATATAAAATACTATTACAATAGACTACAGATAAACCTTCTAGAGCATCTCCAAAAATTATCTTTTGTCCATTACGTATACGCAATGCTATGTCTTCACTCACGTTAATAACCAGGATGTCGTCCAGTACGAAATCAACAGGAAGAATATGACTTGAGAGCCGTTGCAAATTATCTTGCATCTGTATATCGGAAAGATTTGCAGCTGAAGCTACAGTAAATTTTCCGACTCCTAGACGTTTTAATTCTATCACATGCCCAAGATTTTGCAAGCTAAATCCTATATCCTCAGCAAGAGTCCTTATATAGGTACCTTTGGAACATTCGCAAATCAAAGTGGCAGTTTGATCTTCGGCATTAAATGCAAGAAGCTTAAGATCGTAAATATGGATTTGCCTCATTTTCATTTCTGGCATATCTCCAGCACGCGCTAATTTATAGGCTCTAACACCATTGATTTTAATAGCTGAGAATGCAGGTGGCACTTGAGAGATTTCACCTATAAATTTATGTAATACATCATTTATGTCTGATTCTTTTACAAGATTTTCGGTAGTAGCTATTACACTCCCTTCAATGTCACCAGAGGAGGTTCTTGAACCAAACTTTATGGTAAATTGGTAGGTTTTTTTTGCATCGATTAGCATTTCCGTAAGTTTAGTAGCCTCACCAAGTGCTATAGGCAGGATGCCCTCTGCTAATGGATCTAACGTTCCAGCATGCCCAGTTTTAACTCCCTTAAACGTTCGCTTTATTATAGCAACTACGGCAGCTGAACTTATTCCTCTTGGCTTATATATATTGAGCCAGCCATTTATTGATGTCATTTTACATTGCAACTTATATGTGATAAACTTATAATAGCTTATATATTACTTTTAGGTAAAAAATGTCTCAAATCCCTCTAGGCAAACAAGTAAAATATAGTTCCGAATATGATCCAAATTTACTTTTCCCAATTCCAAGAAGTGATAATAGAGCGCATTTAAAGAATGGAGCCAGTTTTCATGGTATTGATATTTGGAATTGTTACGAAGTTTCATGGCTAAATCAAAATGGGAAACCACACGTAAGAATCTTAGAATTATATATTCCTGCTAGCTCTTCAAATATAATCGAATCAAAGTCTTTAAAATTATATTTATTTTCTCTAAATAATAAAAAATTTGAATCCGATGATGCTGTTAGATTACTAATAAAATCAGACCTAGAAAAGGTACTCAGAGCAACAATTGATCTTGTTTTATATGATATAGACCATTTTAAAAACCAGACATTAAATAATCTAGAATCTGATTGTATAGATGCTATAGATGTTAAATGCGGTGCTAACGATAAAGATATTGAATTACTAGATAAAGATACAAAAATCGTAACAGAAAAATTTTATACTAATCTGCTTAGATCAAATTGTTTAATTACATCACAACCAGATTGGACAACATTATATATATCTTACAAGGGGCCAAAAATAGATCATTCTGCGTTTTTAAAATATATTATCTCATTTAGAAGTCACGATGAGTTTACAGAACCATTAGCAGAAAGAATTTTTGACCATTTAATTACAGAATGTAAATGTGAAGAACTTACTGTATATAGCAGGTCAACACGCCGTGGTGGAATTGATATTAATCCCATAAGATCAACTCAAGCTATTTCAGATCCAAAATTATTAAATGTTAGACACCCAAGACAGTAATACAATAGATCTATAAAAAATTTTGCAAAAATTTAGATCTATATAGACAAAATAGCCGAACTATTCTTTAATCCAATAAAGAAACTTATGGACTTACAATGTCAGGAAAACCTACCACCGAAGAAGAAATTGCTGATAAACTCAGCTCATTACATGATGATAACCTTAATAGTCTTGGAATAACAGATTGGCGCACTCTACACACAAAAGTTACCGAATTCAAAGGATTAAAAAAAATTCTAACTGACGAAAGAGAAGGAAACAGTGAATCTCTAGCTTCATTAAAAGAAGAATTAAAAGACCATTTCAGCGTAATATCAGCTTTTGAAGATTTACATGATATATTTTTCACTAAGGATGGAGACAAACAAAGAGACGAGATAAAACTTTCCATTGATAATATTGAAAAATATAGAAAAGCAATGGAATTGCTTGGTGAAACAGAACAAGATTCTAAAACAAAATTATTTAAATGCCGTCATGAAAGCCCATTTAGAGACGATCAATTAGAAGGTGCGGTAAATTTAGAAATTATAATCAAAACACTCCAAGAAGATAGAGTAATGACTTCAGAGATAAAAGAATCCATATCAAAGAACCTTTCTCAAATTGTAGAAAATATAAGATTAACTAAAGGCGCCGAAACCGTAGATGATGCTTTAAAACTTGAGCGTTTTAGAGGCGTAGTTGATAAATATGCACCTAGGATAGTTAGAGAAGCCGTCAAAGTGAAACCCTCTATAAAAGACAGAGCTAAACAGCTTTTTCAGTCGAAAGGAATGAGAGATACAGCAGAGCGAATCATTCATGATTCCGGTATCGATATTCATGCTTTAGTAAAACATACCACAGAAACTCCGCATACGGCAATTACTAAACCGGAAAAAAATCCTGATAAACATAATACTCGTTAGAATCAATTATTAAACAGGGCTAAATATTTCATTTGTAAACCGTAAATTTCTGCTCTAATCTGAGCCCATAAATTTTACGGAAGAAACATGAGAATAATAACTTGGAATATCAATTCTGTAAGGTTAAGAATTGAGCTAATTGGCTTACTACAAGAACGATATAATCCTGACATTATACTACTGCAAGAAACAAAAACGGAAAATCAATATTTCCCCTCTGAAGCTTGCGCTAATTATTCATTTAAACACCAATATTTTGAGGGTGAAAAATCATATAATGGCGTTGCTATTTTAAGCAAAATTCCTTTTGATGAAAAATTCAGCCTAAAATTCTACAATAATGATAAGCGCCATGTCTCTGTTAAAATTCAAGACTTAGAAATACATAATTTCTATATTCCCTCTGGAGGTGATATTCCAGACCCAGATCTAAATCCAAAATTTAAGCATAAGCTTGCCTATCTTGATGAAATGGGCAAATGGTTTTCTGAAAATCGTAATTTGAGTAGCAAAATTTTACTTGCAGGGGATCTTAATATATCCCCTCTTGAACATGATGTCTGGTCTAGCAAAGCATTGCGATTCGAAGTTAGTCACACAGACATAGAAAGACAAATAATGATGAATATGATAAAAGAGTTTGAGTGGCGTGATATAGCTCGTGAATTCGTCCCTCATAATGAGAAATTATATTCATGGTGGAGCTATAGAAATAGAGATTGGAAAAAATCAAATAGGGGAAGAAGGCTTGACCATATTTGGTTGAACAACCATACATCAAATAAAGCGACTAACTTTGAAATTATAAGGGAAGCGCGCGACTGGGATCGACCTTCTGATCATGTCCCTGTTCTTATTGATTTGTAGGTTAATACATAGGGAGGAAAACACCTAAGCCCAATCGCAATAACCATAAGAAACAGTGAAAGCCATATGAATGATATGGCTGGGTGATAGAATATTTGAAGGCTCACAAAATCACCCTCAGTATTATTGATAACTCCATACCAATCTACAAAAAATAGGCTTTTGATTCCAACTTCACTAGAAAATCTTTTTTCTACTGGATAGAACCTGAACTCAGGCTTAAGTAACGCAATCTCATCATTACGATCTAATATTCGAACATATACTGCTTGAATTACGTAATTAGCTCCATGAGTATATTTAATATCAGATAGATATGCTCTTTTGGTTCCATCAATTTTCACATTCTCATGAAGTCTAATATTTACAGTTTTTGAGAATCCATACTGATTATTATAACATATAGAAATTATCAAAAATCCTGCCGCCACATGCCCGAGCACCATACTTATTGATGATAATTTTAAGGAATATTCCCTTATTTTTTCATATAATCTAATAAGACTAGAAGTTACAATAAAAAATCCTGAAAAATATGAAAAACTCTCCAAAAAATTTGATCCAGTGAAAAAAAGTACTGGAAGATGACAAGAAGCAACAACGAATAATTTTGGAATTCTTCTGTTAAAATAAATAGCTCCAGATAAGATGGAGGCAAATAACATTATAGGGACAACTGAATAGACAAAAAATTCTTCATTTATTTCTATAGTCTCGCCATAGAAATACCCCCAAAAAATTGGTGCAAGAATAGATATTATCAAGATACAAGCTCCTATACTCCAAAATATATTTCCAGCTTGCATAAAACAATATTTTGAATTTATGAGTGGAGCGTTAGCAAATAATTTTCCTCTTTTTAAATAGATCGTCAAAAATGAGAATAGAAATAATAGAATAGAGAATGCTAGAAAAATATAAGTACTAGGGCTTTCAGCAAAACTATGAATAGATACAAGAAGTCCTGATCTTACAAAAAAAGTTCCTGCAATTAAAAAAAGAAATGGAGCAATTCCAAATATAACTTTAGTAAATTCCATATTTTGCTGCAACATACTATGATGATATGAAATTGCAAATAACCACACTATTAATGAGATATTTTCTACTGGATCAAAGAACCAATACCCTCCCCAACCAAGTTCTCTATAGGCCCACCAACCACCTAATCCAACAGCAGCTGTTAAAACAGATAGACCAAACCTTGACCAATTAAGTATAATTTTTTTATCTGGAATAGAAGTTTCAAACAGAGATGCAATTGTACATGCGAATATTATCTGAAATATCCCGTAGGAAATATATAACATGGGGGGATGTATCATTATCCCTATATCTTGTAAACTTGGATTCATCCCAAGCCCTTCTATAGGAATAGATGTAATGCTTTTAAAAGGGCTTGAATAAAAGCAAATAGCAATTACAAAAAATGCTTGTATTCCAAGAGAGATTACTTGCGGAATAATTGATTCTTTATTTTGAAAGTAGAATATTATATTTAAGATAGATGTTACGAATATCCAAAATAATAGAGAAGTTTCATGACAAGACCAACAAGCTGCTATTCTATATTGCAGCTCCATTATGGAGCTTGTGTTCATCAGAACACTTACTACAGTGAAGTCTCGTACTATAAATAAATATAATAGGCAAAAGAAGCTGATAATGACGCATATGTTAGACAAAAGAAATAATATGCCATTATTACCAAAGCGAATCAACATGTCATTATTTCGCTGCAAAAGCGAAAAAAAACCAATAGTTACGATACTAAAAATTGCACTCAATAATAGAAAACTATAGCCTATATTAGCTATCATGACGATGGTTTTGGTCTATGATTTCAACAAGAACTTGCTTGATTTTATGAGTTTGTTTCTTGATTATAGTCATTCTCACATTTTTGAGTTCTAATTTATCACCAACATTTGGAAGCCTCTCGAGGTGATGCATAATAACGCCAGCTATAGTATGAGCCTGCTCATCAGAAAGTGTTATGTTCAATTCCCTATTTAAATCTCTTACAGTAGTGGTACCTTCAACAATGTATATATCCTTGTCTTTCTTAATAATCTTATTGGTTTCTATATCATGTTCATCGTCAATTTGACCTACAATTTCTTCTAAAATATCCTCAAGAGTTAAGATACCTATAATATCACCATATTCGTCAACAACTATTGCTATATGACTTCTCTTGGCTCTAAATTCCATAAGCTGTCTACTAAGCAGAGCATGTTCTGGTACAAACCATGGCTCAGAAATATATAATTTTATCTCCACCTTTAAATAATCAAATTTATTCTTATGCAAAGCTTTCAGCAAATTCCTAAGATGCAGAATACCTATAATATTATCTTTAGAACCTTGCCATAATGGAATTCGTGTATATGGAGTGCTAAGAGCCTGGCTTACTATATCTGCAACTGGTAAATCTGCATTTATAGTTACCATTTGACTACGGTGTACCATCACCTCTGCTACACTTATATGCCTTAAATCTAACACTCCGCCTAGCATATCTCTGTCATTTTTTATTACATTACCCTCTAGATGATAATGTTCAATAACTCCTCTCACTTCATCTGCAGCCGAAATATCAGATCTTAAATCTATATTAAATATCAAACAGAAGAGTTTTACAATTTTTTGCAAAGTAAAATTTAATGGCCTCATCACCCATAAAGCATAATTGATGAATTTCGCTCCTTTCATAGCTATTTTCTCAGCCTTGGATACTGCGATAGCCTTTGGTAAAACTTCTGCAAAAACAATAACAAGAACAGACATAACAGCCGAAGCAATTATTGTCCCATATTCTGGGTTTGACAATTCTATAATCACTGCCGTTGCAACGGTAGTAGCTACAGTATGTAATATACTATACATAATAAGCAAAGTGCTTATTACCCTGTCCTTATTTTTCAATATTCCAAGTAATAGATCTACTTTCTTACTACTTACAGATCTTTTCTTTTGAATTCTTCCAGGAGAAGCTGCTATTACAGATGTCTCAAGCGCAGAAATCAAAGCAGCGCAAGCTAGTAAAATTACTACTATAATAGAGAAAAATATTATCATAAGAATAATGGCCCAACTTTACTGAGGATTTCATCAAATGATAACTCATCCTCAATCCCTAATTCAAGATTTTTTATCTTATAACGTTGTGTTTTTATTTCATTCTCGCCAATAAATATAGCGACAATAGCCCCAGATGATACAGATTTTTCAATTCTTTTCCCTATCTTACCTTTTTGGTGAACTATAACTGGCAATCCATGATCTCTAAGCTTAGAAGCAAGTAAATATGACTCACTAATGGAATCATCACCAACAGAAAGTATAGCTATTGTTCTATTTAAATATTTTTCTTCAGCAATCATAAGCATCATACGCTCAATGCCTCCTGCAAATCCCACGGCAGGAAAATCATGCTTACTCATTATTTTAGCAAGCCCATCATATCTTCCACCACCAATTATAGTTGATTGCGCTCCTAATTTATCTGTTGTAAATTCAAAGGCAGTATGACAATAATAATCAAGACCTCTTACAAGGTTTAAATTAATTTCAAATTTTACTCCAAATAAAGAGAGCATATTCAAAACATCATCAAAACGCTTTTTTGATTCTATAGTATAAGAATTTGCTATTGATGGAGCAGATTCTAGAATTTTCTGATCGTTTTCATTTTTAGAGTCCAATATCCTCATGGGATTCTTATGGAGCCTAGATTTACTATCATTAGATAATTCATCCTCATATTTTAGCAAATATTCCTTAAGAGCAATATGAAAATTAGCTCTTGAAATGGTGCAGCCCAAAGAATTTACAAGAAGTTTTGAATCTTTTAATAAATCAAGATCCTGTAAAATATCTGCCCCTAGTTTTATAATTTCAGCATCAGATTCGGATGAATCTTCTCCTAATATTTCGCAATTTATTTGATGAAATTGTCTCTGACGGCCAGCCTGTGGCCTGTCATGTCTAAATATTGGGCCATAACTAAACAAACGCATTGGTAGCTTATGCGTAAGCCCGCACGTAACTGATCTCATAATCCCGGCAGTAAATTCAGGACGTAATGTTACACTGTCTCCACCGCGATCAATAAATGTGTACATTTCCTTATTTACAACATCTGAAGTTTCACCAAGCGTTCTATCAAATACTTCAGTATATTCAAATATAGGAGTAGCAAAATTCTCAAAACCATATCGTAATGATATTTTACGCGAAGCATTCACTATTTTTTCAAAAATAGCATAATCACTCGGAGTTAAATCCTTAGTACCTCTAACTGCTCTCATCATTTAAACTTTATCTCTTTTCTCATTTTGATTATAGCTACTATGTTTAGTATAACTAAGAATACGCTTGTAACATTCATCATAATAGCAACTTTTTCTTCTGTAAAATGCGCAAAGAAAACAAAAGATGTGGCGCCATATATAAGATAAGTTATTTTACCATATTTTGGAGATAAGAACATTGCTGCCTTAGTACCGACTACAAAAAATGCAATAACTGTGGTAAATCCTGCAAAAAATAATACAGTAGTTAGGAAATATTCGCTAAAAGGAAAATATTCGCCAAAGATTCTAGCCATAACTTCTGAAGGCTCACAATCTTGCATTCTATGCCAGGCACCTGTTATTGCAATTGTGAGGCTGGAGAATGTACAAATTACCGTATCCATAAATAATGCTATTATTGAAAGCCTAGCCTGATTTATTGGGCATAGAACTCGAGTTTCACTCTGTACTACAGAATCATAACCAATGCCAATATCTCCAGAATAAACTGCTTTTGACGTACCAAGATAAGCTGCATGCAACATTGTACTTGCGGCGAATCCGCCAACTGCTGCTTGACCTGTAAAAGCAGATTTAAAAATATGGATAATAAGCGCTGGTAATAAATCTGCATTCACAAGGATTATATAAGAACAGGCTATTAAATATGCAATTAAGAAAAATGGCATCATCACAACACAGACATTTGCAAGCCTGTTGATTCCGCCGGAAGCAGAATATAATGTCGCCGCAAGTAAACAATATACAATAAGATCACGATTTAATGAAAATGTTGTTTCAAATCTATCAACTAGAGTTGTAAATTGGAACACTTCAACACCATAAATGCACAGTAATATTGCAGATAATATTGCCCAAAAATTACTCTTAAAAACATCTTGAAGATAGTACATAGGGCCGCCGTTAAAGCTACCTTTACCATCCGATACTCTATGTTTAACACCAAGATATATTTCTGAGTATTTTATGAGCATACCGCAGAAAGACGCTACCCACATCCAGAAAATAGTCCCAGGGCCGCCTAGCATAACAGCTATCCCGACCATGACTATATTTCCAACGCCGATCATACCACCAACGGAAGCAAAAAATAACTTAAATGGGTGTAATCCTTCTTTAGATTTAGCTGCGTCAGCAAGCAACATATTTATAGTTTTTCTAATATTGAACAAGACTCTAAATTGTTCGCCTTTGGATTTAAATGTAAGATAAAGCCCTGAGAGACATATAATTACAAAACCTATATAGCTCCAAAAAAAACTATCCAGCTCAGCAAGAATATAAAAGAAGTAATCAACTGCATTCATTTATGTAATATTTTAAATTTTCATCTCTATAACAGACGCCATTCCAGCATCTGTTACAGAGACTAGAATAGCAATTATAATTAGGTAGATTTTATTGATGGTTTTCGTACAAGATATAATAAAAACATTGCAATAAACCAAAATCCTAATAATTTTCCTGTTAGAAGTAGCCCACCATCTTTATCAATAACTTGTTTAGATAATAGATATACACAAGCTACAAGAGCAACAGGCGCTACAACAAATAAAGCAGGACACTTAAAAGATCTTGGAGCATCTGGATATTTCACTCTAAATATCATTACAATCATTGATACTACAACATAATCAAGTAGCGCACCCATGCTAGAAAGCTGTCCAAGAACATCATATGGAAATAAGCCAGCTAAAACTGCTGTTATTACTGTAAACACCATAATCGTAACGTGTGGACTATCATGTTTTGGGTGAATTTTAGAGAATGTTTTTGGAAGTAACCCATCTCTTGCCATTACATAAAATATACGAGACTGAGCATATATATTCATCATAATTACAGTCGTCATACCACAAATAGCGCCAGTTGCCACTATAAAAGAACCAACATTACTACCGTTAAGAGCTAGAGCTTTTGCAAGAGGCTGAGCATTGTTTAATTCGGTGAAGGGAACAATACCAGTAACTAAACCGCCCATAACAACATATACAATGGTCGAAAGAACAAGCGACCCAATAATCCCTACCATTAAATCCTTTTTTGGATTTTTACATTCTTCGGCGCAAGCAGCAAGAGAACCAAATCCAGTAAAAGCAAAGAATAAGATTGATGACCCAATGAGCACATCATCAAACCCGTATGGCATATAATTTTCCCAGTGATTAATATCAAAATGAGGGGCAGCAGCTATAATAAATGCGCTAACTGCAGCCATTTTAATAAACACAAGTATTGCATTTAATCTTTTACTGTCTCTTGTCCCTTGATACAGGATAGCACCAACTATTAAAGTAATTAAGATAGCAGGAAGGTTTATTAAACCACCTTTAGCACTCACATTAGCAAGATAATATGGTAAATGCATACCTCCAGATTCAAACATGCCCTGAACATATGCAGACCAACCAGCAGAAACTGCTGCGGCTGCAAAACAAAGTTCTAGAACAAGTACGCTTCCCATTAACCATGCAAACATTTCACCAAATGCAACATAAGTATATGTATATACACTTCCTGAAGTTGGAAGCATTGCTGCAAGCTCCGTATAAGCAAGAGCTACAAAAACGCATGTAAGCCCAGCTATACCGTACGAAAGTGTTACAGCCGGACCAGAATGTTTAGCTGCAACAAGTCCGGTGAATACAAAAACTCCGGTACCAATTATTGCACCAAGTCCAAATAATATTAAATCAAAAGCTGTTAAAGTCTTAGCAAGTCCACTATCACCTGAACTTTCCTTGACTGAATCGAATGTTTTTTTATTGAAGAAACTCATATATTTCCCATTAATTGTTCATTTTTAAATTTATGTGGTTTTTTGAATGTCAGCAGCCATGCTGCTTTGAGATATTATGTTTATGCCCCCAAAGGGCAGTACCATACATAGCGCAAGTTTGCATAGAAAGCGAAGTGAATTGAAATTTCGTGCAAGCAGCAGCTATGGCTCTGAAAGCTTCAACTGAATTAAATGTTCTTGCAAAGATATTCATCACCTGTCCTTGTTACTTAGGATCCATCCACCACCTAGGACTCTAGAACCTTGATAAAAAACACAGGCTTGTCCAGGGGTGACAGACTTTTCACCTCCTGGTATTTTAACACAAATAATATTATCGTCAAGCATATATATTTTGGCACTTGACCCTTTGTGAGTCGACCTAACCTTTACCTCAACTTCTATTCCTTCGTTAGAAATTGGGTGATCGCCAAGCCAATTAAAATCCTTCACGAAAAATTCTGTACAGTATAAATCTGACTCCGCTCCAACATATACAATATTCTCTACCGCATCAATTTTTACAACATATAAAGGAGTAGCATAAGCTATACCCATTCCTTTTCTTTGACCAATAGTAAAATTTATTATACCATCATGCTCACCAAGGATAAATCCGTCAACATGGATTATTTTTCCTTTTTTCAGAGCTTCAGGTCTAATTTTCTTGATAATTCCAGCGTAATCTCCATCAGGTACAAAACAAATATCCTGACTATCAGGTTTATCAGCAACTTCTAACCCAAGTTCCATAGCCAATCCCCTGGTTTCCCGCTTTGTCATCCCCCCTAGCGGAAAATGCAAGAATTCAAGCTGATCTTGAGTTGTAGCAAATAAAAAATAACTTTGATCTTTATTATGATCGATAGCCCTATGAAGTTCAGCCTGTCCGTTACTATCTAGTCTTTGCACATAGTGACCAGTAGCAAGCGCATCCGCTCCTAAATCTCTTGCCATCTTCAATAAATCTTTAAATTTAACAGATTGATTACACCTAACGCATGGTAAGGGAGTTTCCCCTCTCAAATAACTATCAGCGAATTCTTCAATAACTGCATCTTTAAATCTACTTTCGTAATCTAATACGTAATGTGGGAATCCAAATTTATTTGCTATATTTTTTGCATCGTAAATATCTTGCCCAGCGCAACAAGCTTTTTGCTTAGCGAGCGCTGCTCCTTGATCATAGAGTTGCAAAGTAACACCTATAACATTATAACCAAGAGTATGAAGTTTTGCCGCCACGACCGAACTATCTACACCTCCAGACATAGCAACAACAACCTTTACATCTTTTGGATCTTTTTGAGTAATAAAATTAAACATACAACATCATAATTATTGAATTTTTTATAATAAACATTGGTGAGCTACAAGATTTAAGTTAATTGTAATTTATTTTCCTTAGTAAATCAAGCTTTGCGGACCTTGTTAATTTTTCTGAAAAATATAGTTCTAATATGCGCTTTTTTCTGCTATAATACACGAGCAAAAAAATGTAATTTACGGAGTTAGGCTATGTCAAGTGTCGAAGAATTCGTTGTTGGTGAAAAAGTTGTTTATCCTTCTCATGGCGTTGGTGAAGTCATCGCGAAAGAAGTAGAAATAATTAGCGGTTTTGAACTAAAAGTCTACGTAATTTCCTTCCTCCAAGATAAAATGACACTTAGAGTGCCAGTAGGAAGAGCTTCTTCCTCAGGACTTAGATCCATTGTCGACAAAGGCGAAGTGGATAAAATTTATTCTACTCTCAGAGGAAAGGCAAAACAAGGGAATAGAATGTGGAGCAGAAGAGCTCAAGAATATGAAACAAAAATTAATTCTGGAAATGTTGTCTCAGTTGCAGAAGTAGTTAGAGACTTATATAGAAATGTAGATGCAGATCGTTCTTACAGCGAGCGCACAATCTATGAATCGGCATTAAATAGACTGGCAAGCGAAATTGCAATTCTTGAAAGTATAAATAAAGAAGATGCAGTGATAAAGCTTCTTGATACTCTAAAAGAAAGAATCGCTGCTTAAAGTAATTTCGTCGTTGGAACTCGTCTCCGGTGCTCACGTATATAGAATACGCTACGATCCTTTGCAATGACAGGCTACAGCTCTCTATTTGTACATCGGTTTAAATGATCAAAAAATTCATAGCAGACTTCAATTCTACTTACGATATTTTGAATTGCCCGAATAAAATTGCTGTCTCTCTTTCTGGAGGCATTGATTCAATGGCTCTTCTTATGTTATTAAAAGAATGGAAAGCAAAGTCTGGAATTCAGATTGAAATTTCTGCCATCACAATAGATCACGATCTAAGACCAGAATCTTCGCATGAAACTCTAGAAATATCTGAATTTTGCAAAAAACATAATATCTTTCATCAAACACTCAAATGGGAACATGAAGAAATCTCCAGTTCCATTCAAGAAAAAGCAAGAAATGCACGATATAAACTTCTATCAGATTTTGCAAAAAACAATAATTTGAGCGTAATCCTAACTGGACATCATTTAGGGGACCAGATTGAACAAATTTTAATTAGCATTTCACAAGGGGCAGGTATCTATAGTTATAATATCAAAAAATTCTCCACCATTAATGATATATTATTTGTAAGGCCTCTCCTCGAATACACAAAAGAGGATTTAAAAAAATATTTAGTTTCAAACAATATTCCTTGGTGGGAAGATTCGAGCAATAAAGAGACAAAATACTTAAGAAATAAACTTAGGAATCTATCTGAAACATTTTTAGAGATTTCCGATCAAAAGCGTGTAATAACTTCACTTACGAATATAGAAAGAGCCGCAGGCTCACTCGATCATTTATCAGATTCATTTATTAAAACACATGCCAATATTAGCGAACTTGGTTATGCAAAATTTAATATTAGCTCCTTCTCGATTGAAGCTGAGGAAATTAGATTTTCCGTCTTAAGAAAACTCATACTACAAATAGGAAAGCAATCACAAGATATTAGACTTAGTTCAATTATTGAAGTTGATAACTCTATACAAACTTCAAAATCAACGACTCTAGGAGGCTGCGAATTTTTATTTGATGGTGATTTATGCATAATTACCCGTGAATTTGGTAGAACCTCACCAATAACAATTGCCATGGAAGAAAATACTATCTGGGATAATAGATTTATTGTCGCTTCTACAATTGCTGATTACAAAATTACTTTTATTGATAATATCAAACTTTCTAAAATCTTAAAAGCTAATACAAATTTGCTAAATTTCGACCAAGCTCTGCCTAGAAGGATCAAAATAAAGATATTACTTACACTTCCTTGTATCGAGCTCCTTGAAAAAATAGTAGCAATTCCCCATATATCTTACTATGATTCTAGTTTCAAGAACCGCGATAGAATGATTAATTTAATAAAATAGTTTGTATGAATAATAAAACTCGTAATATATTTATCTGGTGTGGCCTATTTATTGCTCTTATAGCCATTTTTAATTTATTCCAAGGTGATGGTTTCGGCCATTCAAAAAAACAAATATCATTCTCTGACTTTATTACTAAGGTTGAAGAAAAACAGGTAGGCTCCATAAAAATTTACGGAAGAAATATTGAAGGTCACCTAAATGATGGAACTGCTTTTACAACAATGATTATTGAATATCCAGACCTATTCGCAAAGCTTTATGCATCAGGAACGAATATCGAAGTTATGCCTCCTGATTCTAAAATGAATTCTATAGTAGGCTTATTACTTTCATGGTTTCCAATGTTACTTTTTATTGGAATTTGGGTATTTTTTATGCGCCAAATGGGTGGAGGAGCTGGAAAGGCAATGGGCTTTGGAAAATCAAAAGCTAAACTCCTCAGCGATAAAGGCCCAAAAGTTACTTTTAAAGACGTAGCTGGTATTAATGAAGCTAAAGATGAATTATCTGAAATAGTTGATTTTCTTAGAGACCCAGGTAAATTCCATAGATTAGGTGGAAAAATCCCAAAAGGCTGTCTACTTATTGGCCCACCAGGAACTGGTAAAACTTTACTAGCCAAAGCAATAGCAGGTGAGGCTAATGTTCCATTCTTTAGTATATCTGGATCAGATTTTGTTGAAATGTTTGTTGGAGTTGGAGCAAGCCGTGTTAGAGATATGTTCGAACAAGGAAAGCGCAACGCACCATGCATAATTTTTATTGATGAAATAGATGCAGTAGGACGTAATAGAGGTGTCGGAATGGGTGGTGGTAATGACGAAAGAGAGCAAACATTAAATCAGCTCCTTGTTGAAATGGATGGTTTCGAGTCTAATGAAGGCGTTGTGATTATTGCAGCAACCAATAGACCAGACGTTCTTGATTCAGCGCTTTTACGCCCAGGTCGTTTTGACAGACAAATAACGGTAAGCAACCCAGATATGGAAGGGCGTGATCAAATCTTAAAAGTTCATCTACGTAAAGTGAAGTTTGACGAAAAAATTGATACTAAAATTATCGCAAGAGGAACACCTGGTTTTTCAGGCGCAGAACTTGCAAATCTAGTTAACGAAGCAGCACTGCTTGCGGCTCGTAGACAAAAACGTTTAGTAGAAATGTCTGATCTTGAAGATGCAAAAGATAAAGTACTCATGGGAGTTGAGAGAACTTCTATGGTAATAACTCAAGCCCAGAAAGAACTAACAGCATATCATGAAGGTGGGCATGCAATCGTTGGCATACATATGGAAGCTTCCGACCCTATTCATAAAGCAACCATAATACCGAGAGGCAGAGCTCTTGGTATGGTCATGAGATTACCAACAGATGATCGCTTCTCAATAAAGCGCGAAAAAATGAAAGCAGATATAGCAGTTGCAATGGCTGGTAGAGTTGCAGAGGAACTTATTTTCGGCTATGAAAATGTTACCTCCGGTGCTTCATCTGATATTAAAATGGCTACACAAATGGCAAGAGCTATGGTGACAGAGTGGGGTCTAAGCGATAAGGTTGGCCCCATCTACCATGGTGGGAGTGAGGACGTATATGCTTTTGGAGGTAGAAGCCCTTCAACAATGAGATCAGAACATACAGCAGATATGATTGATTCAGAAATCAAGAAACTTGTAGATGATGGGTACAATACAGCTAGAAAGCTCCTTACAAAGCATCTCGACGAGCTTCATTTGCTTGCAAAGACTTTAATTGAAAAAGAAACTTTATCTGGTGAACAGATTAGAGTTCTTTTAGCTGGTAAAAAGACAAAAGAGGTTGATAGCGCTGAACCAAAAGAAGCAAAACCTAAAAAAGCCGCACCTAAGAAAAAAGACTAGTCATCGCATTGTGCGGTTAAACCAAACAAAAATGTTGATTGTAGTAACAGCATTCTCCAAAGACACCGTCACCCCGTCCTACGACACGGTGTCCAGAATTTTTTCGCCTAAAATAGTGAATTGTTTTATTTTTTTAAAAAAGAGTATATCCCGCATCAAGTGCGGGATAACGAGGTTTTTGACGGAGCAGCAAGAGACCATCAACCAAAAAGTAAAAATAGTACAATAATGTTTGGAACAAAGCATAAGATAAAGTCCGTTAAAAAACTTATACTCGTTGCAGCTGGGAAAGGCGGTGTAGGAAAATCTACCTTAAGCGTTCTTCTAGCTAAACAGCTACAAGCTAAAGGACATAAGGTAGGTATTCTAGACGCCGATATTTATGGCCCTTCTATTCCTACAATTTTGAATGTTACTGATAAGCCTCTACAAACTGAAAATAATAATTTTATCCCAATTGATGCTTTTGGCATTTCTATTATGTCTATTGGATTTTTACTTGAACCAAAATCAGCTTTAGTATGGCGCGGCCCGATGCTATCAAAAGCACTTAATCAGCTACTATTTTCAACAAATTGGAAAGATTTAGATTATCTTATAGTAGACATGCCTCCAGGTACTGGAGATGTTCATATTAGTATAATACAAAAATGCGAAATAGATTGCGCTATAATCGTTACCACGCCTGATAAAATAGCGATAGCGGATGTTGAAAGAGCTATTGATTTATATAGAAAGACCGATGTCCCAGTCCATGGGATCATTGAAAATATGAGCTATATAATTTCTTCTGGTAAGAAGTTTGAATTATTTGGTTCAGGCGGTGCTGATCTAATAGCAGCTAATACTGGTCTTAGAGTTCTTGCCAAACTCCCACTTATCCCAGATCTAGCGAATACAGAAAGTTATAATTTAAAAGAACTGCAGATTCCCCTGGAGTTTTAATACAGAATAGATTAGGAAATGGTCTCGCTCACTTTAACATGTCAAAAATGTTAATTGCATTTCACAGATCTGTCAAAAAGACAAGTCATCCCGCACTTGATGCGGGATCTACTCTTTTCTCAAAAAATAAAACAATTCACTATTTTAGACGAAAAAAGTATGGACAGCGCGTCGTAGCGCGGGGTGACTGTGTTTTTAAAGAACCAGCTTATTACAAAAAATTTTATGTAATAATCGCAAGTTCTGATTACTGAGCCGCGTCAGTCACTTGTTCCGTTTCTTCAACTTGAGCTTCCCCTGCAACCTCTTCTACTGCATCATCTTGATCTTTCTTACGAGGATCATAAGGAACCTGAGTTGGAACAAATGTTGCTGGTAATAATCTTTTTGTAAAGAACTTGTCTTTATAATAGAAGATTTTCTTAGATTTAATTGGAGCGAATGATTCGATAAGAACAATTTGCTCATCGCGAGGTAGTAATATGACTTCTTGTGGAAGCAATAAAGCACGTGAAGCCATAGAAACATTCACGGATTTGGATACGTTATTTATATCCATCAAGAATTTTGGTCTGCTATATGATAATTGCTCTACGGTTTTATTACCGCATAATTGTGATATTAAATTTGCTGTTTCATAGTTATTCGCAGCATATGTAATACGGAATGTTGAGTTTGATAAGAATGAATTCATACCAGCATCTTCATAGGTACCTTTTAACTGTTGCGTATCTTGAATAATCAAAAATAACCTTACTCTATATCCTCTAAAATAAGCTATACCAGCTTTAATCTGTTCCATTTTTCCTAGAGTAGGAAACTCATCTAATAAGAACATCACACCATAAGGCTCTTCTTTCTCATTTGGAATTTTTCTACTCAGAAATTCGCAAGCCTGTTGATAAAATATCTGCATTAATCTCTGAAGACGAGCAATATTATCAGGTGTTAACCCAACATACACTGTTGTTTTTTTCTTCTTGAATTCAAGAACATTAAAATCCGATCTAGCAGTAGCAGCATCAATAAGAGGATTAGCCCAAAGCTCAAGAGCTGAGTTTAGAGTGGACATAACAGATCCACGTTCCTTATCAGGTTTTTGCAAAAATGCTGCCAAGTTCATATATGCAACTGGGCTCATAACATCACCCAGAGTATCCATAACTACAGCAAAATTATATATAACATCATCATTATGCGTTGTACGAACAACTTCTCCGAAAGATTTAACTTTCGTATCATCTGCAAGTAGGTAAAGTACTATCCCTAGGAATAGGCTTCGTGCTTCATTTTCCCAGAATTCTTGCTTCGGCAGAATTAAGCTACCAATTTTTTGAACATCATCCACCATTTGTCCAGGTTTGCTACTCACCCAATCTATAGGATTGTAACAGTGGGATATGCCGTCTGGATTCGCTGGTTCCCATACAAAGCACTTCTGTCCTTGCGTTGCTCTCCAGCCTGATGTTAGCTGGTAGTTCTCTAATTTAATATCATGAACAACCATAGAATGTTCCCAGAAAAGCAAATTGGGAATTACAAAACCTACACCTTTACCAGAACCGGTAGGAGCAAATAATAGAGCATGCTGAAAACCATCAGCTACATAGTAACCTTTTTTGTCAACACCAAGCAACATACCATGTTTCGCTCTAAGCCCTGCTCTTTTAATATCAGTTTGGCTAGCCCAATGCGCATCACCATAAACTTTCTCTTTAGCAGCAAATAGATTAACTTCCCATATTATATCTCTAAATATAATATAAGGGATTAAACTAGCAAAAAATGGAAATAACATTCCGAATAATAACTTCGACTTAAGATACCCATATGGCTGAACATCAGTTGTCAAACCTAGGTGATCCCAAGCATTATAGAGCCAGTAGGACCATTTATACAAAATCTTCAAAGCAGCTAAATCGTAGCTTATATCAGAAAGTTCATTAGTAAATAAAGCAACAAAAGCACCTGTAACCCATAAAAGAACAAATAGCATTGCCCCATGAATTATTAACTGAGAAATAAATACTTTATTATGTCCTTCACTACTCATTACTTTCTCCTAACCTTGCTTGTTTGAAGTAAACTTCAGATACATACCTTTTTCCACCTGAGCCTCTTTTAAGCTGTACAACGATATCAACGACTGATTGAATATATTTTTTAATTTCATCAGGCGGCATTCCAAGCCCTGCTTGCATAACCATTAATTTTAGCTGCTCTAAAGCCATTGCTGGAGCATCAGCATGTAATGTTGAAATTGAACCTGGATGACCTGTATTAATAGCTCTAAGGAAGCTAAATGCTTCTGCCCCTCTAAGCTCTCCAACAATTATTCTATCTGGCCTGAGTCTTAAGCACGCTTCGATAAGATCTTGTGTTGTGACTTTTGCTCTACCTTGCCCACCTTTTGACGCTAGAAGATGAACCCTATTAAGATGTTGAGGAAGCATAACTTCTCTTGCATCTTCAACAGTAATAAGCCTTTCATCCGTTGGAATCGCTAGGAGCGCAGCATTAGTGAAAGTTGTCTTACCGGTAGAGGTACCACCGCTTATTATAATATTTTTTTTAGATTTTATGGCATTAAGTAGAAAATCTTTGATATTTCCTTGCTTAATCAAATCACATAGGACAAGATCATTTTTATCTACAACATCTGATGTAGACGTAGAAGCAAAAGCCCCCATCTTATCATAATCTTCAATAGTAAGTTGCATCTGACTGCCTTTTCTTATAGACATTGCAACACAGCCTTGTTCACATGCTGGCGGAAAAACTATCTGAATACGAAATCCATTAGGAAGAGTTGCGGATAATAAAGGTCTTTCTTCTGAAATCGTCTGGTCAGTTGATTGAGCAACTAATCTTCCAAGACCCAGCAAATGATCAACATCTATTTCCGGTATTACTTCTAATCTAACATCGCCCTTTTTTTCAACCCAAGCCTCACCAGGCTTATTCACCATAATCTCACTTACGCCATCTTCTGCAAAGAGCGCTTTAAATGGTTGAAGATAAGTTTCTAGAGCTGCAAAACTTGTCATTTTAGCATCTTTGATTTAGTTACGGCTGCGCGCGGGAATGTATAATCTTTATTTACATAAATTTTTATACGTGTTCCTTGGTCTATAGTTACTGTAGGTTTTGGCTCTGATTGTTTTACTATCTCAGTCATTGCAGTAGAGAAATCTGTCATACCTTGTGTTGTTGCAGTTTGCGCCTTAGTTGGGACGGATGCTGCAGCAGAGGATACTATCATACTACTTGCAATACCGTTAAGAGTAGTAAACAATGACGTCGCAATTTGTTGATCAGTTGACCCAGCAGGAGGTGCAAGCGCCGCAGCGCAGGCTTGTTGAACTTGCGTATAAGCAGGTGTAGTAGGGTCTGTAATAGAGTTCTGAGCAGCCGTGCACATACTTGTAATGGTAGCACGAGTAGCTCCTACACTAACATAATTTGCTTGGATAGCTGCTTGCATATTCGATGCTTGAGTCTGATTCTGAGTAGCTGTTGCACCGGTTTGAACTGGAGGAACTAGCTTGTCAATAGCACTAGCAAATGCAACATTCAAAGCTGTGCTTAACGCTACATTACTTAGTGTCTCACCAACTTTTTTATCAAGTCTTCCTTGAGCTCCTTTTCTACCTAAATCGTCTACACCAGTTCCTGAAAAAGTTAAAGTATAGCCCGTTGGTAAATCAATCCTTGTCCAAGTAATATCTATTCTTCCATATAAAGCATCAATTTTGGAAGCAAATGTACCATAGACTTTTGATCCTTTTGGCACCAAAACAATTTTTCCACTTTCAGAATAAACATCTCTAGCAATTATAGCTCTAATTTCACCTGCAAAATCTGTGTTAATTGCTGTTTCAATTACAGCTTCCATTACCTTGCCTCTAGATAAGATATACTCCAAGTTTGAACGTGGCTTGAAGGCCGCATCTTGTTCTATCTGCTCTTTGGATTTTTCAGTTTTCCCAGCAATTAGCATGATCGAAGATTTTTTTCTTGCCTCTCTTTTCTTTATATCCACAGGATCAGGGTCCTTTGGAATTGCTAAAGAAGATATATCGACTGAATCTTGTTTACCAAAAGCTGCAAGCAAAGGTGAGATAGGAGATGCTGCGGCCTCCTGAGGCGGAGGCGGAGGGGGAGTAACAGGTTTCACCTCAGGAACGATAACAGGTGGAGCTTTCACAGGGGCTTGAACTGGCTTGTCTGGCAGCGTAGGAGGAAGTGGAGCTTCAGCTTTTGGAGTATCAGGATCTTTAAGTGCTGGAGCCACCGGTATAGTCGGCATCACAGGCGTTTCGCCAATAACACTTTCTTGAGTTGGTTTTACATATACTTTTGGCATTACCACTGCTGGTTCCTTAACGACTGTAGTGTCAGTATTAGCAGATTGTAAAGCCTGGTAAGAATAGTAAGCAATCACAAGAACTATAACTATTGCAATAGCCATACTTTTCTTTGGGTTGGCAGCAACCTTCGAAAGCTCAACTGCTATTTTTGGAGCAATCTCTGCTGTTTCAGAAGCCATTTTATCAATTTTATTATCCTGGTTATCCATTTATGTTACTTCGAAATTTTCTTTGGGTAAAAAAACTTAATTTGGTAAACTAGATCTCTCTCTTCACCTTCATCTAATTCTTTAGAGACAATATCAAATTGGTACACTCTCTTATTTGTAATAATAGTCATATTTGTTCGTATATTTTTTTCGAGAGGCCTTATAAACAACCTATTACCAAGAGGCGTTATCTTCCATGCATAAGAATCACCAAGAGAAATAGTATCAATAGATTCACCTTGAGCAAACTCTATATGAGATTGAAAACCATGGTGTAAAACAAGAAGATATACTTCATTCGGATTATATATATAAGTTTTTATTCTAATATCTCTTGTAATAGGCAGATCTTCTTCAAAAGCAAATGACGATCCTGCGCTTAAAATTAAAAAAATTAAAATAAATAATCTAACTTTCATCTTCGTCCACCCTATAGCCTGTTATTTGGAATCCAACCGGATTAATATCCCTTTCTTCTTCTGTAAGTTCCATTGGAGTATAATCAATTGTTATAGTAGCTATTTTATTATAAATTCTCTTCTCGCCACTATTTTCAATTACAGAGAACCTAACAAAATATTTTGAGTCTAATCTCGAAAATGATTTTACTCTGAGATAAGTTGTATTTTTTTGACCATATTTTATGGTAGGATCATTCTGTGGATTTTTAATATATCCTATATAATCTCTAAATACATTTGTGATCGATAGTAATCTTACAACTTTTCGAACATTAGAATCAAAATCTACGGGATTATATGTTTCTCGAGCTATAAGAAATTTCTTTATGAAGTAACGGCTCAAAGCATCATTCCCACTTAACAAGTCAGAAGATGCTGTATTTACAATTTTTGCTGCCCCAGTCTTTTCCTCTATCTGAATAACGAAGGGTGCAAAACTTTTAGATATTGATATTTGACCAACTGCAAGCACTGATACAATAATACCTACAAAAGAAAAAATACTAACTAATAATAAAAAATTTCTTTGCGTAAGTAAATTTTCGTAACGATCATTGTTCCAATTAGTTTGTACAGTTGAAGATGACGATACCTCTGGACCTTCTTCCTTAGCAGGTCCCTTCTTTAAAATTTTATTTATTAAATTCTGCAGCATCTTTTTTTTATACCAAGGAAGTTAAAGTTATTCATCAGTGGCCTAGGTTAAACAAATAATAAAAATATCTCCAACAAAAAACGATTCTTTCTATGAAAAAACTTTTCATTCTGTTTTTTTGTAGCTTTCAAGACGAAATCATTCTTCATCATTATGTTGCTTCTCATATTTTTCATGTCTTTCTTGAGCCTCAATACATAGCGTTGCAACTGGTCTAGCCTCTAATCTCTTAATACCAATAGGCTCACCAGTCTCTTCGCAGAATCCGTAAGTGTCTTCGTCTATTCTTTTAATGGCATCATCAATTTTATCGATTAACTTTCTATATCTTCCTCTAGTACGAAGTTCTAAAGCCGTTTCACTCTCAATTGAAGCTCTGTCGTTTAAATCTGGCTCATTCCAATTTTCTTCTTTTAAATGATCAAGAGTTTCTCTTGATTCATCGAGTAATTCAATTTTCCACTTCATTAGCTTCTGTTTGAAATATTCTCTTTGAATCTCATTCATATATTCTTCAGTTTCGCTAGGCTTATAACCTACCGGCAAAACTACATTCTTCATTCTTTCCTCTAATATTTTAACTTATAATGGAAAACAATATATTGTATTTAAACTAGTGCTTGCAAGTAAAAAGCAAGTATTCCTATAATCAATATTATGTATTATTGTTACATATAATCACCATACACAGGATTTAGGCCTCTTATAATAGTTTTATATTTGTATTTTACGTGAATAAATAATGTAATGTTTAAGAAATAATTAAGGAAAAATTTATGACAAAAGAAAAAAGTGACACCAAATTTGCTGAATTAAGAGTTGATGGAAAAGTTGTTCAACTACCTATATACAAAGCTAGTGTAGGACCTGATGTTATTGATATAAATAAACTCTATACTGAAACAGGATATTTTACATATGATCCTGGTTTTATGTCCACTGCTGCCTGCGAATCTAAAGTGACTTATATAGATGGAGGTGTGGGGATTTTAAGACACAGAGGATATGATATCAAGGAGCTAGCAAGTAATTGTAACTTTTTAGAGATTGTATATTTGTTGTTTTACGGAGAATTACCAAATAAATTACAGTTTGATGATTTTACCAAAAAGATTAATCAAAATTCAATGGTTAGCGAACAATTACACCATTTAATTAGCGGGTTTAGACACTCAGCTCATCCTATGGCTATTGTTTTAAGCTCATTTGGATCGCTCTCTTCAATTTATCATGATGTATTAGATATAACAGATGCCGAAGAAAGAGAAATGGCCGCTATAAGAATGGTAGCAAAAATACCAACAATAGCTGCTATGGCCTATAAATACTCGATTGGTCAGCCATTTATTTACCCTCAAAATAATTTAGATTATTCTGAAAATTTCCTTCATATGCTTTTTGCAACACCATGCGAAAAATATAAAGCGAATAAAATTATGGCAAGCGCTTTAAATAAAATATTTATTCTACACGCAGATCATGAACAAAATGCTTCAACATCTACCGTTAGAACGGCTGGATCATCTGGAGCAAATCCATTTGCTTGTATCAGCGCTGGAATAGCTTCTTTATGGGGTCCAGCTCATGGTGGCGCAAATGAAGCTGTGATAAATATGTTAAAAGCAATTAAGTCCGTTGAAAACATACCCCAATTCATTGCAAAAGCTAAAGATAAAACCAGTGGCTTTAGACTCATGGGGTTTGGCCATAGAGTCTATAAAAACTACGATCCAAGAGCCGCCGTGTTAAGAGATACATGCAAAGAAGTTTTTGCAGAGCTCGGTCAAAACGATAATGATTTACTAAAAATCGCCATGGCTCTCGAAAAAATTGCGTTAGAAGACCCATATTTTATTGAGAAAAAACTATATCCTAATGTGGATTTTTATTCTGGAATTATATATGAAGCAATGGGAATTCCATCTCATATGTTTACCGTTTTATTTGCTGTAGCACGAACCGCAGGGTGGATGTCTCAATGGCTTGAAATGCATGACGACAAACAACAAAAAATTAGCAGGCCACGTCAGCTTTATACTGGACACGTTACGCGCCCGTTTGTTAAAATGGACAAGAGATAGGTTTTTTGCTATAGTGGGCATAACTTTAGTAAACACATATGTCCGTACCAATTTACTATATAAAAGATGCTAGCTTAAGCTTTGCTGATAAGACTATCTTTGAAGAGCTGGAGTTTTATTTATACCCGGGTGATAAGATATGTTTTATCGGCAGAAACGGCAGTGGCAAATCCAGTGTCATGAAAGTTATTGATGGTGAATATCTCTTAGACGCAGGAAAAATATTTCAAGCCCCCTCTTCAACAATAGGCTATTTAAGACAAGACGTTCCCAAACATGATTTCAAAACAATATATGATTTTGTATTAGATGGACTTCAATATGAAGACTATAAATATAAGGCAGATATTATACTAAATAATCTTGAATTAGATGGTAATCTAGAATGCTCTACTCTTTCAGGAGGCCAAACAAGAAGAGCCTCTCTTAGCAAAAGCCTAGTTCTTAGCCCAGATATACTTCTATTAGACGAACCTACTAACCACCTTGACATAAGGGCCATAGAGTGGCTTGAGACTTTCATCAAAGAATATAGAGGATCAGTTATTTGCGTTAGTCACGATAGAAGATTTCTTTCTAATATCACAAATAAAATTTGGTGGCTTGATCGCGGAATACTTAGAAAATCAAATCAAGGTTTTGCCAATTTTGAAAAATGGCAAGAAGAAATAATTGAATCTGAAGAAGCTCAGATGAGAAAACTTGATAGGAAACTTGCCGAAGAAAATCTATGGCTTCAGCAAGGTGTAACCGCTAGACGCAAAAGGAATCAAAAAAGATTAGCAAATTTAAAATCTCTAAGAATCGAACAACTTGAACATAAGACTCATATAAAACAAGCAAAAGAAAAACTATCTATTGAACTTGCAGAGCAGCAAAAAAAATCAAAATTTATTATAGAGGCTGAAAATATTTCCTTCTCATATGAAAATAAGAAAATTATTGATAACTTCACCATGAGAGTGAAAAAAGGAGAAAAAATTGGCCTTATTGGCCCAAATGGCTCTGGAAAATCCACATTAATAAAATTATTGATAGGAGGACTCACTCCATCTGAAGGAAAAATTAGAACAGGCACAACATTAGAAATAACATATTTCGATCAGCATAGAGTTGAACTTAACGACAATCACACACTCGCTTATACAATCTGCCCAAATGGTGCTGATAGGGTATTCCTTGGAGATAAAGATATGCACATTACCGCATATTTGAAACAATTTCTATTCGACCCAAAAACTCTTCATGCTAAAGTTTCCACCCTTTCAGGAGGGCAAAAAAATAGGCTATTACTTGCAAAAGCTTTAATAAGTCCTGGCAATTTCTTAGTTCTAGATGAACCAACAAACGACCTAGATATGGATAGCCTGGAATTACTACTCGAAGTTTTAGCAGATTATAATGGGACTCTCCTTGTTGTAAGTCACGATAGGGATTTTTTAGATAAATTAGTGACTAGAACCTTGGTATTCACACCAGGCCAAGAGGTGATTGACTTTATTGGTGGCTATCAAGATTATCAAAAATTCTATTCAAATAAAAACCCTATTGAAATCGCAAAAAACAAAGTAGAAAAAATTGCGCCACTTCAACAAAAGGAAAAACAGCCAAATAAATTATCTTATAAATATATACATTTACAGAAAACCCTACCATTAGAAATAGAAGCTTTAGAGCACAAAATTGCAGAGCTTGAAATCACCCTTTCAGATCAGAATCTCTACAATTCAGAACCTTTGCTTTTCACAAAACTAACAGAAATGCTAAGAATAAAAACCTTAGAGCTCGAAGAAAAATTGCTATTATGGATGGAAATAGAGGATATCATAAAATCAACTGATAATTGATTTTTATTTGTTTTAGGCTAGAATACTCACTACGATTAAGAAGGTTAAATGTGCTATCAGAAAAAAATATCAAAGACTTAACGCAAGAGCTACAACAATTAGAAAGCGAACATATTGAACTAAATTCTTTAGTAGAATTTGAGGTTAGTCATATAGATGAAGTTACTCTGCAACGAATTAAAAAGCGCAAACTTCATATAAAAGATAGAATAGCGGAAATTAGATCCATTCTCTTCCCAGATATTCTTGCTTAATTTGGCACAAAAAAACAATATAAGATAAAAAAATCACCTAAAATTTTAGCTTATTCAATGATTCTATGGACAATGGTTCTATCATTGTAATTTAATATGTTTAATTAATGAATTTATAGGAAAGTGATATGTTGAAGAAATCAAGGGCCAACAGAATTATAGCAGCTGGGTTGGGTTCTGAGAATAGAGCAAAAAGACAAGCGGCCTTATTGATGATTGAATCTTATGCGGAACTTCCACAATTTAATGCGGAAAAACATATTATCGCGCCTCTCAGTGATACAGATGAAAATTTTACGACAGAAGAAAAATTTGCTATCTTGTCGACTATTCTTGACAAGAAGCTGCCAGCACACACCAAAGAAGTAATTGAAACTAAATTAGGAGAATATAGAGAAGAGCTTCTAGAAAAACAAGCAAGTCAAGCACGCAGACAAGGAGTGCCGGATAGACCGGAACGCATGTCTGAAGCTCATCCAAAAGCGGCAGAAAATATAGACAATTTGTCAAGTCTAATTACAGATAGTCAATTTGGCAAAGGATTTACAGAAAATCCTGAAGGTGAAGCTTTAGATAGGATGCATAAAGACCTCGCTAAATACCAAGAAGCGAAGCAACATTTTTCAGCTAAAACAGAACAACAATATACACTAATGGCTCGAATAGAGCAATTTCATAAGGATTTTTATTCAGATATAGAATTTGAGTTAAAAAACAGAAATGATGCTCTAAAAAAAATGTACAACAATGTAAATAAGTACAAAAAAGAAAAAGAACTTTTAGGCCCAGAAACAAAAAAGCTATATACAAAAATGTCTCAGCTTGAGACAATTCATGATATATTTTTTGATACATATAATAGACCAAAAACCCTCGAAGCAAAATTACAAAATGTTGATTTATATCGTAACACGATGAAGAGCTTGGGCTTAACAGAAAGAGACAATACCGGTACGCGCCCGCCAATTTTTAAATTAAATGACTCAAATCCTCAACAAGACCAACAAATGGAAGCTGCTGTTAACATACAAAGTCACTTTCAACATATTACTGATCTAATTAAAACGGCTCAAGCCAGTAAAAAAGATACAAAAACAGCGTTTGATAGGACAAGGAGAGAAGCTATTGTGAAATATGTATCAACTATGCTTCAAAATAGCACAATGCTTGATAAGGATAAAAAAATCGTCAATAAGTATATCCATGACGTAATCCGCAAAAGAATAAAAGAAGAATATAAGGATAGTATAGATTTAAAACGATCAGTAAAAGAACATTTGTCCGATTGGTTTAACAAGAATAACCGTAGTAAAGCTGAGGAAGCACTTGCAAACTCTGGCATTGATCTTTCTTTGTTAATGAAACATATTCCTAATAAAAAAGATGTATCTACAAAAAACCCAGCTCTTGATGTAAAAACTAGAACGAAGGTGAACCCACGACATACCAGATAAAACTATAAAAAACTTGATCAAACACAAAACAAAAATGTTTATTGCATTTTGCCCCCACGTCAAAAAGACTCGTCATCCTGCACTGAATGCGGGATGACGGCGCTTCTCAAGCTCTCAATTGAGATTTATAGGAGCGATTCAAGAGTCGAAAGAGCGCTGCTTCTTCATAAGTGGGCATCTTTCGATCTCGCAGTAATCGCTTCTAGAAACTCGATTTCAGAGTTTGAGAGGAAGTTTGGCGTCAGGGGGACGTATGTAGAGCGCCTCAATATTTGGATTTTCCTTATGTTGAACTATTTGAATATGAGCTAGTTTACAGGCAAATCTTGCATCTGGATATGCGAATCTCGGCAAAATCACAATTTCTTTATATTCATTTGAAGATTCTATATCAAATACTTGCTCCCAGCCACTTCCACCTAGTGCCTTTACTCCATTTAAACCTTGAACGATCTTTTTAGCTTCTTCTAGACTTACAAGGACAGCTTCTGTTTGTTCATTTTTTCTATTAAAAATCTGAAGATATAGCTCATCTCTATGAGCATTTACTGCAGTTACTGCATGGTCAAAACCAATGAATTGTTGCCTTATTCTATAATTTATCATTTGAAAATTATTTACTGCTATTGGCTTTATAGCTGGCGCTGCTAGCAAAATCCCACGAGCTGTTGCAAGAGCTATTCTAATACCTGTAAAACTTCCTGGCCCACAAGAAACAGCTAAATATTTTACATTACCATAGGTAAGGTTTGTTTCTTGCAATGCTTCTTCTATTAATAAAACTAATTTTTCTGCTTGAGAATTTGGAATTTTGTCCTTTTTTGCATATAAAAGCTCGTCCCCATTAGAAATAGAAACTGAGCTATAAGCATTACTTGTATCAAAGCCTAATATTATCATAAATTAAATTTACCTGTCGCATCATTCGTGCTATTATACTCCCCATTTCATAAGGATCAAAATATTTTAGTAATGATAGATAAAACAGTTTTTAGAGCTTACGACATAAGAGGCAATAGTAAAAAGGGTTTAGATACAGAGATAGCCTATAATATTGGCTGGCATTTTGCTAAAATGAATATGTCTGCATCAAATAATAGGATTGTTGTAGGTTTTGATGGAAGGTTGAGCACACCTTCATTATATAGAGCTCTTATCTCAGGACTTTCAGATGCGGGAGCTGAAATAAGCTCAATAGGCCTTGCTCATTCTCCTCTACTTTATTTTGCAGATAAAAAATTATACCCAGCTGGAAGCATAATGATCACAGGATCACATAATCAGAAGAATGATAATGGATTTAAAATGCTTGCTGGAGGTGTCTCATTCTTTGGCGATAAAATTCAGGATTTACTAGCAAATATCATAAAAGATACTAAAAAATACAAGGCAAAAGAGGTAAAAGTCTTCAATGTAAATATTCGCCCTCATTATATTGAAAAAATATTAAAGGGATTTGAACTCAATCCAGATCTTAAAGTTGTTTGGGATACTGGGAACGCTTCCTCAGGTGAAATTGTTAGTGAGTTAATAAACAAACTCCCAAACCAGAATTTTATTATTAATGGAGAAGTTGATGGAAATTTCCCTAATCATCACCCTGACCCAACTATTCCAGAGAATCTTGTTCAGCTTCAAAATGAAGTGGAAGAGTTAGGAGCTGATTTGGGCATAGGTTTTGATGGTGACGCAGACAGAATAGGCGTTGTAACTAAAAATGGAAGAATTGTATTTGGCGATGAATTACTTTGTATTTATTCAAAAGAACTACTCGAACGTAAACCGAAAAGCCTTATAATTGCTGATGTTAAAGCGAGTAAGGTCTTATTCGATTATGTTGCAAGCCTTGGCGGAAAAGCAATAATGTGGAAAACAGGCCATTCCTTAATCAAGGCAAAAATGCAAGAATGTTCCGCTGAAATTGCCGGTGAAATGAGCGGACATATTTTCTTTATTGATGGTTATTTAGGTTTTGACGATGCCATCTACGCCGCTATTAGGCTTCTTTCAATCTTGAGCAAATCAGAAATAACTATTGATGAAATGCTGGAAAAATTGCCGAAAGCTTATAACACACCAGAACTTAGGTTAGATGTGTCTGATGCTAAAAAATTCAAAATTATTGATAAGCTTAAGGAAAAGCTAAATCAGCAAAAAGTTGAATTTATTGATATAGATGGTGTGAGAGTTCATAAAGAATATGGTTGGTGGCTTGCAAGGGCTTCAAATACTCAAGGGGCCATTATAGTTAGATGCGAAGCAAATACAGAAGATGGTCTTGAACACATAATTGCTGAACTAAATGATTTGATTAGCGAATTTGGCCTCAAAATCAATTAAGCAAATTTATATTATTTGCGGGCCCACAGCCTCTGGTAAATCCTCCATCGCTCTTAAATTAGCAGAGGACATTAATGGCTGCATTATCAATGCAGACTCTATGCAAGTCTATTCTAGCATCGAAATACTAACTGCTTCACCAAGCAAGACTGATAAAAAAGAAATCCCGCATTTATTATATAATTTTATACCACCAGAAGCCCAATATTCAGTAGCAAATTTTATTGAAGATGCCTCAAAAGCTTTAAATACGGCCTTAGAAAATAATCAAATTCCCATTTTTACTGGCGGAACTGGAATGTATATTAATAGCTTACTAAATGGCATTTCAGAAATTCCTGAAATACCTAAATTTGTAAGAGAAGATACAGAAGAAATTATAAAAGAAAAAAATCTGGAATTTTTATTCAAAGAACTTGAAATTTTAGATCCAGCTGTTGCTGCTACATTAAATAAAAATGACTCGCAGAGAATAATTCGCGCTTATTCGGTTGTAAAATTTACAGGCAATTCAATTTTATCATATAGAAATGCTGATAAAAAATCTTTGTTACAAAATTTTGATATCAAAATTTTATACATAAATCCAGATAGAGAATTCCTATATAAAACTTGCAACGAAAGATTCATTTCTTTAGTTCAAAATGGAGCAATAGAAGAAGTAAAAGATTTTACTTCTAAATATGGAGATATCAAAACAGGAGCTGCAAAGGCTTTGGGCTTCCAAGAATTAAAATCATATATTAATAAAGAAATCTCAAAAGAAGATGCTATCAGTTTAGCTCAAATAAAAACTAGGCAATATGCAAAAAGACAACAAACATGGTTTAATAATCAACTTAAACATCCTCATGACATAATCATATCACAGAAAGATATTAATCTTTCTGCAAAGAATATGAAATAATTCTTGCCAAAAGCGTTTTTTTCTGTCAATAATTGCGCCTGTTGAACATTAACCTGTGATAAATCGACGCTAATTTGGTTTAACACAATACCAAGACATGATATTTGCAAAGCATTTTTTCATCGCAGCGGAAGTTAATGTTATTTAATCAATAAAATTAATGGTTATTATGAGAGTATTACTTATTGAAGATGATCCAGCTACAGCTCGTTCAGTTGAACTTGCTCTTGCATCAGAGGGGATTATATGTGACACGGCTGAACTAGGCGAAGATGGGCTAGAAATTGGGCGTATTTATAATTACGATATTATCGTTCTGGATCTTATGCTTCCAGATATCGATGGCTACGAAGTTCTTCTTAGACTTCGCTCTGCAAAAGTTAAAATCCCTATCCTTATTTTATCTGGCCTTTCATCGGCTGATCAAAAAATTAAAGGTCTTGGATTTGGCGCAGATGATTATTTGACAAAACCTTTCAATAAAGGTGAATTAATTGCTCGCATTCAGGCTATAGTTCGTCGTTCAAAAGGACATTCTGAATCTGTTATCAGATTTGATAAAGTTGCAATTAACTTAGACACAAGAGTAGTTGAAGTTGATAGTAAAACAGTTCACTTAACAAATAAAGAATATGCGATTCTTGAGCTTCTAGCTATGAGAAAGGGCACTGTTCTTACAAAGGAAATGTTCATTAGCCATCTTTATGGTGGGTTAGATGAGCCTGAAATTAAGATTATAGACGTTTTTGTTTGCAAGCTTCGTAAGAAACTTGCGGATGCTGCTGGAGGAACAAACTATATTGAAACAATTTGGGGCCGCGGCTATATGCTTAAAGATTTCGAATATATTGATAAGCACAGCGAAGCGAAGTAATACTATTATTTCGTAACAACCTCTTTTTCCTAATACACCGTCATCCCACGCCAAGCACGGTCTTCACAGCCTTGAGCCTGGATCCACCACCCTTCTTACTAATGCTAGATAGAAAAGTGGATCCCGCATCAAGTGCGGGATGACGAGGTTTTTGACGAGGCAATAAAATGTCATCAACATTTTGTCCATAAAACTCTAATCTAGAAAATCTCTACACATAAATTTCCCTTGCAATTCCTAAAAATATCTCTATTAATTTATCGGTAGTAATATATGAAGCGCGGGTGTAGCTCAGGGGTAGAGCGCTACCTTGCCAAGGTCGAAGTCGAGGGTTC
>CAYPDX010000005.1:0-42608 GCA_964409695.1 uncultured Rickettsia sp. | reverse complement strand
AATCTTTTATTAGTGTTCAATTTGATCTATTTATCCTAGTTTGTCAACATACTCTGATACTATTTCCCATTTCTAAATTCTCCAAACTACTTAGCAAAAATATTTATTATATTTCGCTGTTGGGCCGGAAAGGCTGGTCACCGCGCTATAAGCAGCAAACACATCTCTAATAAATTTTTATATTTATATAAGGCTTTCTTAGTAAGAAACGTAGTTTTATGTTAAAACAAAGTTATATCCGCGGCTTTTATTTAGCTGGGCTAGTTAATTTTAAATGTAAAAAATGAAAAATTTACTCTCGCAAAACTTATGGTCGTTTATATGGCATTTTTTGAAGCCATATAAACATATTGTCGTTATCTATGTCTGTACAGCTTTCCTCGCTGGATTTTGGGGACCATTTAATAGCTTGCTCATTAAACACCTCATAAATCTTCTTCCTTCAGTTCAAGGCGGAGATGTTTCAATCTTGGTAATACCTGCGAGTCTTGTATTCGTGAACTTCATCGTTTTTGATAACTTCACATGGAGAGGGATTACCTATATTCTCGCTACATTTACACCAGCTATCACTAACAGTATTGTTGGTGAACTGCGGGACTATACGCTCAGACACTCCCATCAGTTCTATCAAGATACATTATCCGGTAAAATCTCAAAGCAGATCTGCAATATGGCAGATGGTGTTGAAAAGCTTATAAGTTCAGTTGCATCAAATTTTTTGAGGGGCGCTTCATTATTGCTTGCTGCAATCATAGCTGCATATTTCGCAAACCCGATATTTTGCTTTATACTGATTGCTTGGTTTGTAGTCTTTGTAGGCGTGAGCATTATTATGTCCAAAAATCTCGTCGCTCTTTCTGACGGACAAGCTACAGCAGAATCCATAGTTGTAGGGGAGCTAAATGATTCATTATCGAACCACGGTAGCGTCAGGATTTTTGCTGGAAACATGTACGAAAAAACAAGGATGATACCCTTCTTCCGCGTTCAGCAAAAAGCATATTTCGATGTCCATTATTATGCGCTTCTCTTACATTCCATTCAGGGAGGATTGATAGCAATAATGATGGCTGTCTCTTGCTATTTTCTTGTATATCTTTATAGCCAAAATTTGGTTACTATAGGCGACTTTGCTTTGATTCTAGGACTTTCTATGGAAACTGGTCATGTGATGTGGTTTACTATGTCACAAGTTGATGAATTCAATAAGGCAGTAGGAAGGTGCAAGCAGAGCCTTAACTCGCTCATGATACCTCATGAGATTCAGGATAAGGAAAGTGCAAGGCCTCTTAAATGCCAGCGTGGTCAAATTACTTTCTCCGACATAAAATTTCATTATAAAGGCACGCAGCCACTTTTTCAAAATAAATCGATCAGTATAGAATCTGGCCAGAAAGTTGGCTTGGTTGGATATTCTGGAAGTGGTAAATCCACTTTCGTTAATCTAATTCTAAGGCTTTATGACGTAACTGATGGTCGTATTCTTATTGATGGACAGGATATTTGCGATGTAACGCAAGATAGTTTGCGTAGGTCAATTGCCATGATTCCACAAGACCCATCACTTTTTCATCGAACATTAATGGAGAATATACGTTATGGGCTTATTGAAGCGACAGATGAAGAAGTAATTGAAGCTGCAAAGAAAGCTCACGCACATGAATTTATTAGCAAATTGCCGGAAGCTTATGAGTCACAGGTTGGCGAGCGTGGTGTCAAGCTTTCCGGCGGGCAACGCCAAAGAATTGCCATTGCTCGGGCAATTCTAAAAAATGCTCCAATTCTGATTTTAGATGAGGCCACGTCTCAACTTGATTCTGTAACAGAGAGTGTTATCCAAGGAAGTCTGTGGGAATTAATGAAACATAAAACAACTATAATCATTGCGCATCGTTTATCAACACTTCTCCATATGGACCGTATATTAGTATTTGATAAAGGTAAGATTGTTGAAGATGGGACGCATGCAGAGTTGCTTGTAAAAGGTGGATTGTATAAGGCTCTTTGGGATACACAAGTGGGAGGATTTTTGCCTGATACAAAGAATGAACTATGATCATTATCTAAGGAATGACATTTGCAGATTCTTAGATAGTATTTTAGGTAAAATATGTATCTAAGAAATGAATTTCATTGGAAAAAAGCATGAGATCAAAGCATTATTAGAGCTGAAAAATAAAAAATCTTATACATCCAAAGAATTTTTCAATACTTCCATTTTTAATTCATGTTAATGGAGTTTCAGAATATTTGGAGGAAGAAAATTATTTTATCAAAATAATAGATTTAAAAGAATTGCTTAGTAGCTAAAATCGAGATAGTGCTTCATCAATCTAAATTACTCATTATCTCATTAATCAACTCTTTGACTTCTTTTGAAGCTAAAGAACTAGGTTCTGTTTCTAGAATTGTTTTTCCATAAGACATAGAGCTTGCAAAGCCTACTCTGTTACCTAAATATGATTTTAAAATATGTTCTTCCGGCATTTTTAAAGATTTGGCAAGCTTTGTATTTGGGCTATAGCGATTTAGTATAATTTTAGTTCTTTTTCTTTCTCCTAGCGAGAAATCAATAGTTTTTCCTGTCGCCCATAAATCGGTTGGGCTTGCCTGCATTGGGACTAGCACAAGATCTGCTGCTCTAATAGCGGCTTTTGCTTCTGTATCTGTATGTGGCGGGCAATCAATTATTACGTAGTCATTCAATAGTTTTAGTTGAGCTATTTCGTTGTTTATTCTAATACCAGAACAAGCAGCAAGATTAATACCTGCATAACCTTTTCCAAATAATTCTTCTCTAACCTTAAACCACATTGAAAGAGAACCTTGAGGGTCTATATCAATCAAAGCTATTCTATTATTGCGTTGCTTTAAGCCAATTGCAAGATGAGCCGCTATTGTGCTTTTTCCTGCTCCGCCTTTTTGTTGTGCTATTGTTATAATTTTTGCCATTTTTATATTGCCCTTATGATTGATTTTTCCTAGTATGGTGACTCCAATCCAAACTATCGAAATGAACTCAAATTCTGTACTTGAAATCGATCTTAATATTATTAGAGATAATTATTTATCTTTAAAGGAACTAGTTCGTTCTGAGGTTTCAGCGGCGGTAAAAGCTAACGCTTATGGTTTGGGTGCAACACAAATCACAAAGACACTAAAAAATGCAGGTTGTAATAAGTTTTTTGTAGCTACCTTGGTCGAGGCTTTAGAGATAAGGAAACTCTTTGATGATATTACTATCTATGTATTAAGCGGTATTTTTCATGGTCAAGAGGAATATTTTTTAGCAAATAATCTAATTCCAGTTTTGAATAATCTTGAACAAATTCAGTTATTTAATGATTTATGTATAGCTAGGGCGAAGAAACATAAGGCTATAATTCATATAGATACAGGTATGAATAGGCTTGGATTCACAGAAAAAGAAGTTAGGATCTTGCAAGAAAGTCAGGAATTATATTCTGCAATGTCCTTGCAATATATTATGAGTCATTTGGCATGTTCTGAAGAAGCAGAAAATGATTTCAATAGATACCAACTTACAAAATTTATAGAACTCAAACAAGGGTTTGGTGATATAAAAGCAAGCCTTGCAAATTCAGGGGGAATAGTACTTGGAATGGACTATCATTTTGATTTAGTAAGGCCTGGAGCGGGTATTTATGGTCTACAGCTTAATAACGAAATGAGTTTTTTGCGCAACCCTGTGAGATTATTTTCAAAGCTAATTCAGGTTAAGGAAGTAGCGGAAGGTCAGAAAATAGGTTACAATCTCACACACGGATTTGAAAAAACTGCGATTGTGGGAACTATTTGCGTAGGTTATGCCGATGGGTTGTCCCGTTTGCTTAGTAATAAAGGTCTGTGTTTTATAAATGGATTTGCTGTTCCAATTGTTGGTAGGATTTCTATGGATCTGATAAATCTTGATTTATCAAATATACCAGCGATACATAGAAAAATTGGGCAGGAAGTTGATATAATATGCAAGCATCAAACACCGGACATGCTTGCAACAAAGGCTGGAACTATAGGATATGAAGTTTTAACTTCTCTAGGTAATAGATATGAAAGGAAATATGTTAAATAATAATTTTGCAGTAAGAATGCTTGGATTTGCTGAAGTATTTCTAAGATTTGTTAGATCTATAGGTGCAGCAATATTGAATATTCTCGAAGCTACTGGATCAATAAGTATTTTTGTAGGGAAGGCCCTTTTAGGGCTTTTTCAAAGACCATTCTATCCAAAGTTATTTCTACAGCAATTACTTACAATAGGGTTTTATTCTCTTCCAGTTGTTGGTATGACTGCGATATTTTCTGGCGCTGTACTTTCTCTTCAGAGTTATACTGGATTTTCCAGATTTTCAGCGGAAAGCTCTATTGCAACTGTTGTTGTGTTAGCGATCACGCGTGAACTTGGCCCTGTACTCGCTGGTTTGATGGTTGCTGGAAGAGTTGGTGCATCAATAGCAGCTGAGATTGGTACAATGAAAGTTACAGAACAAATAGATGCTTTATATACTCTTTCAACTGATCCTATTAAATATCTTGCAACGCCAAGAATAATAGCTGGGCTTATTTCTCTCCCAGCACTTGTTTTAATTGGTGATGTTATTGGAGTGATGGGTGGATTCTTGGTTAGTGTATATAAGCTGGGTTTCAATGCATCATTTTATATTGCAAATACATATAAATATCTTGAAACAATAGATGTGGTTTCTGGTCTGATTAAGGCTGCGGTTTTTGGGTTTATTATAACCTCAATAAGTTGTTATAATGGATTCTATTGTGAAAAAGGAGCAAAGGGCGTTGGGAAAAGTACAACAAAGGCTGTCGTGACTAGTTCAGTTTTAATTTTACTAAGTAACTACTTTTTAACAGAAATTTTCTTTAAATGATCATATGGAAAACAGCATAATCTCAATTAAAAATCTACATAAATCCTTCGGTTCACATAATGTGCTTTCTGGAGTCGATCTTGAAGTAGAAAAAGGCAAGTCAATAGTGATTTTAGGTGGGTCTGGTACTGGTAAATCTGTCCTAATAAAGACTATTATTGGTCTTTTAAAGCCAACGTCTGGTAAAATATTTGTTGATGGAAAAGATACAAGTGATTTTTCATCTAATGACAGAGCTTCTATGTTACAAAAATGTGGATTCTTGTTTCAGGCTGGAGCTTTATTCGATTCACTTTCTGTTGAAGAAAACATTACATTTTTTGCCCAGCGTCTATATAAGCTATCGCTTCATAAGAGAAAGGAACTTGCTGAAGAGAAGCTGAAGGCTGTTGGTCTGTCAAATAGAGTTCTATCTCTTTTTCCATCGGAGTTATCCGGAGGGATGCAAAAGCGTGTTTCTCTTGCAAGATCAATATGTACTAATCCTGAAATTATATTTTTTGATGAGCCAACAACAGGCCTAGATCCAATAATGGCTAATGTTATTAACGAACTAATTGTTGATATTAAAAATAAGCTTGGAGCAACATGCATTACAATAACTCATGATATGAATAGCGCTATGAGAATAGCTGATAAGGTTGCTATGATTTATGAGGGTAGAATTATCTGGAGTGGAACGCCAGCTGAACTTGATAGTTGTGACAATCGAGTGGTTAGCCAATTTGTTCGCGGTGAGACAAAGGGTCCAATTCAACCGGTCTAAAAGCAGTATCATTATACAACGTTTAACATCACAATACACGTCAGATTAGACTTCTGTTTACATTTGCTTAAATTTAATATATTTTTACACGCGACTGCAGTTATGGTATAGGCGTGCTATTTAGTTTTATTAGATTTTTAGTCTTAGTTTTGTCCTTGATTTCATATCAGGCTCTAGCAAATGACGTATTTGATTCTATAGCTGAAACTGCCGTTGAAGATGATGTTTTCGCAATTGCAGATGATAAATTGACTTATGTAAATAAAGCAAAATTAATTGTGATGAATAAAATAACTGCGAATTCGAAAGAAATTACGCTAAATGTTGGTTCTAAAATAACATATGGAAGAGCTGAAGTAGAGCTTGTAAAATGCGTAAAAATGGATAATAAAAAACAAAATAATCTATTATTAGTATCTTTAAAAGAGAACGAATTCGATGGAACATCAAAGCAAATTTTTAGAGGTTGGCTTTTCTCTAATAGTCCATCATTATCTGCAGTTGAACATCCAGTTTATCAATTAATCGCCATCTCATGTAGTTAGAAAATGATATCAAATTTATATTCAGTTTTAGTTTTTTTAATTCCTGCAATTAGTATGTTAAGTGGTTTAGTTACGGCTCCTGGTGGAACTATACTTTTTACACTTCTCATTCTTGCAAATTATAAAAGGATAGATTTTACAAGAATCACAAATAATAAATACGAGATAGTATTTTTTTCTTGGTTATTATTATCATGTATATGGAGTCCGGCAGGATTATCAGCTTTTTCTAAATTTTCTTCAGTATCGCTTCTCACAGTTGCAGTAATGCTTGCTACGGATTCAAATTGGTACGAAAAAATTGATAAATATAAGAAATTTGCTCTACCACTTGTTATTGGCAGCATGTTTTCATTAGTTTTCTTTGCTGTTGAATATGTAACAGATGGATTTATTTCAAAAACATTCAGAAGTTTTGTACAGCCACACGGCAAAATGAATTTCCATATTAATTTTCTAGATAGAGGTTGTACTGTCCTAGCTATGTTTGCTTGGCCTGTAATGTATGTTCTCTTCAAAAGACGTAAATGGGTGGTAGCATTTTTATATACTATAATTGTTGCCTACACGCTTAGAATTTCTGATAGTCTTGCAAGTTATTTAGGCTTCTTATTAGGATTACTTGCCTTTATTGCTTTGTTTTTTTCTAGAATGTTTTTTATGTACCTCATTATGTTTGGCGTATTAGCAAGCGCAGTTTTTATGCCTGTTTTCTCATATATGCAATCACCAAGAGAATTATGCCATACATATCCATCTTCTCCTGATTCAGGAAAACATAGGTTGTATATATGGAAATTTACAGCGGAGAAGGCTTTTGAAAAGTTAGTTTTTGGAAATGGATTTAATTCAGCGCCAGAAATAGAAGTAGATGAAGAAGAAGATATGATATATTATAATCAGTATAGGTGGCATCCACTACCACTTCATCCCCACAATGCTTTAATGCAGTTTTGGCTTGAAACGGGAATTGTCGGCCTTATTTTATTTGCTGGCATTCTTTTAAAAATGCTTTCAGGTATTATGAAGATATATAGAAAAAAACCAGATCTTTTTTGGGCGGCTTTTTGTGGTGGATATTTTGTGAATTACTACTTTGTTGCGCTTATTTCTTATGGTGTATGGCAGTTGTGGTGGCTTTCTACTAATATGCTAGTAATCCTATTTTTCGCTATATTCCGCGATATAGAGAAAAACATAGATACAGATCGCTAGAATAAATTTAGTTAATATATATTTGAGTAATTTTATGTTAAAAAAAATAATTTGTCTAATTTTTGTATTTTCATTATTTAGTTGTAAATCGAAAAAAGAAAATGAAGATATGATGATCCCTGCTTATGAATCATATAAAAAGGGAATGGAGTTATTTCAAGAAGGTCATTATAAAGATGCGTCTGACCATTTTGGCAAAATATATTTTCAACACCCAGGCGGAGATTTAACGCCATATGCTGAACTAATGGAAGCTTTTAGCCTGTACAGCGCGAGACAATATCAAGAATCAGTAGATGTTCTTGATAATTTTATTCTAATCCATCCTACTCATGAGGATATTGCATATGCATATTACCTTAAAGGTTTAGATTACTATATGCAAATCTCTGATATTCATCATGATCAGGCACTAACTCAAAGAGCAAAAGATGCATTTGAGGAGCTAATTTCAAGATTTCCTGGCACAAAATATGCGCTTGATGCCTCTATAAAAATTGATTTAGTGAATGATCATCTGGCCGGTAAAGAAATGGAGATTGGTAGATATTATCAAAATCGTTCAAATCCTGCTGGAGCTATAAATAGATTCCAGTCAATAATAGATAATTACCAAACAACAACACATACTCCGGAAGCTTTATATCGTATGGTTGAAAGTTTTATTATTCTTGGATTGAAAGACGAGGCAAATAAATATGCGGCGGTTCTTGAGCATAATTATCCTGATAGTAATTGGTATAAATATGCAAAAACAATTCTCGCGCTCAATAGTAATTCGAAAAAGAAGTAATATATGGGATTTAAATGCGGAATAGTTGGGCTTCCTAACGTAGGCAAATCAACTTTATTTAATGCTTTAACATCAACGCAAGCTGCAGCTGCGGCTAATTACCCTTTCTGCACGATAGAACCTAATACTGGTATAGTGTCTGTTCCTGATGAAAGGTTAAATGAGCTAGCGAAGATATCCGCCTCTGCAAAAATAATACCAACTCTTATGGAGTTTGTTGATATAGCAGGTCTTGTAAAAGGTGCTAGTAAAGGGGAAGGGCTCGGTAATCAATTCCTAGGTCATATTAGGCAAGTTGATGCTATAATCCATGTTTTAAGATGTTTCGATGATCAGGACATAACGCATGTTCATGGAAAAGTGGATCCTGTATTTGATGCAGAAGTTGTAGAAACTGAATTAATTCTTGCAGATTTAGAGTCTGTAGAGAAAAGATTGCAAACTTCAAAGAAAAAATTAGCATCAGGCGATAAATCTCTTAAAGATCTCGTTGAATTACTTGAAATTGTATATGAATGCCTTGCCAAAGGCGACGCAGCAAGAACATTGCTTGGTAAAGTTACTCAAGAAGAATTGAATTCTCTTCAAATCATTTCATCTAAACCAATTTTATATGTCTGTAATGTCTTGGAATCAGAGGCTGCGACAGGTAATTCATACTCAAAAATGGTTGAAGAAAAGGCCAAAAAAGAAAATGCAAAATCAGTAATTATTTCATCAAGAATTGAGGAAGAAATTTCTCAATTTGATTCAGATGAAGATAAACAAGCTTTCTTAAAAGAAATAGGGCTTGCTGAAACAGGTTTAAGTAAAGTGATAAAGGCTGGTTACGAACTTCTTGATTTGAAGAGTTATTTTACAATTGGTCCTAAAGAGGCAAGGGCTTGGACATTTACAAAGGGAACCCTCGCTCCGCAAGCTGCAGGTATTATTCATACAGATTTTGAAAAAGGCTTTATAAGAGCAGAAGTAATTTCATATAATGATTATATAGTAAATAAAGGCGAGACTAAGTGTAAAGAAGTAGGAAAAATGCGTCTTGAGGGAAAAGATTATGAAGTTATGGATGGGGATGTTGTACATTTCAGGTTCAATGTCTGATGGTCTAAAATGATCGCTCGAGCGCCGGCATTTTTACTATTCTGTTTATTTGCTCTTTCTCAGTCAACGGAAAGTGTATATACAACAGGTCTACCTGATATTGCTCTAGAATTTAACATAGAGGCAGGTCTAGCTCAATCTAGTTCAAGTGTATATTTTTTTGGCTTCGCTGTTGGAATATTTATTCTTGGAAGAGCTTCTGATATATATGGTAGGAGATCTGTAGTCATTTTTGGGCTCACTCTTTTTCTTGTTACATCTATATTTAGTTTTTTCACGAATGATATTTATACTCTAATCCTTCTAAGGTTTATTCAAGCATTTGGAGCAAGTGTAGGGTCTGTAGTAGCTCAGGCCATGGCAAGAGATTCTTATAGAGGAAATGATTTATCAAAACTATATGCAAGTCTTGCTGTTGGTATTGCCATAATGCCTGCTATTGGTTCATTAATTGGTGGCTATATAGTAGAGCTTGTTGGCTGGAGATATAATTTTGTATATTTATTCTCCATAGTTTTTTTAGTTTATCTTGGTATAATTTTTAAGCTTCCAGAAACAAATCGATATAAAGGGGAGCACAGGGAGAATTTTAGAGAAATATTCTCTATGATGATTAGGGATAAAAGAGTTATATTCTATGGCTGTATAATAGGTGCTTTTAATGGCATTATGTATAGTTTTTACGTTGAAGCACCATTTATTTTTATTTCTAAATTACATTTTCATCCTTCGAGTTATGGTTTTATTATTCTTCTTTTAAGCGTATCTAGTATGTGCGGAAGTATCTTTACTAGACAAGCTCAAAAATTGATCGACGGAAAAAAAATAATAGAAATGGGCTTAAAATTAAGCTTATTTAGCTGTACAATGCTTGTTATTTTAGGAACTCTATGGTCTTATAGCTATATTTCTAATGAATTAGCTAGAATAATATTAATAATACCGATTGTGTTGCAGTCAGTAAGTTTTAGCGTAGTTATGCCACTTGTACTCAGATACTCATTAGAAGATTACACTAAAGTTAATGGAACGGCTGGTTCCATTTTTGGGACTTTTTATTATTCAATTATTGCTATTATTAACTTTATTACAACTCGAATACATTCTGATACTATTGTAAAATTTACCATATTTATTTTATCAATTAGTACAACGTCATATGTTATATATCTATTGTCTAAGAGAATATTTGATAGTTCTTATACGCCATATAAGGAATAGAAGATGAAATGTCCATTTTGCTACAATGAAGAAACAGTGGTTAAAGATTCAAGAACATCTGGAAGCTCGCTTTCAGTAAGGCGCAGAAGATATTGTTCAAACTGTAAAGTAAGATTTTCTACATATGAGGTTCCTCATCTCAAAGAATTATACGTAATAAAAAGATCCGGTATTAAAAAGCCATTTGAAAAGAGCAAAATATATAATTCTATAGCAACTGCTATGCGAAAAAGAAATGCTGAGGATAAGCAGGTTGATAGGATTGTGAACCATATATGCGGAATACTTGAGTCTGGTACAGAAGTAGAAATTCCAACCCGTAAAATTGGTGATTTAATTTTAACAGAACTTGCTGGGATTGACGAAGTTGCTTATATAAGATTCGCCTCTGTTTATAAGGATTTTATGAATGTACAAGATTTCTCTAAATTCATAAATCAACTGAAAAAGAAAAGCGTTTAGGTTTTCTACTCTAGTATTAATAGCTTCTATATGTAGCTTGGAAAGTATAATAGCTTCGGATAAGGTTTTGTTTTATGTCGTGCCAGTCTTCATTAGTGCTGGATTTAAGCTTTTTATATCAATAGACAATTTTTTTTGCTCTTTCAATTTTGGTATACCAATTTTTTGGGCCTTGCGTACGGAATGTGTCATATGGCCTTTCTTATCAAACAAAGACTTTTCTAGAATTTTAATTTTGTTATAAATTAAATATCTTACCTAACTTATAAGTTGGTATTATCTGAACCTCTTGCAAAAACGATAATTAATAACTATATTATAACTATAAGAATAAAAAATAGGTAGATTATGGCATCAAACATGTTTAGCGGAGTATTCGCAACTAGCAGTCGTCAGACTTATGACGAAGGTCTTAGAAAATATATGCTCAATATATATAATATCATGACTATGGGTCTTATGATTTCGGCAATTATGGCATATGGCTTTATGTCCATACCTGCTTTAGCGCAGCTAGTTTTTAATATAGCTCCTAATGGAATGTTAATTGGTTATACAGGACTTGGATACCTTGTTCTTTTTGCGCCAATTGGAATCGCAATGTATTTTTTCTTTGGTATTGGCAAGATGAGCATAGAGAAAGCGCAAATGCTTTTTTGGGTATATGCGGCGGTGACGGGTATATCACTTTCAACTCTTGGATTTGTATATACAGGGGCTTCTATAGCTAAGACCTTCTTTATTACAGCTGGTACGTTTGGCTCTATGAGCATATATGGTTATACAACAAAGCGTGATCTTACATCTATGGGGTCATTTTTAAGAATGGGAATCTTTGGCTTAATTATAGCTTCGCTTGTGAATATGTTTATGCAAAGTCCTGCTGTGGATTTCGCTCTCTCATTCCTTGGAGTGTTCCTTTTTATGGGTCTTACTGCTTGGGATACGCAACGTTTAAAAGATATGTATTATAGCGTCGGTGGTGGAGAATTTGCTCAAAAATATGCTATTGTAGGAGCTTTTACTCTATACCTGGATTTCTTGAATCTTTTCTTATATATGCTACGTTTCTTCGGAGACCGCAGGCAGTAGTAATATCAAGATCCAAAATTGGATTGCATTTTACTGATTAGTCAAAAAAACTCGTCATCCCGCACTTGATGCGGGATCCAGACTTTTTTTTTAGCGTTGTGCACCTAGCGACATCGTTTTCTCCTGAGGTAATGGTGTACTTGTATGTCCAGTTTTAGTTGTTTGTTTCCTTATTTTCCCAACTAAAGATGTTACCTTAGCAAAGGCAGCTTCATCTACAGAGTTAGTATTTCTGGCATGTCCTGACACTTTTCTTTCTTCTGCCTCTTTTACAAAAGCTTTGACTCTATCTAAGCCTTTTTGATCTATTGCATCACCTAGTGCAATAATTTCTTCTCTTGTTGGTTTAGACATAAATTTGCATTTTGAGTTGCTATTATAATAAAATGACAAATGAAAGATTCTGTATACTTCTTTGTTGAGAAGTAATAAAGTTCTTGTAGCTCCCTCATAAAATTATTGTTTTTTTACACTCTTCATAAAAATTTATCTTAAATAATTCTATCTAGTAATGTTAGAAGAGCTCATGAGATTGTACTATATCTACAAATTATTAGAGTTATATATGTCAAAAACTGCAGCTCAGCAATTTGCTATAGATCATAAGAAAGAAATAACAGCAAAATTTTGCCCTAATTTTTGTTTTGACAAGGATGAGTATATCTTTCCTACTTCTCCGGAAGAATATGCAAAGAATGTTCTAACGGCAAAGATCGAGCATTATAGAAAACATCCTACAGAATTAAATGATGATGAATTCGCCGAATATGATCTAATACAACATAATTTCTTTCCTGGAGGTGAATTTGATATTAAGGGTTTTGAAAAGGAGCCTGTTATAGATTATCTTGAGAACGAAAACAAATTAGAATCAGGTAGAGGCGGTACAAAAAGATCTATTGATCATCTTTTGACATTCAATGAGAAAAAATTTGGTTATAAACTTGGAGAAAAAGTAGATATAGGTGGTAATAAACCGGATGGTAGAGAGGTTAAAGCTCCTGTATATACTTCATATGTCCCTACTAAAGATGGAGCGATTATTAGATATGAATGTTTCTATCCTTTAAGCGGTGCGATTCCTGGGACTAATTGGTTATATAAACTCTTGCCAGAGAAATTGTCTAAAAAACTTAAAGATTTTGCTGTACACGCTGGTGATTGGGAAGGTGTATATGTTAAGGTAAAAATAGATGATAGTGGAAAAGCCGGAGTAGACCATATGCAAACTTTTTCTCATGGTAGGTCTGGAGCGAGAAAAGTTGATGCAAGTAAATTACATTATATAAATGGGCGTCCATGTGTGTATGTTGGGTCTGCGACGCACCCTTCTTATGCAGAAAATTTTGCGTTTCGTAATAAGTTCTTAGATAAAGTTGGAGATCGATTTATTCTAAGTAACCCAACAGAATTTGTGGATTTAAGTCCCGGAATTGAGAAACCAGCTTGGACTAAATCTTCCCAATGGGGAAGAGCTGATTTAATGATTTATAAGAGTGATTACGTAAAAACTGGTGAGGAATACAAAGAAAAACAAGAGGCTAAGGAAGGGTTCTTAAAATTCAAATATAAACCTATTTCTGAAAATAAATTTTTCAATAAAATCAAATCTGCAATTGATTCAGCTGGAGAATTTGTAAGGGTGAAGATTTTTAGACAAGCTCCACTACCAGAAAATAAACCGTTAAATCTTGATTTGAATGTTCTCTCTAAGCAAACAAGCCACGACGCTTCTAAGGATAATGCAATTGCTCGTCATGTGCTTAAGGAAGGTCATGAAGTTTCAGGGCCAGTAAAGGGAGATGAAAAAAGTGCCTCTCATAATTCTTCGCATAAGAAACAAGCTAACGGGCATTCGGGTAAATTTGTAGAGACCCATAAAGCAAGGGTTGAAGGTAAAACTACTCATGTTCCTAGGCGTATAAGTACATAGATGAATTCGCTATAGGATCATCCAATTTCTTTTATCCCAATACACAGATCAAATAACTCTTGCATATGGTAGGATGTAAGTTTTGAGCTTATGCCTAATTTTTTGAAATCTTCAGTATTTTGAGGAAGTTTTTTTGCAATTAAAACTATATCTTCATCCTTTAAAATATATTGGCGAGGAACATCTTGAGCTGCAGCCGCCTCTTCTCTGAAAGCAGTTATCATTTGTAATTTATGTACAAATTTAGGAGATTTATTCTCTGCTCTAATTTTATGAACTAGTTTTTCAATATTTGGCTTATAATATTCTTTGTCATTATAGATTTCCATATTTGAAAGAAATTTTTCAACAGAGTAATAGGCCTGCATTTCCTTTTTAAGTCTTTCATATAATGGAAGTAAATACTGAACATCTTGCGCTGCATAAATAAGCATATCTTCGGCTATTGGCCTTTCCAACCAGTCTCTAAATTGCTGTTCCTTTTCAATCTCTACCTCTAAAACTATTTTGCATATTTCTTGGTAGCTTATTTGAGGCTTTATACCACAATATTTTGCAGCTTCTTGAGTATCAAAAACATTATTAATGCAAATCCCAAGTATTTGATGAAAAATCGCAACATCTTGGCTTGGGGCATGAAAGATTTTTGTAATTTTCTTATCAGATAGTATTTTTCCAAAGCAAGTTAGGTCAAGTTTAAGTGGATCGATAAGATATGTGTTTGTTTTTGTAGCAATTTGAATTAATCCCAATTTTGCATGATATGTTGTTCTCCTTACGAACTCTGTATCAATCCCAATAAGGGCTTCGTTTTGGAGCTGTTCTACTAGTTTTTCAAGTTCTAATGTACTTGTGATAATTAACATTTTTATTTGCCTTGGTTATTCATTTAATATATATAGCTTATTATCTTGTAAGTATAAGAAAAAATTATGCATCAGTTTAGAAGTCACAATTGTGGACAACTTAGATCAGAAAATGTTGGAAAGAAAGTAAAATTATCAGGTTGGGTCCATAGAAGGAGAGATCATGGTAATTTACTATTCATTGATCTTAGAGATCATTATGGTATCACCCAGCTACTTTTTACTGATAATAATAAAGAATTGATGGATGTTGCTTCAAGGCTTCGTTCTGAAAGTGTAATCACTATTGAAGGCGAAGTGGTGGCTCGTTCAGCCGAAACCATAAACAAAGCATTACCTAGCGGTGAGATAGAAGTTAGAGTAGATAGTTATATTCTTGAGTCAGAAGCGGAACCTTTACCTTTTATGGTGAATATGGATCAGGATGCTCCTGAGGATTTAAGACTCAAATATAGATTTTTAGATTTAAGACGTGAAAACCTTCACGCAAATATTATTTTAAGGTCTGAAGTTATAGCTGAAGTAAGAAGACTTATGACAGATCAAGGTTTTATGGAGTTTCAAACTCCTATTTTAACAGCAAGTTCTCCTGAAGGGGCTAGGGATTTTTTGGTACCGAGCCGTATGCATCCTGGGAAATTTTATGCTCTCCCGCAGGCTCCTCAGCAATTCAAACAAGTGCTTATGGTTTCTGTCTTTGATAAATATTTTCAAATTGCTCCATGCTTTAGGGACGAAGATGCGAGGGCAGATAGATCACCAGGTGAATTTTACCAATTAGATGTTGAAATGTCTTTTGTAACACAAGATGATGTTTTTGCTGCTATTGAACCAGTTATGCATGGTGTATTTACGAAATTTGCAAAAAATAAATCAGTAACTGGAATATCATTCCCAAGAATAAAATATAGTGATGCGATGCTTAAGTATGGTTCAGATAAACCAGACTTGCGTAATCCAATAGAAATTTCTGATGTTACGGAAATATTTAAAGATTCTGACTTCACAATTTTCCGCGAAAATATCAAGAAGGGTAGCGTTGTTAGAGCAATTCCTGCTCCAAAAGCTTCGGCTCTTTCTAGAAAGTTTTTTGATTCAATGATAGAATTTGCTATATCAGAAGGCGCTGGTGGTCTCGGCTACATCCAATTTGCTGAAGATGGGTCTGCTAAAGGTCCTGTTGCCAAATTTTTAACCGAGGAAAAGCTTTTAGAATTAAAAAAATTAGCTAGGCTTAACTCGGGAGATAGCGTATTTTTCTCTAGCGATTCTGAACTTAAGGCAGCAAAGCTTGCTGGCAAGGTTCGTATTAAGCTTGGACACGAGCTTGGGTTAATTGAGGAAAATTGCTTCAAATTCTGTTGGATCGTAGATTTCCCATTTTATGAATGGAATGAGCAAGAGAATAAAATAGATTTTAGTCATAATCCATTCTCAATGCCTCATGGCGGAATTGATGCTTTAACTAATGCCAAAACTAAGGAAGAATTACTTGAAATAACAGCATATCAATATGATATAGTTTGTAATGGTATAGAACTTTCAAGCGGAGCTATTAGAAATCATAAGCCAGAGCTTATGTATAAAGCGTTTGAGATTGCAGGTTATAGTAGAGAAACTGTGGATAAAAGATTCGGTGGCATGATCAAAGCGTTTACTTACGGAGCGCCACCACATGGTGGGATTGCCCCAGGAATTGACAGAATGGTGATGCTGCTAGCTGATGCACCAAATATCAGGGAAGTAATAGCATTTCCATTAAATCAACAAGCTGAGGATTTACTTATGGATGCACCAGCCTATGTTGAGGATAAACAGCTTAAAGAGCTAAATATTATGCTCTCTCCATCTGTAAGGAATGAAATAGAAAAGAAAAACAAACAATAATAAGGTAGTCTTTATGAAATTACATTCAAAATTCTTAGGTATATTATTATTTATTCTCGTTGCTTGTACGGGCTCTAGTTTAAATGATGAGGCGAATAAAAAATTTAGCGAATTTTTTACAAATCATAAAGATATAAGCGCTACCTATTTGGTTGCTCATAATGATAAAATTATAGCGCATGGCGCTCAAGGATTTTTCGATAGAGAAAAAAATATTAATTTAGAAGAAAAACAACAAATGCCAATTGCTTCGGGTACAAAGCAGATGACGGCCGCCATGATTTTAAGGCTTCAAGAGAGAGGAATCTTATCTGTTGAAGATACTTTAGCAAAATTCTTGCCATCAGATTCGGATTGGTGGACTAATACCCCAATGCCAGCATGGGCGAATAAAGTGACGATTCATCAGCTTTTAACTCATACAAGTGGAATTGCTGAATATATTCCAGCTTTAAAATTTGATATTGCAATTGGTCATAATAAAATAAAACATCTAATAGCAGAGTTTGCAGCTCAAACTCCTTTAACTCATGAGCCTGGAACTAAGTATCTATATACAAATACAGGTTATTTTTTCCTAGGTATAATTATCGAATCTTTAACAAAACAAGATATAGCATCAATATTTAGGAATGAATTCTTTGATTCACTTGGGATGAATGATACTAGAATGGCTAGTTTTGATGAGGCTGTAAAATTTCAAAATGATCAGCTTCCTAATTTCCCAAAAAGATATTTTGCAATTCCAACAGGTATAGATCCAAAATTTATTCCAGCTAAGGTTGATTTCTTCGTTGTACCATTTTCAGATGGAGGTGTTATTTCAACAGTTTCGGATCTTGTAAAATGGAACAGAGCCTTCCATAATGGAGATGTTGTTTCAGAATATTCTTATAAATTAATGACAACGCCATACACTGAAGCACATGATTCATTCGTTAAGAATGTTATGAGCGGTTATGGAGTATATATTCACACTCTTGACGATGGAAGGATAGTTTATTACCATTCAGGAAGGGCTGTAGCTATTAGAAGCGAACATGGTTACATTCCAGCAAGCGACATATATTTTGCAATATTAAGTAATATTATGATTTATGAAACGCCTGAAATGGCAGGAAAAGTTGATTATAAAAATTCAGCGAATCAATTTGATATTGGTTTCCTAAGGGATGTTATTTGGAGCCTGGATTTTCCCGTGTCTGTAAACTAGTACTATTATCCCAGATTAAATCACTAGTTGATTTAATCTGGGAATTGTCTTATTTAAATTCCATTTGAAACTTACTCAGCATATCTGTATAAGTATATTTCATATATTTAACTATGGAGAAAATTATGATAAATTTTGTAAAAATCATTAAAAAAACTATAAAGTTTATTGTAATTTCATCGTGTTTATTAGAGGCTTCCTCTGTTTTTGCAAATGATTTGGTCGCAAAGCTTTCTGGCCAATTCGATTTTCAAGCAGGGTATCTAAAATCTAATTCATCAGAAAAACTTACTAGAAATGTAAAAAATAATGCATTTTTCTCGACAGCAAATCTTGCCGCGGATGTGTCTAATAAATTAGACAGTGGCTTTTTATATGGAGCAAAAATAGCAATTGCAACAACAGCGCGATCTTCAAGGAAGTTTCAATCAGGTATTTATTTTGAAAGTGATGGTGGGCGTTTAGAAGTTGGTTCGGACAAAAGTGCAATGACAAAAATGAGAATATCGCCATTTTCGATTGCTACAGCTACGGCTGGAATGTGGGATGTGTGGGTGAGAGGAGATATTCTTGGCGGTATTCCTTTAGTTATGAATTACGGTAGTTTTCTAGATCAAAAAATGAGAATAGGAGACCAAAGCGAGTTTTCAAGAAAAATTACATATTATACCCCAGAAGTTAAAGGATTTCAATTTGGCATAAGTTATGTGCCAGATAGCTCAAATGTTGGTTATTCTACTCTAAATCATGTCCCAGTGCATGGCGGAGGGCCATCATCAAATAATTATATATATGCTGTTAAAAATGGCGTTTCTGGAGGCCTGACCTATAAAGCATCTTTAGCGAAAGATTTTGGTATAAAATTATCGGCAGTAGGAGAGATGGGGAGAGGAAAAGCAAGTCCTAGAGATAATAAAGCAATTACAAGAATAACAAAATATGGCCTGGCATTAAATCCTAAAGTTAAAAATCTAAGAAACTATATGCTAGGTGCGCAGGTAGATTATGGTAAATTTTCCGTATCAGGTTCGTATGGAAATTATATGAAAAGTCTAACATCATCACAAGATCTAAATAGAACATCAGAAGTTTACGGAATAGGCGGAAGATATAAATTTGCAAAGCTTAGTACAAGCTTAACTTTTATAACAAGTGGTCATAATAAGAATAGTTTGACTGCAGCAACTTTAGGAGCGGATTACAAATTAGCTCCAGGATTATTGCCTTATGCAGAAGTGACATATTTCAAAGCGAGTGGTTATAAAAACGTTATTAACGCAAAAAAACAATCGCATAAGGGGACTTTGTTTATTATAGGTACAAAGGTGGAATTCTGATTGCTATATTCACTAAATGATAAAAATGTTGATTGCATTTTGAAATCTCGTTAAAAAGACTCGTCATCCCGCACTTGATGCGGGATCCAGCCTTTTTCTTAGCAAATAATAACTTATCTCATAAGTAGAAGAAAAAAAGTAACCCCTTATCTAGTGCGGGGTGACGGCGTTTCTGACGTATACCGTTATTGTGGAAATTTTTTTATTCTGTATCGTACTAGAAAGAACTCTCTTGCAAATTTTCATTTTTTAAGCTAGAAATATGTTTTTGTACCAAGTACCGGATTAAATTAGACAAATGATTTTTAGGGCGAGGATGCAAAGCCTATTCTTCATAGGTGAGCGCAGCCGAGACCCGCGAAAATTGTTTAGATAATTTAAAAATGGGACTTGGGATTATGTGGCGGACGTAGCTCAGTTGGTAGAGCATCAGATTGTGGCTTTGAGGGTCGTCGGTTCAAGACCGATCGTTCGCCCCACTTTTTCAAAAAATAATATATTGATGCAAAAATACAACAGTTATTTCAAAATTTTTACTAATTATCAGAGAATTTTCAATAATACTTCCCAAATAGTTTTAATCTTGCTATACAACGCCGCAGTATCCACTATCAAGTGGTTCTAATAAATACTTGATAATAAACAAAAAGGCAAAATTATGAAAAAATTACTTCTTACAGCTGCAGTTGTAGCTCTATCTACTTCAGCAATGGCAGATGAAAAATTCTATGTTCGTGCTGACGCTGGCGTATCATTTATGCCAAAAGCAAGCACAACATTTGGACTAACAGGAATTGCAAAGTTAAAAGCAAAAAGAACAAACCATATGGTTGCTAATCTTGGTGCTGGTATGTATTTAACAGATATGTTCCGTACTGAACTTGATATTTCAAATCATTTTAATGCTGAAGAAAACTTCAAGTCTAAAGATGCTGTAAGCACAAACTCAGTTAAAGCAAAATTTAAAGCTACATCTATTACTGTAAAAGCTATAGCTGATGTATATAATTTTGGATATGGTGATGTATTTGTTGGTGCAGGTCTTGGCCTAACTCAATTAAGCGCTAAGGGTCCTTACAACACAGCAACAGCTGCTGGTGTAGTTACTCCAACAGCTTCTTACAAAGCTAAAAAGAAAAACAACATGAACTTCCTTGTAACAGCTGGTGCAGCATTTGATGTTGCTGAAGGTGTTAAGCTTGATGTTGCTTATGCTTACAATGATCATGGTAAAACAAAGAACTTCAAAAATACAGCTGGTGTAACACAGACCGGTTCAGCTCTTCGTTTTAGAACGCATGACGTAACTGCTGGTGTTAGAATTGAGCTATAATTCTACCCGCTAAATTTCTTATAAGTTATAAGATTTATAGAAAGGCCGCCCCGCGCGGCCTTTTTTTATAGCAAGAATAAAAGTGCAAAAATACAACAGTTCTTGTTGAATATTTACTAATTTATACATCAAAGATAATGTTTAAGCTTTCTCTACTCTAATTATATGTTATAAACCTTGCAGTATCACGATCAAGTGGTTCTAATAAATACTTGATAATAAACAAAAAGGGAAAAATTATGAAAAAAATCTTACTTGTTGCTGCAGTTGCAGCTCTTTCTACTTCAGCTATGGCTAATGATGCAATGTTCTACGCACGTGTGGATGCTGGTGTATCCTTTCTTCCAAAACTAACATATGATGGTCAAAAAGGAAAATCAACAAACCATGTTGTAGCTGATCTAGGTGTAGGTACATATCTTATGGATAATGTCCGTACAGAGTTTGTTCTTTCAAACCATTTTAGCGGAAAGCAAAACTACAAAGCTGGTACAGTATATAACGAAAAAATCAAATTCACAGCTATGTCACTAACACTTAAAGGCTTAGTTGATGTTTGGGATTTTGAAGCTGGTAAAGTATTCGGTGGTGCTGGTCTTGGATACACTCAATTAGGTGCTAAAGGAACAGGAACAACATCTAATGGACTTACATATAATACAAAAGCAAAGAAAACTGGTAATGTTAACTATTTAGTAACAGCTGGTGTTGGTTTTGCTGCGTCTGAAGGTGTAATGATTGATGTTGCTTATACATTCAATGATTATGGTTCAACAAGAGCTTTAAAAACTAACTACTCAGATGCAACAAATTCTATAGATAAAAAAATTCATCTAAGAAGTCATGACGTAACTGCTGGTGTTAGATTCGAACTCTAATTTTCGAATTTAATATTCTAATAGAAAGGCCGCCATATGCGCGGCCTTTTTTTTTAATACTATTGCCTATTTTTAAATTATCTAAACAATTTTCGCGGATTTCAGATGTGCTTACATATGAAGAATAGGCTGCGTAATCTTCGCCATAAAACCATTCGTCTAATTTATCTGGGAAATGGTATATCTAATAGCCTAAACGGGGATTAAATCATGCGATTTATATTTATCATTTTTTGATAAATCACTAAGCCCAAGTTCATCAAAAATAATAGCTCTTTTTCCATAGAGTTCGCCAGCATATTGGTGATATTTTTTATGAGAACTCTCTAGCAGACTTATTGCATATTTAATCTTATCAAGTGATAGATCTAAGTCATTGAAACCAATGGCAATAATAGTTTGCGCAATATATAAGCGATGGGAATTAAAGCTTACATTTTTTTGCAAGACCTTAGCTTTGCTAATTTGCTTAGTAAGCGCAAGTTCTATAAGCTGATCGAGTAGTTCAATTTCCTGTGTTTTTTCAAAATTTCCAATGGCGAATTGCAAAAATTTTGATTCATATTGATAGTTTCTGCTGTAGGAAAATACCCATTCTAAGCCTCCGTCATCAATATTTTTACAAAAATCTATGGCTATATTATTCATGCGGTCTTGGAAAAGAGCCTTACCAAAATATTCATCCCTTGTTGGTAGATCATTTTTTAAATGTAAAATATATGCGCATAAAGTGTAGCAAAAGGATTGTTCAAAATGAAAATATGAGTGAAATTTATTCACTATTTCAATAGAGCGGCTTATATGGCTCAGTTTTTTTTCAGTATTTAACTCAGATTTTGTAAGCGTAAGCCAGTGATTAATATTATTTTTCTGTTCCAAAATAATATTCTCAGGGATATTTAGAATGTCATATAGATTGTCGTCCTTCATATTGTGCCTGTGTTTTATTCACTGCCAGACAAAAAAATTTTGTAATAACAGTATTCTTCAGAAACGCCGTCACCCCGGCCTTGAGCCGGGGTCCAGTCTTTTTCTTCTAAAACAACCAATCGTTTGATTTGTTATAAAGAAGAGTGGATCCCGCATCAAGTGCGGGATGACGAGGTTTTTGATGAGACGGCAAAATGTAATCAACATTTTGTCAGGTAGATTATTTTATATTTGTATTAAAACGGCAAATCATATGTGAAGCCAATCGAAGCCTCAGCTAGACCAAATGTCTTTTTAACTTTTCCTGTTTTATATATGTTTTCAGCTGAACCACGTGTCGTAAAATTTGCAACAGAGGCATCTTGATCAAATGAGCGATACTTAACAACAACATCATTAGCTATTTGTATCATACCGGATATGTTTATTTTTAAATTCTCAGTAAGAGCTTTACTAACACCAAGTCCAACCTGCCAAGAAAATGAATTTGATGTGTGTTTTAATGATCTAAATTTGTCAAAATTTGTGAAAGGTCCGGATGAACCGATAATAGCAACTTCTTTAACTTTAACCTGTACAATCCCTGCTCCTACCATGAAATACGGCTGGAACCCAGAGAGTTCTTTCATATTATATATGAAATTTAACATATATGCATCGCTTCTAGCGCGGGTAGTTTCTTGCTCTCCGCCAGCAGATTCTGGAAGTTTAACACCAAGTTTGTAAGTTGGTTTATAATCATATGCAAATTCAATAGCAATATCAGGGGTAATTCTATAGCCGACTTTTCCTGTATACATTGGCGTTTTTTTAATTGAGAAGATAGATTTTGTATCTTTATCCTCAAATTTTGCTTTAAGTGGGGCAGATATTCCAACATCACCACCTACATAAAATTTCCCCTTATGGTCTTCGCAGCCTGCTTCACATGCGAGTGCTGAAGTCGACATAAGAGCGCTAATACCTAATGCTGATATATATTTAAGAGTGTTTTCCATATTTATATCTCATAAATTGCTATTAATAATTCTCTGGTTTGAATACCAAAAAGCAGCAGCAAGATAGTTAAATTTTCTTATTCAGTCAATCAAATTAATTTTATGGCGGAATGAGCCGTTCCTGATGAAATATTCTATTTCTTCTGCTACTTCATCATTATACAAAAGCATGAAATGGGAAGAACGAATTGTAATATGATCCTTCATGCCATTTATTTTTGTGTTTTCCACGCTTACAGTGCCGTCATCATCGCCTGGTATGAGAAATAGAGAGGAAATGGGATTTACAGAAAAATTGCCACTTATTACTCCAGTTTCATAATCAACTGTGCTAGGTAAGCTTTTTAAGAATGGGGAGTTGACGCTAACATCAAGAACGCCTGGCCCGAAGATAGTCTGAAACCAGAGGTATTTTCCTAAACTATTAACAACTTCAGTCCCTTGATTAGGCGATGCTAAGAGTATAACCCTGCCTAAATTTTTTGGCCTATGATTTGCTAAAATATACCTTGTGATTATGCCGCCCATTGAGTATCCCACAAAGTGGACTTTGCTGCAAGTTTCAATTTCTTTTTCAATTCTTGGAAGAACGAATTGTTCAGCAAGCTGAAAAATATGATAATTTCTTGAGGGGTAATTTATGTTTACTGTCCTGTACCCATGTTCTTCAAGCTTGTTATTGATCTTCTTAAGAGAAGAACTGCTTCTACCAAAACCATGTAATAAAACTACGCATTCAGCAGCCATACAAGAGGAGCTCAAAAAAATAATTATTAAACTAATACCAAGTCTCATTTTTAAATGATCCCAACGATTTTTACAGGACTCAGCTTTACTCACGCATGTAGTATACGCTTGCGCAACCCTGCCTTTAAAATCATTTGTCAGATTTAATCTGGGACTTAGTATTATAATAGCTGATTTTATGTATTTTAACATTATATAATCCACCTTGAAGAAAATATACTAACATAGTTTTTCAATCTATCTAGCATGGTATTAAAGATTCGCGCTTTAAGAATAATAAAAAAATTAACTATCAATATTTTTGCAATAAATTATACGGTGATTTAGTATCAATTATACACCTAATATGAAAATCAAATAGGTGAGATAAATCCTTTAAAAAACCAGAGGTTATATATATGTCTAAAGACAATCAAGATATTTCAGTAGAAGCACCAGCTCTAGTAGTTGTAGTAGAGCCAGTTGAGAAAGAGGCCGATCATTCGTCTGTTGTAGTTAATACTTCAATGGCAACCTTTCCAGTAGCAGAGTCTTCCGTAGCTCCAATTGCAGCTTCTTCAGTAGAAGATTCAGCACATCTTGAATCACTTGCTGTTACAGCATCAGTTAATGATATAGTGGTTGCTGAACATTCAGCTCTAATAGATTCAGGCAATGAATCTGATGAAGATACACCTCGTCTATCAGTATCTCCAACATTCTTTTCTGATTCTGCTAGCTTGCTTGAATCGCGTGCTAAACTACAAGAGGATCAAAAATTGATGGATATTAAGAGAGCTGAAGTAGAAGTTAAACTTGCTGAGTTACCGCAAGCGCAAGGCGTAGTTAATGATGATCAAAATGAAATAAGAGATTTAGATGTAGGAATGATAGAAGATGCAGACCTTCTTAAAGATATGGGGATATATGATCAACATGAAGAGTGCGTGGATCTTATGGGCACAGAAAATTTTCCTGTCAATGGTGATCACTAACAATAAAGTATAAGAAACTACCATTTAAGAGCTTGCCACATTATGTGCAGGCTCTTTTTTTATTGAACTATTCTGATAAAACTCATAGACTGAGCTGAAAATGGTGCGTCATTATGACAAAAAATAAGAAACCTAGTAAATCAGAGCTTTTGCTTTCTGTATCTACTGATATAGTAGGAAGCGGTATTGTAGGCACAGTTCTTGGCGTAAGTTTAGATAAAATCTTCGATACTAAGCCAATTTTGTTGATAATTTGTTTGATATTCAGTTTAATAGCTGGAATGAAATTAATATATGAGAATGTGAAGTAGGTAATGGCGCATAATCCACTCGAGCAATTTAGGATAGAACCCTTGGTCAAACTTGAACTACTAGGTTATGATGTTAGCATTACTAATGCTAGCCTTGTTATGCTGGTGGTTACATTTTCAATTTTATTTCTATTTTCTTTTGTTAAAGCTAATGAGCAAGGAATTCCTTCAAAAACACATTTAGTCACTGAATCTATCTATAAGATGGTTGCAGATATGATTGATCAGAGCGTTGGAGCGAAGGGGAAAGATTTTGTTCCGCTTATTTTTTGTATATTTATTTTTATCTTATACTGTAATTTATTCGGGATGATTCCTTATAGCTATACAGCAACAAGTCAAATAGTAGTTACATTTTTCATAGGTATGATTGTTTTTTTTACCATATTAATTACTGGTTTTATAAAGCAAGGCACACATTTTTTGAAAATATTTGTGCCAAATGGTATACCTTTATGGCTAGCACCACTTATTATAGTAATCGAATTATTCACATTTTTAGCAAGACCTGTAACCCTTTCTTTAAGGCTTACGGCTAATATGATAGCTGGGCATGTGTTACTAAAAGTTTTGGCAGGTTTCATGGTCTCACTTTCTCTTTTTTTGAAAGCTGTACCTATGCCACTAATAATAGTATTAATAGGGTTTGAAGTATTCGTGGCAATTCTTCAAGCATATATTTTTGCTATACTATCTTCTGCCTATTTAAATGACGCAATAAATGGGCATTAATTATTTTAACAACTAAGGAGTAATATTATGGAACTAATGTCATTAAAATATATCGGTGTAGGATTCATGGCTTTTGGCATGGTTGGTGCAGCTATTGGTGTGGGTAATATTTTTAGCTCACTCTTAAGCTCAATCGCTAGAAATCCTTCAGCATCAGATCAATTACAAAGAATGGCTCTTATAGGAGCTGGGCTTGCTGAAGCTATGGGTCTTTTCTCATTTGTAATAGCAATGCTACTAATATTCTCTTAAAACATATGGGTTATTATGCCGCAGCTTGAAGTTGCAACTTATTCGTCTCAGATTTTTTGGCTTGTTATTTGCCTTGCGATTCTGTTTTTTGGCCTTAAGTATATATTTATACCTAGGTTAGAAACTTCTATTAACGCAAGGCAGAAACGTATAGAGAAGTTTTTGCAAGATGCACAGAAAATGCAGCTTGAGACAGCTTCTTTAAATGAAAAATATAAAGATGAAATTAAAAAAGCATATTTAGATGCAGCTGAAATGCATAAAAAGGCTATTTTGGAATTTGACGAGAAATGTACAAAAAGGCTGGAAGAGCTTTCAGACGAGCATATAATTAAAATTGAACAAGCAAAGAAAGAAATTGAAAATGCAAAAAGAGATTTTGCTATTGATATGGAAAAAGAATCAAAATTTTTGTTAGATCAGTTTGTAGTTAAAGTTTTCAATTCAGAGAAACCACAAAAGGGGAGTAGTTAAATGGATGAACATTTTTATTTAGCTATTTGTTTTGTAGTTTTTGTTATTCTTGTTATTAAGCCATCAGTACGAACAATATCATCTTTTCTAACTAATGCTCAAATTCATATAAAGCAAAAAATTGATGATGCTGAAAAAATCTATAAAGAAGCGGGGCAGCAGCTTTTAAATGCACAAAAAGCACAAAAGGAACTTTCTGTAGCTATTGATTTAATCAAAGAAAAATCTAAAGAAGAAGTCGCTTATGATATGGCGATCCGTGAGAAAACATTTGAAAAAGATCTTCAAATTAAAGATAAGCAACTCGATAATGTAATACATGCAGATCTCCATTATTTTAAATTATGGGTTCTCGAGAATATAAAACAGAATTTTCAAGCCAAAATTGTTGCTTATTTTGATGCTAATAAGGATAGTGCTAATATATTCACTGAAAAAATGTTTAGATCATAGTCAGCATGAATAATTTTATTACTAAAATAGGTTGATCTAATATGTATCAAATTTTTACTAATATTGCTGGAAGCTATTATCCAATATTTATTTTCTTTAGTGTAGCTATTGCGCTTTCATGCGTGATACTTACATTGCCAAAATTGCTTGCTCGTTCTAAACCTTCAAAAAATAAATTATCGCCTTATGAATGTGGTTTTGATTCTGAAGGGGATGCGAGAGGTAAATTCGATATTCGTTTTTATTTGGTTGCTATATTATTTATCATTTTTGATTTAGAAATTTCATTTTTAATTCCTTGGGCGATATCTTTGAAAAAAATTGGTATAGTAGGGTTCTGGTCTATGATGGTATTCCTTGGAATACTTACAATAGGACTTTGGTACGAATGGAAAAAAGGAGCGCTTGAATGGGAGTAAGAAAATACGGATCAGATGTAGATAAACTTATTTTACCAGATGAACTTAATAATAAAGGCTATTTACTCACTTCGGTTGATGATGTTGTATCATGGGCAAGGGCAGGCTCCTTGTGGCCGATGACATTTGGACTTGCTTGTTGTGCAATTGAGATGATGCAAGCAGCGTCTAGCCGTTACGATATGGATAGATTCGGTATGTTATTTAGGCCAAGCCCAAGACAATCAGATCTAATGATTGTAGCAGGAACTCTTACCAATAAAATGGCTCCAGCTCTTAGAAAAGTATACGATCAAATGGCAGATCCAAAGTGGGTTATTTCAATGGGAAGCTGTGCAAATGGCGGCGGTTATTACCATTATTCCTATTCGGTAGTTCGTGGCTGTGATCAGATTGTTCCGGTCGATATATATGTACCAGGGTGCCCGCCAACCGCTGAGGCTTTACTCTATGGAGTTCTGCAATTGCAGAAAAAAATTAAAAGAACAAGTTCAATATTCAGATGACAGAAAAGATAAAAGAAATAATAGAAGGGATTATCAATAAAAATGGGCTCGGCGCTTCAATAAGCTTTGATCATTACCTTATTATTAAAGTAAATCATGGACATCTAACAAAACTTTTAAAGCAATTAAAAGAAAATACAAAGCTAAGATTTACAGTTTTAACTGATCTATTCGCGGCGGATTTTCCTGACAGATTACATAGATTTGAGATAGTATATAATTTACTGAGCCTAGAAAATAATATTAGAATTATTGTTAAAACAGAAGCAAGCGATAAAGAGAACGTCCCATCAGTAACAAGAATTTTTAGCGCCGCAGATTGGTATGAAAGAGAAATATTCGATTTATTTGGAGTAGTTTTTAATGGTCACAATGATCTCAGAAGAATTCTAACCGATTATGGATTTTCAGGCCATCCTCTAAGGAAGGATTTTCCAGTAACTGGTTACGTTCAAGTGAGATATGATGAAAAGCTGGAAAAAGTAATAAATGAACCGGTAAAACTACAGCAGGCTTATAGGGACTTTGATTTCGCATCGCCATGGCTCGGACCAAAAGCTCCTTTCTAGCTGTAATTTTAGCGTTGAAACTTGGCAGCGCGTGCTCTCCTATAAGAAATAGGACGTGCTCCTCGCCTTCGTTTCGCCTCAAAATTCCTAGCTATAAAGAAGCTTTTATATTGTTTGAGGGCTTGTATGAGAATTAAATTAGAAATTAAGAAATGGGGAGAAGGTGACAGAAGTTAGTCTTAAAAATATGACGCTAAATTTTGGGCCACAGCATCCAGCCGCTCACGGTGTGCTTCGCCTTATCCTTGAATTAGATGGAGAAGTAATAACAAAATCAGATCCTCACATTGGCTTACTCCACAGGGGTACAGAGAAGCTTATTGAACAAAAAACTTATCTACAAGCTATACCATATTTTGATAGGCTTGATTATGTTTCTCCAATGTGTCAGGAACATGCGTTTGCTTTAACAGTAGAGAAATTACTCGGATGCGAAGTTCCAAAACGAGCTCAATATATAAGGGTATTATTCTCAGAACTTACTCGAATTTTAAACCATATAATGAATATCACAACTCAAGCTTTAGATGTAGGCGCAACCACACCTCTTCTTTGGTTATTTGAAGAAAGAGAAAGAATAATGGAATTTTATGAAAGAGTTTCAGGTTCAAGAATGCATTCAAATTACTTTAGGCCAGGAGGAGTAGCGCAAGATTTACCAGATGGTATAGCAGATGATATTCTTGAGTTTAATGATTCATTTATAAAAATTCTAGCAGATGTTGAAACATTATTAACAGATAATAGAATATGGAAGCAAAGGCTTGTTGATGTAGGTGTAGTGACAGAAGCTCAGGCAATGGATTGGGGTTTTTCTGGACCAATGCTTAGAGGTTCAGGAATTGCTTGGGATTTACGAAAATCAAATCCGTATGATGTCTATGAAGAGATGGATTTTGATATTCCAGTAGGAAAAAATGGTGATTGTTATGATAGATATCTTGTGAGAGTCGCAGAAATGTATCAATCTTCCAAAATCATTAAACAAGCAATAGAAAAAATGCCAAAAGGCGAAGTGAAATCACTTGATAGAAAAATCTCCCCACCAAAAAGAGAAGAGATGAAAAAATCAATGGAAGCCTTAATCCATCATTTTAAATTATATACCGAAGGCTATGATGTTCCAGCAGGTGAATATTATGGTGCAGTAGAGGCTCCAAAAGGTGAGTTTGGTGTCTATTTATATTCAGATGGTTCAAATAGACCATATAGATGTAGGATAAAAGCTCCAGGCTTTGCTCATCTACAAGGAATAGATTTTATGGCAAAAGGCCATATGATAGCAGATGTTGTGACCATAATATCAAGCCTGGACATAGTCTTTGGCGAAATCGACCGCTAAAACCTATTTCTACCTGTGATTTCGTCGTCAAAACTCGTTTGCGATGCTGGACGCTGTAGTATGCGCTGCGCTTTCCGTGATAAAGTCTAAATTATGAGTTTACTAATCCAAAGGTCTCATATATATCTTATTTTATTGGAATGAGGATTATTATACATGTCAAAGCCAGGTGCTATTTTTTCAGATGGTTTTCCTTTAGAAGGAGTTTTAGTTGAGGATTTAAATAAAATAAATTTTATCTATAGCAGACTGAAAATTGAACAAAGTTCTTTTCAAGCCATACTTTCGAATATTAGTCAAATTTCACAAGAGACTGCTGAGAAATTTGCTGATTTTCAATCCTTTAGAAAAATACTGAAAGCAAAGATTGAAAATCCTGCCAAATTTTTTGAAAAATGCACAAAGCAAGATTTTGAAATTTTAGAAAAAGTTAGCGGACACATGATGAGATCAGCTTCTGCAAATGTTTTTGAGTTAGAAAAAATTATTTCAACTAGACTTGAGGTGACACCAACTTCGACAAGTTCAGAAACCTTAATAGATGAAGTTGTTTCATTAGTAGATACACTTGAAAAAGTAGACCTTTTAGGTAATGGAGATGATTCTTAAGACACAAGCCCCGTATAGGCTATTGCTATAGCATCTGCTTCATCTGCTGAGGAGAATTTTGCGTTAGGTATTACTAATGTTAGCATTTTCATTACCTGCTCTTTATCAGCTTTCCCATAGCCTACAATAGTTTTTTTTACGCTATTAGGAGCAAATTCAGATGTGTGTAATTCGTATTTACCAAGAATAGCAAGAATTGCTCCCCTAGCAAAGCTTAGAACCATTGAAGATTTAGCATTCATATTCACGAATGTTTCCTCAATGGAAGCTGTTGCGGGTCTATGTTCATCAATAATTATAGATAGTTCTGCTGAAATTGATGCAAGTCTTTTAGTTATATGATCTGACGGTGTAGTTTTAATTCTACCACTCGCAATATATATAATGGAATTTGTCCTGCTTTTTTCTAATATAGCCCAGCCTAAATTATTTATTCCTGGGTCTATGCCAATTATCCTCATTTTTTAAACTTATAATAAATTAAAGGTATTACAAATACTGTAAATAATGTACCTATTAACATACCACCAACGATTACAAGCCCGATAGAACGTCTGCTTTCAGCAGCTGCTCCACTCGCTATTACAAGAGGGATTGCTCCAAAAATTGTTGCGGATGTTGTCATTAGGATAGGTCGTAACCTAAGTCTACATGAGGTTACAATAGAATCTAGCTTATTTTTTCCTTCGAATCGTAATTGATTTGCAAATTCTACAATCATAATTGAGTTTTTGGTTATTAGTCCAACTAAAGTCACAATACCAATATTACTATATAGATTTATACTACTACCCCCAATGACTATTGCAAGCACACCTCCTGTTATTGAAAATGGTACTGCGAGCAATATGATGAGAGGGTCTGTGAAGCTTTCAAACTGCGCAGAAAGAACAAGATATATAAAGACGAGAGCTAGAAAAAATGTAAATAGCATATTGCTATTAGATTCCTCCATGCGTTTTATATCACCAAGAAACTCAATCTTAATATTAGTGCCAGGTATTAACTTAGCGGCAATTTTGTCTATCGCATCTTTTGCATCATTTATTGAACTTCCCTTTGTAAGCTCAGAACTAAGTTGGACAGACTTTGCAGTATTATAATGATTATATGATTGTACTGAAATTGATTCTTCTATCTTAGCCAAGTTAGATAGATGAATCATTCCACCTTTTTGGTCTTTAACATATATTTTTGAAAGATCAGAAATTTTGTTTCGATCATCTTTATCAAAACGTAACATAACCTCATATTTTTCGTTTCCGACAGAAAAATCTGAAACTTTTACACCAGCTATAAGATATTGTAACGTTGTCCCAATTTGATTGAGATATACATGATGCATCGCTGCTACGTCTCTATCAACAGCAATTTCTATTGTTGGAATTGATGTTCTGAGATCTCGGTCTGGGTTTTCAAATATTTTATTCTCTTTTAGTTCATTTAGGAATTTCTGACTTATCTCATCTAATTCTTTGAAATTTCCAAAAGATAATAAATCAAGCACTATAGGATGAGAATCTCCGCTAGACATGCCTCCTGGGTTCATTGCAAATATTGTCATAGCAGGGATTTTTGGTAGTTTAGTATTTAAAATACTGATTATCTCTTGTTGAGATTTTGATCTATCAGACCATTTTTTAAGAGGAACAAATCCGTAGGCTTGGTTTCCTTGAGATATGTTAAAAAAATAGCCTTTCACTTCTGGAACAGCTTTTATAATATCTTCAGCTTGCTTTATTGCATCAACGGAAGTTGTAAGTGTCGCGCCATCAGCGCCTCTGCCAGATACTACAATAAACGAATAATCCTCTGTCGGCATGAATTCTTTTGTTGCAAAATAAAAGCTAATAATAAGTACAAGCACTGATGACATAGCAATAAGAGCAATTTTTTTGTAATTACTTAGGGCTAGCAATAAATACTCTATATAAGTTTCTGTCAGCTCATTTACTTTATCCCCAAATTTTAAAACTATTTGTGGTGTTTTAATGCTCCAGGAACTACCAAGTATTCTTGATGCAAGCATTGGAGAAAGCGTAAGTGCTACAAAACCTGAAATAATAACGCAAAAAGCAAGCGTCCAAGCAAATTCTATAAATAATTTTCCAACAAATCCTTCAATAAACCCAATTGGGAGGAATACTGCTGTAAGAGTCGTTGTCATTGTTAATATTGCAAAGCCAATCTCTTTTGATGCAAGAATTGCAGATTCAAACGCAGTTTTACCTTTCTCAAAATGGCGATAAACATTCTCGAGCATAACAATCGCATCATCCACCACAAGCCCTATAGCCATTATCATCGCAAGAAGACTATATAGGTTGATTGTAAAGCCTGCAGCCTGCAAAAATGCAAATGTACCTATTATTGAAACCGGAATTGCAACAAATGGGATTATAGTAACTTGCGCATTACCCAGAAATAAATATACAATTAAAAGAACTAGGATAAGAGCTTCAAAAGCTGTTAAATAAACAGAATCTATTGATGCTTTAACATGGACTGAATCATCATACGCAATGTGAAGTTTAATGCCTTCAGGTAAAGATTTTTCAATTCTAGGTAAGGCTTCCATTATCTCATTTGAAAGTTCTATTATATTTGCTTTAGAACGTTTAGTAATACCAAGAGTAATTGTGTCCGAACCATTATATCTTGTGACTTCTAGATGTTCCTCAGGCTTTAGTTCAACTTTTGCTACATCTTTTAACTTTAGCAAATTACCATCAAGATTTTTTATGATAATATTTGAAAATTCTTCTACTGAAGAAAGCTCTCCTTTCAGGTTTAGAACATAATCTTTTACATCTGTTTTAATAGAGCCTGCAGGGAAATTCTTTGTTTGTATTTTTATTTGTTCATGAATTTCTAATGGAGTGAGTTTATTCTGAAATAATTTAATAGGATCGATACTAACCTGGATTGCAAAATCAGAGCCAGAATAGGTTTTTGCAGTACTTACAGTATCCAATTTTTCAAGTTCTGGCTTTACTCTTTGAGATATAATATCCGTTAAAACCATCGGATCATAGTTGGAAGAAGTCGTGGTAATCCAGATGCTTGGCCAGTCGTTAACGCTCATTTTGTTGATTGCTGGTGCAGGCATATCATTCGGTAGTTTATAAGCAATCTCTGATATTTTAGACCTAATATCATTCAGTGATACTTCAATGTCTGCGGACATTTTAAATACAACTTCAATAGAGCTAAAATTAGTGGAGCTTTTAGATGAGATATGATCAAGATTTTTTACATTTTTTATGGCTTTTTCAATTGGTTTTGTAACGTTGCTTTCCATAAAAGACGCGTTAGCACCAATATAAGCAGATTCAATTGTAATGACAGGCATATCAATATCCGGAGTGCCGCGTAATGGTAATTTGAAAAAAGCTACTATACCTGTTATTACTATAATCAGATTTAGAACTGTTGCGAGCACTGGGCGTTTTATACAAATTTCAGATAAATACATATTACTATTAAAATAGTTAAAAAACCTCGTCATCTCGCACTTGATGCTCTGGTGTTCGGTATGACGCTTGATAAGTTATTTTATGGTAAATAAATACAAATTATTCACCTATTTCAACCAACTGTCCATCGGATATTTTTTGAATACCTTCTGTTATGATTTTTATCTCTTCAGATATATTATTAGATATAACTTCAATCAGACTTCCATTCCTATCACCAAGAGTAACTTCAATAAGTTTTGCCTTATCACCTTCTAGAATAAAAATCTTATTTTTCCCATCAGATTTTATAACGGAAGCTTCAGGTATGCCAATTGCTTTATGGTTGTCATACTGTAGCTTTACAGCAATATAACTATTATGTTCTAAATTATTATCATTTTTTACTATGGAGGTTGCGTTGTAGGTACTAAAGTCCTTCGAAAGTGATTTTGATATTGAAATTTGTTCTAACTTATAATTTTCTCCATCATTTGTAACATGACCAGTTACTTCTTTTTCATTTATTTTATAAATTTTTGGGATGGAGAAACGAAGCAATTTTGTAGAGTTTTTTGAGGTTATATTAAATAGGAATTCTCCAGCTTTAACATGTTCGCCTTTATTATATCTAATAGCTGAGATTTCCCCATCAAATGGTGCGACTATATTCTTATGTTCATATAATTTTTTTGCTTCAGCAAGTTTAGATTTGGCGATATGATATGATATTTCCGCTTTCTCTAATTGAGTGCTAGAAATAATATTTTTTTGAAATAAAGATTTATCTCTTTTTAATGTTAGAGATGCTTGTTTAAAATCCGCTTCAGCATGGGCTTTTTGAGATTCAGATATAGATTTGTCTATAGATAAAATTATTTCGCCCTTTTTAAAATCTTTTTTTGTGCTTTCTGGAACGAAATCCACTATTCCATCTGTTATTGCAAAATAGTCTTTACTATCAATATTTACGCATTCTGCTGGTATTGTGATTTCTTTATAGAATTCTTTTTTTACTGGGGATGCTGTTTTTACAAGAATACTATTACTAGCTATGGCGAGAGAGCATTCAGCACAGAGAACGGTAATTATAAAAAATAAGATACGGTACATTGAAAGTGCGTAGTGAATTTATGTAGAGAGTATAATAGCGTACAAAATGATTCCAAGGCAAGAAAAAAGCCCAAAGTTTTATACTAAGGGCTTTTTTTATACTAGCTTTAATTAGGTAGATTTAGCTACAAGCTGCTCCACCTGAAGATCCAGCAATCCATCCAACAAGACTAGATGCGCTGAAAATAATAATCACACCAACAGATGTTGTAAGTGCGGCGGTCCAGTTTAGTTTACCCATAAGCAAACCACCAGCTACGCCCATAATAGCAACTGTTCCGATTGATTTAGCTATATTACCGCCTAATGCTTTTACAACAAGACATAGGTTCTGTCCGATAACATCGCTACCAGAAGCAAATGCTGCATCAGATGATGCAAAAATCATTGCACAAACACATACAAACAATAGTACACGCCATACAAATTCAGTGTTAAAAATTGTGTTAGTCATACTTAGTACTCCATGAAAAAAACATATAGTGATATTAATTGCAACTAACAATTGTGCAAGAGGCTTAATGCAATTTTTTATGAATATACTATATATTTTTTCCAAATGAGTATTTATACGTAACTTTTTAGCAACAGAGCTGCTGCTTGATGATAATAAACTCTATATTATTGCAAAGATACAAACGCTTCTTTGATGGTTTTGATTCCAGACTTATCAAAGAAAATCTCAAGATTATCTCCATTCTTTTTCAATATAATACCATTCCCGAAGCTTTGGTGGGTTATTCTAGAACCTGGTCTCAAGCCATCAATTTTATCTTCTTTAATGACGTGGCTAGAGTTAGCGTAATTATTCGAATAGGTTTTATATTTATGAGTATGTGGAGAGTAATAACTTGTGGAAGATGTTTTTGTTACAATCTCATTTGGTAACTCTGAAAGAAACCTCGATGGGATAGATTGTACGAATTCATGAAATATTCTTCTAGTTTCTGCATAGAGAAGAAACAAGTGCTTCTTTGCCCTGGTCATTCCGACATAAGCTATTCGTCTTTCTTCTTCAAGCCCCTTTGTTCCTTCTTCGCTTAAAGATTTTTGATGAGGGAATAATCCTTCTTCCATACCTGGAATAAATACAGTGTTAAATTCTAGGCCCTTTGAGGCGTGAATTGTCATTATATTTACTTGATCGGATTGATGAGCCATAGACTCATTATCTGTGATTAGGCTTGTGTGCTGAATAAATTCCTGCAAACTCTCATATTCTCCTATTGCTCTTACCAGTTCGTTGAGGTTATCGAGTCTCGCTCTTGATTCTTCGCTTTTCTCGATTTTCAGCATATCTCTATATCCCGAATCGCTGATCATATTTTTTACAATATCTGAAGGAGAGTGGGCTATCGCAATTTCTTTTTGGTATTTACGAATAAGTGCAACAAATCCTCTTATTGATTCTGCAACTTTTGGTTTAAAGATATTTTGCTGAATCATGAGTTCTGTTGCAACTAGATACGAAATATCGCCGCTACTTGCATGATTCTTTATAGATAAAAGAGTTGATGGGCCAATTGCTCTTTTTGGAGTATTGATTATTCTTTCAAAAGCAACATCATCATTATCATTTATAACTAGTCTTAAGTAAGCTAGTATATCTTTTATTTCTGCTCTTTCGTAGAATTTTAATCCACCAATAATTTTATATTGAATACCTGAATTTATGAAAGCTTCCTCAAAAGCTCTCGTTTGAAATCCAGCTCTTACTAAAATTGCAATATCTTGAGCCTTTACGTCATTTGAGCCAAGTAAACTATATATATTATTTGAAATAAATTTTGCTTCTTCTTTATCATTGTAGCAAGAAACTACTCGTATTTGTTCTCCACCATCTGCTTTAGACCAGAGAGTTTTTGTGTGTCTGTGATTATTATTCTTGATCAAGCTAGAAGCGGCTTTAAGAATTGTTGTTGTAGATCTGTAATTTTCTTCTAGCGCAACTATTTTTGCGCCTGTAAAATCTTTTTCAAATCTTAAAATATTCCCAACTTCTGCTCCGCGCCAACTATAAATAGACTGGTCATCATCTCCAACACAGCATATATTCTTATGTTTATCTGCAAGCATTCTTGCCCATAGATATTGTACTGGATTTGTATCTTGGTACTCATCTATTAGTATATATTTATACTGAGCTTGAAACCCATCAAGTATATTCGGATTTTCAAAAAATATTATTGTGTTATATAGGAGCAAATCTCCAAAATCACATAGATTAGATCTTAGAAGCTTATCTTGATATATTGCGTAGATTTTTTTTGCAAGAATATGTCCGTCAGTTTTTAAATCACTATTTGATATTTGGCTAAATGACAGACCCATATCTTTCCACCTAGATATAATAGATAGAATTAGTTTTGGAGGAGTTTCCTTATCATCTATTCCAAGTTCTAACAAAGTATTTTTTATAATTTTAAGCTGATCATCAGTATCTGCAATATTATAGTTGCTTGTAAGGCCAACAAGATGAGCATGTTGCCTGAGAATTCTTGCAGCTATTGAATGAAATGTTCCAGCTGAAGCTGCGTGAGAATTTTCGCATAGGTCAGAAATTCTTTCAACAATTTCTCTTGCTGCCTTATTTGTAAAAGTTACAGCAAGAATTTCATGAGGCATAGCGAGGCCTGACTTTATTATATGCGCAACTCTAGCTGTTAAAACACGTGTCTTTCCTGTGCCGGCTCCAGCAAGCACAAGAAGTGGTCCATCTGTGTGTAATACAGCTTCTAGTTGTTGAGGGTTTAGCTCTAGATCTAATGTGTAATTTTGCATTTTTATTTAAAATTATCTGCGTAGGTTTTTTTCACCAATTTTTTCGAATTTGGTTCTATCACTTCATATTCAATAGCATTTTCTTTGGCAAATTCTTCTGCTGCAGATAGGGATGGGAATTTAAGTTTAATTTCATTTTTCATGTCTATTGCACTGAGCCATCCTGTTAATTTATCACTAAAAATACTTCCAGCTTCTGTGTCAAATTCAATTACCCAATGTGTTTTTGGTATTGGCGCTCCTTGATTTGAAGATTTTCCATGTTGTATTATTTTTGCTTGCATAATATACTCGTGATACAATAGTAATCTAACAAGGATATAGTATGAGCGAGTCAAAATCTATAAAAAACATGACATTTGAAGAAGCTCTTAGAGAATTAGAGAATATAGTAAGAAGGCTTGATTCTGGGCAGGAAACTTTGGAAACAGCAATTGCTTCTTATGAAAGGGCAAGCGCGTTAAAAACTTATTGCGAAAACAAACTTCAAGATGCGAAATTGAAAATTGAAAAAGTAACAAAATCAGCTGATGGAACTATAAACCTATCACCTGCAGAAAATATATGAGTAGCTCCGTGTTTTCTATGCCGAAGCTCAGACATTTACTCAAATTTGTACCTGTGATTCTATTTGTCATAATTCTTGACCAACTTTCCAAAACATTTTTGATTTCTCATTTAAAGACCAAGTTTGGAATGGTGATTGATGTAACAGATTGGTTTAGCATAGTTTATGCTTGGAATTATGGTATTAGTTTTGGCCTATTCAGCCAGCATGTGCAATATAGTAATTATGCATTTTTGATAATTAATTGCCTTATTGTTGGATATTTAGTTGCTACATTACGTTCTTCAACTAATCACATTCAATCTTATGGTATTGCCATTATTATAGGTGGAGCTATTGGAAATTTAATTGATAGGCTAGCGCGTGGGGCAGTATTTGACTTTATACATCTTCATTATGAGCAGTATAATTTTCCAGCCTTTAATCTTGCGGATGCTTTTATAAATATTGGAGTGGCGCTTGTTCTTATATCTTTAGTGCGTTTGCGGTAATATATTCTTTGATTTTTAGCAAATCATACCATGAGGCTTTTTTCTGTGAAGGTTGACGCATTAAATATGCAGGGTGGAAAATTGCTGAGGTGCTTATCGGCTTTTCAAGGTAGCAATTTGTATATTGATAATATTCTTGCCTAATTTTTGATATTTGCAAATGATTCCCAAGTAAGCTTGAAACCGCAGTTCCGCCAACTAGAATAAGCAATTTTGGCTTAATAAGCGCTATATGTTTTTCAATAAATGGCTTACAAATCTCGATCTCTTCTTGAGTTGGCGCGCGATTGGCTGGAGGTCTCCAAAAGACAGTATTTGTTACATAAAAATTCTTCTCACGTTCAAGCCCGATTGTCTTTAGCATATTGCAAAGTAGCTTGCCGCTTTCTCCACAAAATGGAATTCCTTGCTCATCCTCAGTAGCTCCTGGTGCTTCCCCAATTAACATTATCTCGGAATTCTTATTGCCATCAGCAAATACTGTATTAATTGCTCCAAGCTTTAGCGCACACCCGCTAAAATTCATTAGAGCTGCGTGAAGCTCTTCTAATGTTTGAACCTTATCTACGATTTCCCTACTATTTGCATTTGAAATTGCCAAAGATTTTGGAATTTTAATTTTCGGGGTCACAACCTGCTTAGATGCAGGCTTTGGAGCCTTAATCTGAAATTCTTCTAATTCCATTGCTTGTAGCCAATCATTATTGAGGTTATAATTTTTCATTATATTTGGATAAAATTTTCTATGAATGATTATAGCTACAATGTTACGCAAAATCTATTACCTTCTCGCCTTGATAAAATTCTAGCTGATATTTCGGGATTTAGCCGGAGTAAAATTCAGCAAATGATAAAAGCTGGAACTATTTTAGTTGGTGGGCTTCAGGTCACAGATACGAGTTATAAAATTATCACTGAATGTGAGATTAAAATAACAGAATATACGCCGCCAGTGCCTGATCACGTGGCTGCCAAGGAAATGGATCTTGATATTGTGTATGAGGATGACCATATCATGGTTATAAACAAGCCTGCGGGGCTTACGGTTCATCCTGGGGCGGGTAATTATGATGATACTTTGGTAAATGGCTTGCTATTTCGTTGTAAAGATAATTTATCGCAGGTAAATGGTGATGAGAGGCCTGGGATCGTCCATAGGCTTGACAGAGATACAACGGGCCTCATGATGGTTGCAAAATCTGATATTGCGCATCATAATTTAGCGGAGCAGATTCAGGAGAAGGTTGCGCAGCGCAAGTATCTTGCATTATGCTGGGGGATGGTTAAGCAAAACGCTGGAACAATTAATGCAAATATTGGTAGGAATAGTCGCGACCGCACCAAGAAGGCAGTTTTAGAAGTTGGTGGCAAAAATGCAGCCACTCATTATAAGGTGCTGGAGATTCTAGCTAGTGGGCTTTTTTCCCTTGTTGAATGCGAGCTTGAGACTGGGCGCACCCACCAAATACGTGTTCATATGAGTCATATTGGTCACTCAATTGTTGGGGATCAAACCTACGGAACGAATGATAGGAAAATTAGGCAGCTCCAAAATCAGGAAATGAAGCAAATTCTTTTAGATTTTCACCGCCAAGCCCTGCATGCTTATAAGCTTTCTTTCACTCATCCTTTAACGAATGAATTGATGAAATTCGAGCTTTCACCTCCCGAGGATATGCAAAATTTGCTTGATGGCTTGAGGTAGGTGAATCCAGGTCTCAATGACGTTAGTGCCACAGTTATAAATTTCTTCTATAAATCACATTATAACATATTGACAAAGAGTAAAAATCTTTTAGTCTTACGATCGGCAGGAATTGTCCTGTCTAACATAATGTTATCAGTTTGGTTTTGGTGTTTTAATTGAGCCGTGGTTCGCGCTTTGAACCGTCATCCCGCACTTGATGCAGGATCCACTATTATAATTAAAAGACCAAAACTCAAACTAGAAAAAAACTATAAAAAAAGGAATCTTATGACCAAATCTATCGCCATCAAAACACAAGATCAAGCTCCAAAAAATTCACTTTTAAGAAAATTACTCACAACAGCTTCAGTAGCTTCAATAGCTATGAACGCAGCGAACGCATGGGCTGCGGATAGAACAGCGGATGCAAATCTTGCTCATACGGGTATTGTTGGTGAGTGGGTAGGGGCCGCACCGGGCAATGGAGATGGTATAGTAACAATAGGAGCTAATGTTAATGTAGTTCTAAATTCTGGAGCTGATAGAGGTTTTTTAGCTTTTACGACGGCAGCAGGTGTAGCCTCAACTCTTTCTGTTGGGGATGCTCAGGCTTATAGTTTTGCTGCTGGTTTAGGTGGAGGCGGTGATGTAGACTTAAGTTACGCTGCAGGTGGTACTCTTACTTTATCTAATACGAATGGTCAACTTCATAATGTAGACTTCAACAATCAGGCTGGTACGTTAACAATAACTGCAGGGGATATAACTGGCACAGTTGATAGTACTGGAGGAGCTGAAGGCACACTTGTTATTGTTGGTAATACGACAATTGGTGGAGAGATTGGTGGGAATAATGCACTAACTGCAATTAATATTGGAGTAGCTGGTAATTTAATTTTAGGAAATGCTGATGCTAATGTAGCAAGTATTAACTTTACAACAGTTGGTGGGGGTATACTTGACTTAAGCAAGCAAGCAACAACGATAACAGGTAATGTTGATGCAACGGGTGCAGGAGCTACTACTGGTTATGTCAAAATAGCTGGTGCTAATCATAATGCGGTGGTTAGTGGAAATTTTGGTGCAACAAATGGAGTAGCCCTGCATTTTACTGATGGAAACGGAGCTGGGCTTACAATAAGCGGAGCTACGGTAGGCATTAGTGATACCTCTGTTAATACTGATGGTACAAATGCGATTAATTTGGATCACGGTGGAGCCATTGCATTGAGTGGTACGGTTGGTCAGAACGGGACACGTAGGCTTGCGTCATTACATTGGGGTGATGGAGTTGCGCGCGAATTAACATTGAATGGAGCGACGAAAATATATGCTGCTGAATTTGGTGGTAATTTTGCTGGATCTACGCTTGTAGTTAATGGGAATACAACGCTAGAAGGTGGGGATGGGCTTGCAGTGAATACGAATGCTAATACAACGATTAATAATGCTAAGACATTAACAGTGCAAGGGCAGGTAATGTATGAGTCGACTATTGAAGGTGGTGGTGCAAGCCGTGGTACACTTGTTATAGGAGATGGGGCGAGTGCGGCTGATGTAGGATTAATAGTAGATGTTGGTGGAGGTGCTGGGGGAAATAACGCTCTTTTATTAACTACGGTACAGAATCATGCTACGCTAACGACAT
>CAYPDX010000004.1:0-45899 GCA_964409695.1 uncultured Rickettsia sp. | reverse complement strand
TTTTATTAGTGTTCAATTTGATCTATTTATCCTAGTTTGTCAACATACTCTAATAGCATTTCCCATTTTTAAATTATCCAAACGATTTTAGTTTGTCTAATTTAATCTGGGAAATGATATAATACTATTTTCAATTTAAAGATAATTTCTTTTCCAGATGATTAGCCACTATAACAAGCAATAGGACTACAATATAGAAACAAGAAGCGGCTGTAAGCATTGGTACAACATAATTGAATTTTTCTGATGCTACCATTTGAGCTCTTCTTAAAATTTCAGCTTCCCCTATAATTGATATAATAGCCGTTTCTTTTAAAAGATTTATCATTTCATTTATCAAAGCCGGTAGAATTTTCCTTATAGCTTGAGGTAATACTATATCCTTCATTGTTAAATATCTTGGTAAACCAAGTGAATCCGCAGCTTCAAACTGCCCAATATCGACAGAATTTATTCCACTTCTTATGATTTCCGAGGCATAAGCACCTGAATTTAAAGAGAATGAGATAAGAGCTGCCCAAAAAACCGATATTTTAATACCTATTACGCCTGGTAAGACAAAATATATAATACTAAGTTGAATTAATAAAGGTGTCCCCCTAAAGAAAGAAACATACGCATGGCTGAAAAATCTTACAGGTCCAGATTTGCTTCTATTTGAAGAAACTATGATTATAGCAATAATTAAACCTAACGATACAGAAAGAACTGTATACTTAAGGTTAATAAGAATACCTTCAACAATAAATAAAATTTCAGGCAGCCATTTTGTAAAAAATTCTATCATAAATAATGTGTCTCAAATGTAATTTCTAGAGATTCGTTCCTAGCACAAGTGCAATAATATAATGTTTTAGATTAAATTAGACAATTGGTTTAAGGGCGAAGCTGCGCAAGCTTATACTTAATAAGTGCGCAAAGCTGAGTCCTGCTAAAGCCATTTGGATAATTTAAAAATAAAACATTATGTTTTTATGGCGATTGTTCCTGCTATAATATCATGCAAAGCCCTTCTTTCTTTCTTAAACAAAACATAAAATACACTTATAGGCATAAGCAAGTAGGAAATATACCTAATAGAAGATTGATATAAAGTTGGTTTCTCAAATGTTTTATAATCTACGATTTTAACTTTGAAAAAAAACTTAGCTGGCGTCGTTCCAAACTTCGTCCAGAAAAAAATAAAATAAATAGAACATAATATAAATTGTATTCCAATTATTTCTAAATAATAAATACCAAATTTCGAATATGTCATATAACGTCCGAAAGCCTCACTAGAAAGAATAACGGAAAAATCCTCATACCCATTAAAATGCAAATTATTTTCTAATAAAAAATCTTTGAAATTAAAATTAAAAAGAAAAACCGTAATATAATACATCAAAGGGTTCACTGCCAATGACAAAGCTACCAAATCCAAAAGAAGACTTATCATTCTTGTAAAAAATTGTGGAAATATTATTTGTTTTTTAGTAAAAGCCGCAGAAATCATAATTATTACCTAAATAAGAATTTTATCTTATTGCCAAGAGCAATCCGAACAAATTTTGAGTATGGAGATATAGAATTAAATTCTGTTTTAGCTTTAACAGAACCATTCGCATCAAGCCATATATCGTTATTCTCAATATATGTTTTTTGCTGAACTTCATTGTTACTATCTATCAGCTTTATCTCTACAATCGGTAGCTTAGCTTTTTTCAATGTGTTATTTGCGATTGAATATTCAACCATTATTTTTTGCTGAGCTTCATCATAATTATAGGTTACATCTTGAATTTTAACACCATATGGCTCACAGATAAATTCACATAATCCAAACTTATTCATAATAGTAGGGTAAAAAGTAAGCAATGTCATAGCAATAAGCGCAAGCATAAAAAATGGTGCTAGAAGCAGCATTTTGGAAATTTTAGCTGAAATAATAACCGGCAAATTTGCTGTAGCTATTCTAACTGGGTCAATGCGCGAAGGTTCAGCAAATGTTTTCTCCATATAAAAAGCATCTAATGGTATAGTGGCGTACCAAATATTTTTACATTTCGAGCATTTTACTCTTCTCCCCCCAACACCAATTTGCTCAGGAGCTACAACAAAAGCTGCTCTACAATTTTGACATGAAATTATCATATAAAGTTCCAGACCAAATTATTCTGATGAGAATTTGCTCTTGGCAGGTTAATTTCTGATCCTAATATCATTATCATTCTACTTGATTACTATTGATTAAAAGATATGATCTTTTAAGTTATAAGGCAAGATATTATATCCAGTAATTCTATGAAAAAATACGTAAGTGAAATTGAGCGGATTTGGGAAACTAAACAAAATCTACTCGCTGATAAATTTTCTGAAGAATATAAGTCAGCAAGAAAAATTGTTAGGATAATCATAAATGACCTTGATAAAGGTAAAGCACGAGTTGCTTTCAAAGACCGTAATGATTGGGTAGTTAATCAATGGGTAAAAAAAGCTATATTACTTAGCTTTATGTTGCATGATTCTCAGCAATATAGCGCCGGTCCATTCCAGTGGTTTGACAAAGTGCCACCAAAATTTGATGAAAACTGGGAAGAAGCGAATTTTCTTCAGGAAAAACTTAGAGTCGTTCCAGGCGGCTATATTTGAAAAGGAGCTTACATTGGTAAAAACACTGTAATTATGCCCTCCTTTATAAATATTGGTGCCTATATTGATGATAATACCATGATTGATACTTGGTCTACTATAGGATCTTGCGCGCAAATAGGTAAAAATTGTCATATATCAGGAGGTGTAGGGATAGGAGGAGTTTTAGAACCTTTCCAAGCAAATCCAGTTATTATTGAGGATAATTGTTTTATTGGAGCAAGAAGTGAAATAGCAGAAGGTGTTGTTGTAGGGGAAGGTGCCGTAATATCTATGGGTGTCTATGTAAGTGCTTCTACAAAAATAGTAAATAGAGATACTGGCGAAATAATATATGGTAAAATTCCGCCATATTCTGTTGTAGTACCAGGCACGCTTCCAAATACAGATATTTCAAAACCATCTTTATATTGCGCAGTAATTATTAAAAAAGTTGATGAAAAAACCAGAGAAAAAACTTCGATCAACGAGATTTTGAGATACTAAATGTTCACAGTATATCACTATCCTCTTTGTCCAAAATCGAGGCTTCTAAGATGCTTGCTTAAAGAACAAGATATTGAATTTACTCTAAAACAAATTGATTACTGGAAGGAAAAAGACAGGATATTATCACTAGACGTTATTGGAGAACTTCCAGTAATAACAACTCCAGCTAATCGAAATATTTCAAGCCTTTATGCAATTATAGAATATATGATTGAGCTTTCTCCAAATTCGTATCATTCAGCAGCTTCAATAGATGAAAGAGCTGAGATGAGAAGGATAATTCATTGGATCAATACTAGATTTCAGAGTGAAGTAATTGATTATATTATAAATGAAAAATTAATAAAATTACTAACCTCATCTGATAGCCCTCGTACAGAATTTATAAGAGCATCTAAAGTAAATTTTTCTCACCATGCAAAATATTTTCAAAGTCTTATTAGCACAAATGGAAACCTTGTATCTGATAATATTACTATTGCAGATATATTTTTAGCATGCCATTTATCTGTTCTCGACTATTTCGGAGAAGTGAACTGGGATAATTTTCAAATTTTAAAAGAATGGTATGCTCCAATCAAATCTCAACCATATTTTAGAAAGATTCTCACTGACAGAATAGCCATCCTCAAACCTCCTCCATACTATGAGAATTTAGATTTTTAATATTTGTAATAACCACATCAACCAAAAGCACCGCCATCTCGTATTGAGTGCAGTATTATGAGTCTTTTTAACGAATGGTATTATTTAAAATGTATATTTTGTACATTATAATATATCACATAGATCCTTGTTAAAAATGCTCCGATCATTACTATAATTGCGCCAGTTGATATAGTTACCATATCTGGATTATCTGCGTTATATTCCAAAAATAATGAGAATATTAGTCCCCAGATTATTGATATTTCTGCTGTTAATTCACCATTCAATACTGATATTTCTTTATTCTTGGTGAATAAATCTCTAACCATTACACCCATATTTGCCATCAGAAAAGCAAAGATCGGCCCCCACAACTCTATCGGAGAAAGCTTAGCTACCATTGAAATTATAACTCCAATAATTATAAAAGCTGATTGAGCAACAGCGTCGGTTATAACCGAAAAATAACGCCAAAAAACCTCTGTCGCTTTGTCTTTTTTAGAATCTTTATTGAAAACATTCAGCAACCTTATGGTGGAAAAACCAATCATCACTACTATAATCACTAAAAAAATAAAAAACGATGTATTTGGCAGACCTGATGTTGAGTTTGCTATTAAAGTATCTCTAATAATACCGACACTAGATGAAGGAAGAAAGGCTAGAAATAAAGTCCCGAATAATGTCATATTGTCTCTTGCAGCGATTGCTACGCCGGATAGTGCAAAAGCAATTATGCCCAAGATAGTAACATAGTAAAACCAATCTGAATCACTTGTTTGCATTAACATCGCAGGATATAAATAATTCCTCACTATCTTCTCATAAGTTCCATCGCTTTTTATACTAAGAATAATAGCGTTTATTTTCTCTAAAAGTTCTGGTGATATTGTCTTTTTACTAAACATTATGTGAATAGGAGCTGGTACTTTTATATCAAGTGGTATTTCTTGTACCTTATCTCCGTATTTACCATTTACAACAGCGGATGTACCTACAAGCCTATCTGATAGAAAACCATCAATTTTTCCATTTATTAAATCTCTCAGATTATTAATAATACCGTCATTCTTTATAACAATGTCTGAATTTGTAGGATCATTAATAAACCCGTTAATTCTATCATCTGCGTAGATGGCTCCTTCTTCAATCCCTATTTTGAAATTGAATGCTCTAATTTGCGCTAAAAACTGAGTAATATACTTAAAATTCAGAACTTTTGTGGAAGATTTTAACATAAAAAGAGAGTTTTGTTCATATCTATAAGGCTCTGAAAAATATGCAAATTGACTTCTTTCTTCTGAAAACGTTGCCCCTAGAGCTATATCTCTCACTCCTGATTTAATGTCCGTAATATGCTGGTCCCAATTAACTTTATCGAAGTGAACATCAGAACAAAGCTTTTTGACAATCGTAGTTATTAAATCAATATCTATGCCAGCCAGCTCAGGACCGTAACTAGTTGATTTTTCATATTGAAATGGCTCCCACGGGTACCAACCGGAGATAAACATACTTTTTGTGTCCGAAGTTTCACAGGAACTATCTATAGTAGTATAATCTTGAGAAGTTGCAGAGGCTACAGAAGTTGCGACCGCACGTCCATGACTTAAAATTAACATTAAGCAAAAAACTAGACTCTTAAAAAATCTCATAATATAACCAACTACCAATAATCCAGCCTAGTATATTTTTTATCTTAGAAAACTATAAGTATTTAACATTCTTACTCTGCTTAATATTGCAAACAGATGTTAAATAAGCACACTCTAGTAATAGGTAGAATCCTTTTTTAAATTACACATGAATTCATAGCGCTACCAACTAAAAATGTTGATTGCATCTTATCGCTTCGTCAAAAAAACTAGTCATCCCGCATTTAGTGCACTAGTGTCCGGGAAAGAATGTCGAGTATGTGATATAGGTAGCATAAGCCTTGGAGTTCAGGACTAACACCTGTTAGAACAACTTCAAAGGGACTTAACATCTAATAAATCCAACAACTTATATTCTAGTAAAAAAAGGCTGGACCCCGCGTTGTTGCACGGAGTAACTATGTTTTTTGATAATGGACTTATTACAAAAAATATTTTTTGTTAGTTAGAGTAGTCTTTTTTGCACAATGAAAACTTAGAATAGATATTCTGAATATATGAGAAATAATATTCAGAGAGGTTTTGGTTAAAATCACCCCAATCTTCTATGTCTATAGCAACTATTTCCCCAGGAAATAGTTTTCCAAAAAACCTATCTTCCATAGTTTTATCATGAATTAAACAATGAATTTGATTTTTTGCCAGAACTTCCTTTAGGTTGTTTAGTTTTTTGAGACTACTATTTTTTGTTATTTCAAAATAATTATCAGGATTAATTTTAGGAATAAGATAATATAAACTATCACCTACTACTAAAATATTAGAAGAATCGAAATTGGTTCTTAAAGAATTTAATTTCTCAAGAGCTCTAGAGTAATTTTCTTCAATAGTTTTTCTGTCAAAACCATCCTCTAACATAATTGCTTTTATATTTCCTAAAATCACTAAAATATTTTCTAAATCGAGCCAAATATGTAGATTGTTTTTTTCAATATGTAATTGTTCAAATTTTGAAATTTCTATTTTTTTTAAATTTGGATTTTTAGAATATTTCGAAAAATCAGGCTAAAAATTGTTATCTATAAAAACTAAATAATCCGCTTTTTTTATTAAAGAAACAGAGCTGGGTTTTATCTCAGAATGATGGGGGCAGGAGGATATTTTTTGTATAATTTCTACCTCAGCCAAATCACCTACTATAGTTTTTACTAGGCTTGCTATCGGAGGTATTGACACAACAATGACAGGAGGATTAGAAGCGAATGAGGAAAGTGAGAAACAAGATAATAAAATAATAGCTAGTCTAAATAACATCATAATTATCCTACCAAAGCTTTTGCAAATGATTCTGCATTAAATTCTACTAAATCGTCAATTTTTTCACCAACTGAAATATAATATATTGGAATATTATATTTATCAACTATTCCAACAATCGCTCCGCCTTTTGCCGTTCCGTCCAATTTTGTAAAAATTATCCCTGTAATATTTGCAAATTCTTTAAATTTCTCTACTTGGTTAAATGCATTTTGACCTGTAGTAGCATCTAAAGTCAAAATTGTAGAGTGAGGAGCTGAGGGATCGTGCTTCTTTATAACTTTTATAATTTTAGATAATTCACTCATTAGATTATGCTGATTTTGCAACCTTCCCGCTGTATCTATTATTACAATATCAGCCTTTATTTTTTGAGCTTCTTCAACAGCTTTATATGCTACGCTCGCTGGATCAGCTTCATGCTCTCCTTCTATTATAGTACAATTTGCTCTATCAGCCCATATTCTAAGCTGCTGAACCGCTGCAGACCGAAAAGTGTCGCATGCGGCTATAACGACTTTTTTTCCTTCCTTCTTATATAGATTTGCTAGTTTACCAATTGTAGTAGTTTTGCCATTTCCATTTACACCGCAAAATAATATTATATTCATTTTATCATTTACAATTTCTAATGGTTTTTCAGCTTTTTCTAAAATTCCAACTAAAATTTCTACTAAATTATCTTTAAACTCCGTTGCACTAGCTTCTTTTACAAATTTAGAGACCTTAAGCTCAGAAATAATTTTATCCGTAGTACTCACCCCAAAATCAACAGATAGCATGATCTCCTCAAAATCCTCTATTGATTCATTATCAATAGATTTCTTTGTAAAAATCTCAGTAATCTTTGCAAGTCCACTAGATGTCTTTGATAAGGCTTGCTTTACTCTGCTAAAAATACTCATTTTTCCCCATTGACAAAATTGCACCTATAAATTGTTTTTTACACCTAATCTATCATATTTCATATACTAAAATAGCGAGAAAATATAAATTAATCTAAAGAGCAATTTTTGGATATATATATGCATCTCTCACTATCTTACATTTATATTGGAATTACCATCCTAAGCCTATGTATTTTTGCTTATAAATATATGGGTAAATTTATTGGCAAAATTACACACCAAGTTGACTATATTAAAAAAGGCGACCCTACAGCCCAAGGTAGCTACGAGGCACAGTTTCAAGATCCAAATCCCATGAATAAAGACGAGAAAATAGAGCTCTCTTGGCAATTTCTTTATGATATAACTGATTATGTTTTGAGCAAATTCTCACAAGCTGATAAGGAGCAAGCGACTCGACTTGGGAATAAATTATTAGAATTTGGCACAAATTACGAACATGTAATAGAATATGGTCTTAAATCTCTAAAAAAACGAGTTGGTATTGAAGTTGAAGCAGAACAGCAGAAAGATGGATCTGGTATAGCCTTGTAGAAAATTGGACTGCAGCTTCTAGTCAAAAGCGTTTTTGTGAGCCTTCTTCAAATGAGCTATATTAGTTTTTGTATAGATTTGAGTTGTCGACAGACTTGCATGCCCTAATAAATCTTGTATCACACGTAGATCAGCGCCATTTTCTAACATATGGGTTGCGAAACTATGCCTGAAAGCATGAGGCGTTATATGTTCGGGAAGATTATATGTTCTTCTCATTTTTATTAGTATTGTATTGAAATAATTTTGTTTCAGAACCTTTCCCCTTTTTCCCAAAAAAATCGGTTCATCTTGGTTTAAATTATATGGGAGTTCATCTAAATATTCTTTTATAGCATTTTTTGAAATATCTAACCAAGGAACTATCCTCTCTTTATTACCCTTCCCTTTTATTCTTATAACATCACTAATTAAATGATTTTTTGTAATGGAAAGAGCCTCGCTAATACGTAGACCAGCGCTATATATCAGAATAATAATAGCTTTATTCCTAAGTACTACCCAGTTCTCATCTATTTCACTAGAAGAACTATCTATTGAAATTGATGTTTGTTCTAATGTGAGAGCTTTTGGTATTGTTCTTAGCTTTTTTGGTGATCTTATAGCAAAAATTGAGTGATCAATATTATGTTTTTTCCTTATTAAAAATTTGTAGAAATTTTTAATTGTTGCAAGTTTCCGCGCTATTGAAGAAGAAGCATAATCCTTTGATTTAAGGCTTGCAAGATAGCTTCGTAAACATCTTATATCAACCGAGATTATCGTATCAATATCTGTTTGCCCTCCATTATATTCATCTAAAAAACTTAGAAATGAGTCAATATCATTTTTGTAAGAGATATACGTATGTTCTGATTGGTAAATATGCTTTATACTGTCAAGCCATTCAAGCGCGATAGACTTCAACTTATTTACTTTCATATAATATATCTATGACTTTTGATAGGTCTTCTTCCCAGCTTCGAATAGAAAATGGCAAGATTTTTTCAAGTTTATTTAATGAAAGAACGGAATTTTTAGGCCTCTCTGCCTTCATTATAAACTCGCTACTTAATACCGGAATAATATTTGCTAATTTGACATTTTTTGACACCAAATTCTCTTTGATTTTATTCGCAAAACCATACCAACTTGTTGTATCTGGCTGAGTTAGATTTATTATTTCAGAAGATTTCTTACCATTAAAATATTTTATCAATTCATAAGTAATTGAAGCTATAAATCCTGAGTATGTTGGCCTACCATTTTGATCATCAATGACTTTTAACTCATCTCTGGTTTGAAGTAATTCCGCAATTTTCTTTACAAAATTCCCTCCTATTTCAGAAAATACCCAACTAGTTCTTAGAATTAGATAATTATCAGTTGATGAAATAATATTCTGCTCACCTAGAAGTTTTGACATTCCATATTTGTTTATGGGACCAGTAACATCATCTTCATGATAATCACCTATTTTTTGCCCATTAAACACATAGTCTGTGGAATAATGAATAAGTAAATATCCATTTGCTTTCGCAAATTCAGCAAGTATTTTAGGAGCAAGTGCATTGACCTTTAAAGCTTTTTCATAATCATCTTCTGCCCCTTCTACATTAGTATAGGCGGCTGCGTTTACTATTATTCGATAAGAATTTTTGTCTTTTACTCCTTCATGGTATTTTTTTAAAAATGAGATTATTGATCCCTCGTTTTCTAAATCAATTTCTGGTCTGGATACTGAATATATACTGCCTCCTTCTATAAATTTTCCTTGCTCAATAAGCTTGCTCGCAACCTGTCCATTTTCCCCAATTATGAGTATTTGCATAAATCTCCAATTTTTGATATACTATAATTGCTCTTTTGAGCTATGGCAATATATTGGTTACTTAGAATAGAAGTGGCGGACCCGGGGGCGGTACCCGGCGCCTCCACCAAATTTTACACTATCTCTAAAGAAATAGTGTAAACCAAGTCACAAATTTAATAATACTAGGAGCAAAGCGCGAATACTATAATTACTAGATGAGCGCTGCAGCGACGAAGTAGAATTAATTTGGGATCTTGTGTTTAGGGGGCGAAATAGGATCGACGTGCTTAATAAAGACTTAGCCTTTGCTCGGGATGATTCCTCCGGCCTTAGGGTCTTGGATCAAAACACGATAAACGCAAACGACAATAATCGTTTCGCACTTGCGGCTGCTTAATTGTAGTACGTATGTGAGCGGCTGGGGGCTTGCCGGGCAACAGGAAAAGCCCCACCATTAATTTATTAGATTAGATAAAATTACAGCTAGAGATTGGTTTAGCTCATTCATGAACTATCTAATGCCTCATAGGTGCATTGATTGCTCTGAAATCACTGCGTCTTACTTATCCATTTGTAATGATTGCTGGAAAAAATATTGTTTCATTGAAGAACCATTTTGTAAAACTTGTGGTTTGCCATTTGAAATAGAAATTGAGACAGAATCTAAATGCTTGGGATGTGAAAAAAACCCACCATCATTCAATAAGTCTCGCAGCTTAATCAAATTTGATGAAAATTCTAGGCCACTTATTCACAAATTTAAATACCAGGATAAAACTATTTTAGGGCTCTTTTTCGCTAAATTAATTTATGCGAGATATAAAGAAATTATTATGGAAGCTGATTTTATTGTTTGTGTTCCTATGCACAGGCTCAAACGGATAATAAGAATGTATAATCACTCTCATATTATTGCTACAGAGCTTTCCAAAATATCAAATATTACTTATTTTCCTGATATTTTACATAAGAAAAAACTTACCAAATCCCAGACTTTTTTAAGCAGATCTGCTCGAAAAGAAAATCTCAAAGATAGTTTGTCTGTAAAAAATCAGGACAAAATTATAGGCAAAAAAATTCTGCTTATTGATGATGTGATTACTACTGGAGAAACCGTGAATCTATGCTCTAAACTTCTTAAAAAATCCGGAGCTTCTGCTGTTAATGTTCTTTCTATAGCAAAAAACTATAGATAATTCTAAATCTCAGAAGACTAGAGTCTTCTGAATTCTAAGAAGCTCTGCCTCAGCTATTTGTTTTACTTCTTTTAGCAAATTTTTTAGCATATCATTTTTCAATTCAAATAGTGAACTATCAAAAAAACATATAAGATTTAATATCTGGTTTACCTTATAATCACCATTAACCAAACCTATACGCACACATAGCAAACATTCTACGAGCATTCTTATTTTCTCAAAATTTGGATCTTCGTCATAACAAAGGAATAGGGGTACTTCAGTATGTTTGACATTTTCAGTAACTCTTTTATTATCGCTAGTTGATTCATTTGTAGTGCTGCAGATTTCAATCATACATATGCTTTTTACAACCATACGTATATTATACAGATAATTTTACAACTCCTAGTAGAAAATTTATGTTTCAAAATCTAACAAATAACCTTACAAAAATTTTTGATAAATTAAGAAGTAAAGGCACCATCACAGAAGCCCATCTTGATGAGGCTATGAGAGAGATAAGGATAGCTTTTCTTGAAGCTGATGTTTCTGTTCAGGTGATTAAAGATTTTATTCTGAATGTTAGAGAAAAAGCAATTGGGCAGAATGTAGTAAAATCTATTAGCCCAGGTCAAATGATAATAAAAATTATCAATGACGAATTAGTGGACTTTCTTAAATCCTCAGAAGAGGAAATGTCTTTAAATCTAAAAAACAAACCTCCTGTTTCTATATTAATGGCTGGGCTTCAAGGAAGCGGAAAAACGACTTCTTCAGCTAAGCTTGCTTTATACCTTAAAAATCAAAAGAAAAGAGTACTACTAGTTTCACTCGATATATATAGGCCAGCGGCAAGAGAACAGTTGATTATTTTAGGAGAAAAAATAGGCGTTGACAGCCTACCTATTATAGATAATGAAACTATATCAGAGATATTAAAGAAAGCTTCGAATGCTACAAAGACTGTGGCTTACGATGTTATTATTTATGATAGTGCTGGTAGACTCCATATTGACAAGGAACTTGTTCAAGAACTAATAGAAATAAAAAAAGTAATTACTCCAGCAGAAACATTACTTGTTGTTGATAGTTTAACCGGACAAGATGCTGTAAATGTCGCGAAAGAGTTTAATGAAACCATCGGGATTACAGGAGTAATTCTAACCCGAGTTGATGGTGATAATAGAGGAGGCGCGGCTTTAAGCGTTAAGTATGTAACTAAAGCTCCTATAAAATTTATGGGTGTTGGTGAGAAATTAGATGCTTTAGAGCTATTTGCCCCTGAAAGAATAGCATCCAGAATTCTTGGCAAAGGTGATATAGTTTCTTTGGTTGAAAAAGCTATAGAAGTTGCAGATCATGATGAAATGGAAAAGGTTGCAAAACGTATGCAATCAGGAAGATTTGATTTGAACGATTACGCTAGCCAGTTAAGGAATATCCAAAAAATTGGTGGTATGAGTTCAATATTATCTATGTTACCTGGAATGGGAAAACTTACACAGAATATAAATCAAGATAAGATTTCTGATAGGCCTATGAAAAGACAATGTGCTATAATCGACTCTATGACAAAATTAGAAAGAAAAAAGCCAGATTTACTTAATGCGTCAAGAAAAAGAAGAATAGCTGCAGGTTCTGGTGTAGAAGTCTCTGAAATAAATAGATTACTTAAACAATATATGCAAATTGCTGGCTTCATGAAAAAAGCCAAAAATATGGATCCAAAGTCCCTCATGCGTTCAATGAAGGGCATGTTTTAAATATTGACTATATGAGAAATAATTTTGTTTGTGAGTTAGAATCTTATGAAAACCAACAAAATAAAAGCTTTAGAAGAATTGCTAAAAATTTTTGAAGCAAGTGAGCTTGAAATAAAAGACGAAAGTGCTAGCCATGCTAATCATTATGAGGCAGATTTAAAAAGCAAATATCCTTCTCATGTAAAAATATTTATTGTAAGCAAGTTTTTTGCAGGCCTTTCTTTATTAGAAAGACAAAGACTAGTAAATAAAGCGCTAGAACCCGCATTTGAAGACGGTCTGCACGCAGTCTCTATCAAGACAAATATCCCTTAACTTTTTTCCAATATATGAAGAACTTTATTATAAACCTGATCCGCATCTAGCTCAGAACTATCTATAATTATTGCATCTTTTGCGATAGAAAGAGGCGCATTCTCTCTCTCTTTATCTCTAATATCTCTATCGATAATATTATTTTTAATTGATTCTAGAGTAATATTTTGATCTTTTACCACAAGCTCAGCAAACCGCCTCTGAGCCCTTGCATTTACATTAGCGGTAAAATATAGCTTTACATCTGCAGTTGGCGCTATAACAGTGCCTATATCTCTTCCTTCCATAATTATTCGCTTGTGGAGCTTGAGCATTTCCTTTTGTGGAATATTCAGAGCAAACCTCACTTCTTTAATAGAAGCAATCTCAGAAGCTCTTTTACTCACTTCATCAAAATATAAATCTTTGTCTGATATTGTCTGCAAATCATCATGAGACGCTATTTTTACGAGCTCCTCAACATCAGTAATATTTCTATCAATGGCAATTTTTGCTAGCTTTCTATAAAAAATACTAGTTTGGCAATAAAATAGATTATATTCCTTTGCTAATTTTGTACAGAAAGTTCCTTTACCAGAGGCGGCTTCTCCATCTACAGCTATAATGAATGGAGTATCTAAGTCAAAAAAAGATCTTTTAGTTTTCATGCGTCTCCTTTTCTATATAAGCTCTATTTTTTGCAATCCACCCATTAAGTTTTTCTATTATATCCCCATGATTTATTGTAGATACATAAAAGTAATTATCTATAAAAGGAAGATCCGTATTAACGACTATTTCAGTCTCTAAAGTTGAATTTTTTAAAAGATACCTCATAACGTCATAATTACAAAAAATAGCTTCTATTTCGTCATTTTTAATTTGAGGTATTAGCTCTGCACAGCTTCTAGATTTTAATACTTTTACTTTCCCATGTGCTAATTTTTCAGAAATAGGCCAAAGCAAAATGTCATTTGAAGTCCCAAAAACCTTGAAATCTCTAAAATTTTTGTTCATATCAGATTTTTTTACAAATATCGCGTCAATGTAATAAGTTAAAAAATCACTATAGATAATATTGTGATGTTTTTTTTGTGGAGATCTCCAAACTGGATTATCTGGAAACTTAAAGTCAATTTGATTTTTGTATAAAGCTTCGTATAGATCTTTGATTTGATATGACTTATATTCAAATATTATTCCTTGGCTTTTTGCAAATTTGTCTAAAATCTGTCTAAATTTTCCAGAAAAATTTCCATTTTCAGATGTTTTATAAGGATAATTTACAGCATCTTCAACACCAACTATATAGGTTTTTACGTAAGCAATCGAGATTTTGCTATAGAATAGAAATATTAATATTGATATTAATCGAGGGATTTTCATTTCTCGTATCTATAATTGTTAGATTTAGCTATATTCTCTAGTTTACTATATGCTTTATGAATTACGGTAATATCTTTACCTCTAAACACTATATCGGAGGCTGGCTCATTATCTTTCAAAAATGGATAACTCCCTATATCTATCGATTTATACTTATCCTGAATATCTGAAAGTTCTTTTGCTATAAGACTTTCGCTAACATATATAACTAGATTTTTACTTAAAATCTCATCACCTCTTTCAAGGCTTGCTTCTATATATGAAAACATTTTGTAAAGTGTCTCAGGTATTCCAGCCATTACAAAAACATTCTCTATCCTAAATCCAGGAGGCTCATTATTAATAAGAATTCCTCCTTTTGGCACAAGAGCCATTTTTTTTCTAGCATCGTTAAAGACCAGACCTTTTTCTAGAGAGTATTTTTCTATTAATTTTAAAGCATTCTCGTTAAATTCAGTTTCTACAGAAAACGCCTTTGCAATTGCTTCTGCCGTTATGTCATCATGAGTAGGGCCAAGCCCACCAGTTGTAAAAACATATGTATATTTTTTTCGTAGCAAGTTTACAGCTTCAACTATATCTTCTGTAAGATCTAAAACTACACGAACTTCTTTAAGTATGATTCCTCTTTCTGAGAGTTTTTTTGCGATAAAACATATATTTCTATCCTGCACTTTACCAGACAAGATTTCATTCCCTATAATTAAAATTGATGCTGTAAGTTCTTTCATTTATATGAATCTCTAGTTTTGTACAAAATAAACTGTGCCCTTAGTAAATGTATAATTACTCAAATGGTTTTACTATTACCATTATAACTATAATCACCAAGAGTACAGCAGGTACTTCGTTCACTATTCTATAAAATCTTTCACTATGTTTATTATTTCCATTTGCAAAATCTTTTCGCCAGCGCGCTAAAAAACCATGAAAAGCACAAAGCAAAATCACGCATAATATCTTTATATGAAACCAAATTCCCATGGCTTTCATACCATAAATTTCTGCTAGAATTAGCCCTAATACTAATGTTATTATCATGGCTGGATTCATTATATATCTGAGTAGCTTTAACTCCATAATTTTAAAAATTTTATCTGATTCCGAGCCTGTTTTGACTTTACAGTGATATACATATATCCTTGGTAAATAAAATATTCCAGCCATCCACGCTATAAGCGAAACTAGATGAATAACTTTAAACCATTCATAATATTCTGACACTATTTTACCTATCTACAAATACAGTTCTTAAAATTACTTGGACATTTAAGCGACCCAAAACAAATAACCGGGGCTTCCTGGCTTGCAGTTTTTACAACCATTTTTGCAAGAGAATCTATAAAATTTTTCTCTATTCCAAGTGCTGGAACCCTCTCATATAAAATACCAAAATCTTTTGCAATTTTAGCATATTCTATATCAAGTTCTACTAAAGTCTCTATATGTTCAGAGATAAAAGCAATTGGAACTATTAGTAAATTTATATTTTCTTTTGCTGCTCTTTCAATTTCTTTTTCTGTTGAAGGAGATAACCATTCTATCCTTCCTACTTTGCTTTGATAACATAAAACATAATCATGTTTTGATATAATTTCGTCTTTTCTTATAGCTTCAACTGTTTTTGTAACCTGCCACTCATATGGGTCTCCTTGATTTACAAATTTAACAGGAATACTATGAGCTGAGAATAATATTCTAACCTTTCCGTCATTAAATTTTCCAAGCTTTTCTTTTATAAGATTTTTATGAGATAAAATAAACTCATCTTCATCAAAATAACAACCTATTTTTTTTACTATAGAATTTACTTCTTCTTTAGCTATGGAATTTTCAAAATCTTCAAATGAAGAAACTGTGGTTGCGCTTGATGCTTGAGGATATAGAGGCAAAAAAATTATCTCATCTGCCCCGTATTTCTTTATATCTTTTACAACTTCTGAGGAAAATGGGTGCCAATATCTCATAGAAATAAAGACTTTAAAATTTTGTAATCCTTTGTTCTTTAAGCCTTCTTCTAAAGCTATTTTTTGTTTTACAGTCTCTTCTAATAACGGCGATTTTCCACCCATTAAACTGTAATTCTCTTTTGCTATATTCTCTCTTCTAATAGAAATAAAAATAGCTAGTAAATATCTGATAAAGCTCGGAAATCTTATAATCCATTTATCAGAAAACAAATTATACAGAAACGGTCTTACAGAATTTAATTTTTCAGGACCACCTAGATTAAATAGAACTACTGCTATTTTCTTATTTTTTCCAATTTCTGACATATTCTACTAAAAATTTTACGTTATCAACAGGAGTATGCTGCATAATTCCATGACCTAAATTAAAAATAAATGGTCCGTCAGATAATTCTTCCATAATTTTATCCACTTGTTTTAAAATTTTATCTTTACTCAAAAATAGTAATAAAGGATCTAGATTTCCTTGAATAACTACACTTTCCTGTAGTTTTTTGGCTTGCGTGAAGGGAACAAGATAGTCTAAACTTACACCATCAACGCCTGTTTCTTTAACGTAATCTTCGTAAAATACTCCAGCCCCTTTAGGAAAACCAATAATTGGTACATTCGAGTATTTTTTTAATTCTGAAACTATTGTCTTGGTAGGTTTAATTACAAATTCATGAAATTCTTCTTCTGGTAATATTTCACACCAAGAATCAAATAATTGAATTACTTCAGCGCCAGAATCTATCTGGCTTTTAAGATAAATAATAGTTTGTTTAGTTATTATCTCTATCAATTCTATAAGAACTTCTTTCTTCTCATAAGCAAATTTTCTACAAAAATCGAAATCATGTTTTTTATTTGAAATAACGTAAGTTGCAACTGTCCATGGACTTCCCGCAAAACCTATCAATGTTTTACTATTTGCTAGTTTTTCTTTTGTTAATTTTAAAACACTGCAAACTTTTTGAATTTTTTCAGATTCTTCGTAAGATTTTAATGATAGTTTTTTTAGATCTTCAAGAGAAGAAATATTTTCAACTTTAGGGCCATCTCCTTCAATAAACTTCACATCTAATCCTAGAATATGAGGTACTATTAAAATATCTGAAAAAATTATAGCTCCGTCTAAATCAAACCTATCTATAGGCTGAATTGTTACTTTACTTGCTAATTCTGGATTATAACAAAGATCTAAAAAACTTCCTGCCATACTACGTACTTCTCGATATTCTGCTAAATATCTTCCAGCTTGTCTCATTAACCAAATAGGAGGTATATTATTCTTTGATTTTTTGAATACTTCTAATAATAATTTCATTATAAATTTAAATAGTTATAGTTGTTATAAGCAAACTTATGTCGATAAGTAGTTATGCACATAATTATCCACAAAAATTTCAAAAAATTATCTTTGTAGAGCTTGTAAAAAAAGAGTTACGTAAAAATTATACACATATTGTGGAATGTCAAACAAAAGAAATTAACATGAGGAAAACCTGTGGATAATTTGTACATAAAATGTGTATAAAACTTATGCACATTTAGATTAACATAGTTATGAACAGGTTTATACAGAGAAAAAAATAGTAGACCCCCGCATAAAAATACGGGGTGATTGTGTCTTTGGATAGTATGCGAGAAAAGTATTTTTATGGTTTTATGACGTTTGGAACCATAATCATAAGCATATGTCTACCTTCTAAGCGTGGTTCAAGCTCAAGCTTTGCATGATCACCAGCTATTTCAATTATTTTTTTGAAAAGATTCATAGCATTTTCATTATGGACAATTTCACGACCTTTAAACATCAGCGATACTTTAACTTTATCACCATCTTCTAAGAACCTAATAATATTGCGCATTTTAACGTCAAAATCACCAGTTCCTATATTAGGTCTGAATTTCATTTCTTTTAGAACGACTACTTTTTGCTTTTTTCTAGCATCATGAGCTTTCTTCTTTGATTCATATTTAAATTTTCCAAAATCTAATATTTTACATACTGGCGGATCAGCTTGTGGAGAAATCTCAACCAGGTCAAGACCTACACTTGTTGCTTTACTTAACGCTTCTTGTAGGGAAACAATGCCGATCATCTCGCCTTCTTGATCAACAAGACGAACTTTAGGAGACCTTATGTCATTGTTAGCTTTAGGAAATTTAGATATAACGCCCTCGTTTATTTTAGTTTATTGTCTCAATTTTGAATATATTTACTATAAGCATATTCATTTTAAATATTTTTCTGTACTATTTTTAATGAGCAATATTAAGTCTTGAACAGTCATGGACTCTGTCTCATTACTACCAAGAGTTCTAATAGCTACCGTTTCATCCTCAGCTTCCTTTTTGCCTATAACAGCAATTAGCGGAAGTTTATTATGAGACATAGTACGGATTTTATAATTGATCTTTTCGTTGGAATTGTCAAGTTCGCACCTTATTCCCGCTTCCTCTAATTTTAATTTTAAAGAATTTGAGTATTCTTCTACATCAGTTGTGACAGTTGCTATTCCAACTTGAACGGGAGCTAGCCATAATGGAAACTTACCAGCACATTGTTCAATAAGTATTCCCATAAATCTTTCAAATGTACCTATAATAGCTCTATGAAGCATCACCGGACGTTGCTTATTACCACTTGAATCGACGAAATTTGCATCTAATCTTTCAGGCAATACAAAATCAACTTGCAAAGTGCCACATTGCCATTCTCTTCCGATAGCATCTTTTAATACAAACTCGAGTTTAGGGCCATAGAAGGCGCCTTCACCTGGATTTGGAATACATTCATAGCCAGCTTTTGTTACAGCTGTTTTTAGAGCTTCTTCTGCCTTGTCCCAGGTTGTATCTAGGCCGGCTCTTACTTCAGGTCTATCGGAGAATCTTATTTTAATTTCTGTAAAGCCAAAATCATTATAAACTTCGGTAAGTAGCTTACAAAATTTTACTGTTTCTTCGTTAATTTGATCTTCAGTACAAAAAATATGAGCGTCATCTTGCACAAAACTTCTAACCCTCATGAGTCCATGAAGAGCACCTGATGATTCGTATCTATGGCAACATCCAAATTCTGCCATTCTAAGTGGCAAGTCTCTGTAGCTTTTTATACCTTGTTTAAATATTTGAATATGGCATGGGCAATTCATTGGTTTAAGTGCCAAGACTTTTTCATCAACGCTTGAAGTGAACATGTTTTCGCCAAACATTTCCCAGTGGCCAGAAGCTTCCCATAAAGCTTTATCAGCAAGAATTGGTGTTCTAACCTCGATATAACCAGCTTTTTGAAGCTTTCTCCTAATATAAGCTTCAATTATTCTATAAATTGTCCAACCTTTTTCATGCCAGAAAACCATACCTTGTGATTCTTCTTGCAAATGGAATAGGTCAAGTTCTTTTCCAAGTTTTCTATGATCTCTTTTTTCTGCTTCTTCAAGCATATATAAATAGTTTTTTAACTGCTCTTCGGTAGCCCACGCCGTGCCATAGATTCTTTGGAGCATCTCATTCTTACTATCTCCTCTCCAATAAGCTCCCGCCAGTTTCATAAGCTTAAAATGCTTTAAATAACCAGTTGAGGGTGCATGGGGGCCTCTACATAGATCAATAAAATTACCTTGCCTATATATAGAGATCGGTTGATCTGCTGGAATATCACTAATAATTTCTGCTTTGTAAAATTCTCCAATAGATTTGAAAAATTCTATTGCTTGATCGCGTTTCCAAACTTCTCTAATAAACTCATCATTCCTAGACACAATCTCATGCATTTTTTTTTCAATAAGCTCAAGATCATTTGATGAAAGAGTGTGTTTGCAACTAATATCGTAATAGAATCCATCTTCAATAGAAGGACCTATTGTAATTTGCGCAGTTGGATATAGTTCTTTAATGGCCTCTGCTAAAATATGAGCTGTATCATGTCTAATTAAATCGAGTCCTTCTTTATCCTTAGTGGTAACAATTTTAATGTTACAATCCTCATTAATTGGACGAGTAATATCGTAATCTTCTCCATTGATTTTAACAAAAAGAGATTCCTTAGCTAGTGACTTAGAAATGCTCAAAGCTATTTCTCTGCCTGTAACACCAACATTAAATTGTTTTACAGACCCGTCTGGAAATGAAATATTAATCATATATATGTTCATAAGTAAAAAATTCCTGCTATTCTGCCCTTAAAATAGGATTTTGTCAATTTATAGATTGGAAGTTTATGGTATACATGCCACATTGGCCTAAGAAAATAATAAAATTTCCCGAGCCATATGATTTATCAAGAATGTTTAGGATGCTTTCATTCTTTGGAAATCCACATTTGAAATTACCTCCAGTTATCCATGTTGCAGGGACGAATGGTAAAGGTTCAACCTGTGCTATGCTAAGATCTATATTTCAATCTGCCGGTTACTTCGTCCATATGTATACATCTCCTCATTTGCTTCAATTTAATGAGAGGATATTATTGCGTGGACAAAAAATAGATGATGATTTTCTATTTGAAGTATTAGAAAAAACTAGAATAGGCTCAGAAGAAGCTGGTATTGAACTATCTTTTTTTGAGGCGACAACAATGGCAGCTTTTTTAGCTTTCAGCACGATACCAGCTGATGTACTTATTCTAGAAACGGGCCTTGGTGGTAGAATTGATGCTACAAATATTGTTTTAAATCCAATATTAAGCATTATTACACCAATTTCATTTGATCATATGGAGTTTCTTGGCCCGCGGATAGAGTTAATAGCTCATGAAAAAGCAGGGATTATTAAAGAAAATGTTCCTTGCATAATAAGTAGGCAAGATTCAGTTGTAATGGATATTTTACTGCAAAAATGTGAAGAATTAAATTCTGAAGCAATTGCGTATGAATATGACTTTATTCCAGAAAAAAATGATAATGGCTTATATTTCCACTCACAGATTGGAAATATACAGCTTCCGAACCCAAATCTTGTTGGAGATCATCAAATTATTAATGCAAGTGCTGTTGTTGCTGGTATTTTGAAGATAAAAGATAAATTCAATATTACAGAAGATAATATCCGCTCTGGAATAACAAAAGCCGAATGGCCAGGAAGGTTACAAGAGTTTAATGTTGGAAGAGTCGTCAGAGATCCAAAAAATGCATTATGTTGGCTTGATGGGGCTCATAATGTCGCGGGCGCTGCGGCTATCTGCGACTGGTTAAAGGAGCAGAATTTTAAAGATTTAGTTCTAATAGTTGGCTTTACAAAAAATAGAGATGTTGCATCTATATTATCACAGTTTAAAGAAGTAAATCCTAAAATTTTTGGTGTAAGAGTCTTGTCGGAACCTTCAAGCTATACACCAGAAATGCTTGTTCAAAAAGCAAATGAAGCTGGTATTGAAATCGTCGGTGTGGATAGTCTTGAAGACGCTTTTTTGGCGGCACTTGAGTATTCTAAAGATGCTAGAATCGTTGTTGTTGGCTCTTTATTTCTTGTTTCTGATTGTTTAAAAACACAAAAAGCTTTTTAGTTAACAAATGTCTAGTTTATTAACTTGCAGTTGACAAATAATAATATTAAGCCTAAACTCACAGTTGTACCTAGTTCTAAATAAATATCGATCTTTGGTATTAGGTGCTTAAGTATCTAGTAACTGTATAAAAAGTGAGGTTGATATGAAATTCCATAGACAATTATTAATAATTGCGACAGCGCTTATAGTTAGTGGTTGTACTCCAACGGGCACTTATGGTAGTAAAACTCTGTGCGACAAGGATAGAGAGGGTGTTTATAAAATAATAAATGACAATATCACGACAAAGAGTGATGCAAGGAGGATATTTGGTGATCCAGAAGATATTGATTTTAGCAATGCTCAGGAAAAATGGACCTATTTATATCTGAATAAAAAGAGTTTAATGCGTAATTATATCCCTGTAGTAAACTTCTTTACAAGAGGAACAAAAGATACACAGAAAAAACTTATTTTAGTTTTCAATAGTAGCGGTATCATACAAAGTTCTTATGTTTCAGAAACTTGTGGCAAAACAAAATATGGTCTTTTTGATTAATGCTTAAAATGGATAGTAGTAGAATTATTTCGCTACTATCCTTTTTACGTATCGAAAGTTAGTTACCAGACAAAATGTTGATTGCATTTTGCTTGCTCATAAAAAAAGACTCGTCATCCGCCACTTAACGCTGGAGTCAGTTTTTTTAATAAATTTGGTTCAATTATATTAGAATTAATTACTCTATAAACTTTCATCATATTCTCTCAAGTTGACAATAAACCCAAAAAGTATTATCTGATATCTTATAATAAGGATTAATATGAGAAAAATACTTATCTTCTTTATAGTAACTTTTGCCCTAGCGGATAGCGCATTTGCTATGGAATGTAAGCTTCCAGAAGAATGGAAAGGATTATGCAAGATACTTCAAATGAGGGTTGATCAAATGAGTCCCAAGATGAAGCTTAAAGAGAATGATGTAATCAAATTTGAAGAATTTATAAATTTAGCGGATCAAAATTTAGAGCAGCTTAAACAATTACAAAAAATTCTACCAAAAACTACGGTGGAGTTACTTATGTCTGTTAGATTCAGGAATATGACCTTTTATAGTGCAGAATTAATAGCGCAATATTTATACGGATTTACTTCAGCATGTAAATTTGCAAATACTGGAGCTTTTGATGAAAATACATCCCATATTATAGGGCGAGAGTGGAGTGAGATTGATTATTCTGGCGAGAGCATGTCTTGGCAAGGACAGCAAAAGAAATACGCTCCTTACAATATAACTAATTTTAAAACATTAGATAATATTGAGAGGTTTTTTGTCGTGGAATCTAAGCTTCCATATTTTTTAAAACTTTATAGGCCAAGAGTCTGTAAATATATTCAGGAATAAAAATGAACATAAATATTAGAATTAAGAAACTAAATAATAATGCTACTCTTCCGCATTATGCAACTTCTCATAGTGCTGGTGTGGATTTAAGCGCATCAATTGATAAAGATATTATATTAAAAAAAGGAGAAGTTGCAATAGTCCCAACTGGTTTAGCTATAGCGCTTCCAGAAGGTTACGAGGCGCAGATTCGCCCAAGATCAGGTCTTGCTGCAAAAAATGCTGTAACCGTTTTAAATACGCCAGGAACTATAGATGCTGATTATAGGGGTGAGTTAAAAATTATCCTTATAAATCATGGTAATGCAGATTTTACTATAGAAAATGGGATGCGAGTTGCTCAGATGGTTATTGCGAGATATAATGTAGCAAATTTTATTGAAGAAAATTTTGATGAAGCGGAAACAATTCGCGGGACAGCAGGCTTTGGCTCGACTGGCACGCATAACTAAGCTTTAAAAATAAATTTATCATAGATAATTTTGATCATACCTGCGATTGGTATAGCTAAAAACAATCCTGCCGCTCCAAGTATATGGCTTCCAACAAAGACTGAGAAAATTATAGCTGTGGGGTGAAACCCAATTTTATCTCCAACTATTTTAGGAGTGAGGTAAGAAGCATCTATCGTTTGCCCGATTGCGAATACTATAAGTACATAAAGTAATTGAGATGAGATACCGTGAAGCAATAAGCTAATAATAAGGCATGATATAGCAGCAAGTAATGGTCCAATAAATGGCACTAATATTGCAAGTCCCGCAATAATACCTGAAATAAGTGCAAACTCATATCCTATTATACCAAGCGCTATTGTATAGAAAATACTAAGTATAATAGCTACATTAAATAGACCTTTAATGAAACCAGTAACCAAAACATCCATTTTTACAAAAACGTCATTTATTTCATGAAAACCTGCTTGTGTAACAAAATTCTTAAAGCTAAGCACAAGGCGTGGCCAATCTTTTAAAAAGAAGAAAAGCAATATTGGCATTAATAAACACATTGTGATTAAGTTTATTGTTGAGAGTAGATAGTCCCAGAGAACGTGTGTTGTGGTGTTTAAAGCATTGCCAAAATTTCCAACTAAAGCAAGTGATGAATGTTTGATTTGTTCAGATACTGTTGGCCCGAGCAGATCTAGTTTTTCGCTAATAGCTGGAATTATTATTGTTTTGATAGAGTTCTGAAATTGCGGTATTCTTTCAATTAAAAGCTCTAGTTGGCTTAAAATTTTAGGTATAAGTATAGTTAGCGAGCCGAATAAAATTGTTATGAACAGCAAAAAAATAATTATTGCAGAAAAATGATAGGCTATTCTTGTTTTATTCTCTAGTTTTTTAGCAACTGGCTGTAGAAAATATGCAAAAGTAAGAGAGATAAAAAAAGTTACAACTATTGAGCTAGCTTTTATGCATACTACTATGAATAATAGGAATGATAGTAGTAGGATAAGTTTTTTATTTAAAGCCATATAACCATTCCCCATTTTTGTTACCGTCATTGCGAGCGTAGCGACGCAATCCCGCTTTATTTGGAGCGCCACATCGGCCTTCAGACTCCTCTCGGTGACGTGATTTTAATTTACAATACTATCACCAAACCACACGATCGATTTAGACTATTGGGCTTCTTTGTTCTTTGCAACAGAAACTCCAGCTGGGCGTAATAATCTATCTTTTATTTTATAACCTGTTTGCATTAAATCAACTATATGCTCATTTGTTACATCTTCTGATTCAACATAAGCAATTGCATGATGTAAATTATAGTCAAATTTATCACCTTTTATTGGTACAATTGCTACAACTCCATGCAAACGCAGAACAGATTCCAGCTGTTTATGCGTCATGATAACACCATCAATCACATTTTTTAGATCATCAGAAGGGTTTTCTGGAACAAATTTTATAGCTCTCTCAAGATTATCAATAACTGCTATCAAATCTTTTGCGAAGCTAACCATCGCGTAGTCCCTGGTATCCTCAATTTGCTTTTCATATCTTTTTCTTATGTTCTGTGTTTCAGCCATTGTCCTGAGTAGTTTTTCATTCAAATCTATGATTTCGTTCTGTAATTTATCAAAATCCTTATCTATAGGCTCTTCATTTGTCACAGATTCATTCTCTAAATCAATCTCTTGATCTTCATTTTTCATTTTTTACCCTAGAAATTTAGTTATTTAACCTATATAGATATGTTGATAAAATTTCAATTTTCAAGGTTTGGAGAAGTATTTATGCGCCCATCTAAAAGAAAAAATGATCAATTAAGAGAAATTATTGTTGAAACTAATGTTTTAAACCATGCAGAAGGTTCGTGCATGATAAAATTTGGAAATACTCACGTTATTTGCAGCGCTTCACTAGATGAATATGTACCGCCATTTTTAAAAGGAAAGGGTCAGGGGTGGATTACAGCGGAATATGGTATGCTCCCAAGATCCACTAATCAAAGAATGAGAAGAGAATCAGCACAAGGAAAACAGTCAGGAAGGACGCAAGAAATACAAAGATTAATAGGTCGCTCACTCAGAACTGCAGTGGATTTAAAAGTTCTAGGAGAAAGACAGATACTAATAGATTGTGATGTTATAAATGCAGACGGTGGGACTAGGACTGCAGCTATAACAGGTTCATATATTGCTCTTCATTTGGCAGTAAGTAAGTTGCTTGATAGAAGAATAATTCGCAACAATCCTATTATTTTGCAAGTTGCAGCAATTTCCTGTGGAGTTAGAAATGGGGAGGTTGTTGTAGATCTTGATTATGATGAAGATTCTGATGCAGAAGTAGATGCAAATTTTGTATTCGCATCAAGTGGAAAAATTATAGAGATCCAAGGTACCGCTGAAAAAGAGCCATTTTCAGAAGAGAGTTTTTTAGAAATGTTGAAATTAGCAAAAAAAGCAACAAGCGAGTTGTTTCTTATGCAGAATAAGATTCTATTAGGATTATAATTGGTGCCCCTGGCCGGACTTGAACCAGCACGTATATTACTATACTGCAGATTTTGAGTCTGCCGCGTCTACCATTTCACCACAGAGGCATTAAATAATTACTATAGACAAATCATTGATTTTGTCAAAGTGTAGTTGATGCCTCTATTCTGGTATTGTGAAATACGCAAGATTTAGATTATATTACTAAAGGATCTGGTGTGGCCCCAAGTGTATGCATTTCAAGTGGTAAATCAACATTTGTAGTGTCTTCATTATAACCATCTTCCTCATCCGTGGGTGTAAACAATATTGCTAAATATTTTGACGGAGCCATATTTTCATATTTCTTACTAGGTTGTTTATGAGGGGGTGTATTCGTAATATTTTTAGTAATATCTCCAAAAGCTCTTTCACTAAGATGAGTGGGGCTATCTCTATCTGTAGAATCTGACCCGGCTCCAGCAGATGTTTTTAAAGAAATCGGGGTTCCAGATTCCTCCTCACTTCCGCTAGAAAAGGCTCTTTCAGTGGTAGAAGCTAAGTCCTGCAAAGTTAGAACTTTACCAATTTGATAAGCAGCGAATACTCCTGCATCTTCTAGTAATTTTTTTAAATCAGATATAAATCCTGGCTCTAAACTATCAGCTTTCCTACCATGTTGATTATGCGTTCCAACTGATTTTATGTTTGGAGATTTACTACAAACTATTGTACAGCCACCGCTTGAGTTTGGGCCATATGTAAAATCTGCTCCTAAAGAGTTTATTAATTTTTCAATAGGCTTTAAATTTCTGGCATCTACATTTTTTTCATAAATTTCCTCTAAAAGATCGCAATCTACTTTTGATTTATCAGGAAAAGTTATTGGTATTGTATCGAGTTTTTCTGTAGGTAATGATAATTTTATAGGTGTAGCGTTTTCATCAGATGATACAGGACTTATGCTTGGGAACCTAAGAGAAACACATATATCTTTACATGTAGTATTATCACTTTTTTCAAGAAATTTAACAATAAAATCTTCAGCTAATGAATGGCTTAGTTTTTTTATTAATTGAGATTCTTCTGAAATATTCTTACGAAGCTGGGTTTTTATTTGATTATTAAATTCTAGCCTTTCTTCTTTGCTAGCTTCTGTATAACCCATTCTAATCCTAACGCCAACACAGAACTCATGATCTGGATTTTCTTTAAAATACTCCGCATATAGTTTTAGATTCTCTGGTGAAAAGTCACCATCAAATTCCGCGATTGTTTTTTTAACAGGAGTGACGAAATCTTCGGCTTTAGTGTCTTTTCTTGCTTTAGAAGAGATGAAAGTAGAGGTAATTTTAATAGGCTCAAACCTAAATTTTTCTTTTGCTTTCTTGAAGACGTCATTCTTAAGAGTAATTTTACTATTAAGAGTAGAAAGTTTAGAATTAAATTCAGTGTCTACTATAATTCCTTCTTCTGTAGCTTTTGCTAATTCTTGTCCAAAGTTTTTTATTTTTGCATATTCATCTTCTAGTGTTAGAGGTTTTTTTGGTTTCCCTCTACTTACTAAAGCTATAATATTGTCAATTGTTTTTGTAACATCAACTGCTCTCGCTTCCAAATTGAAAAGTGTTTTAAATTTTTCAATTACAATTGCTTCCTCTTCTTTTATAAAATCTACATCAATCCTTTATAAGATATCAATAAGTTTTCCGAAGGTTTTAGCTTCTTTTTTTGATATTTCTTTCGTCTTATATGAAGCAAACTCATCTCTAAGCAATTTCATAGATTTTAGATCAGTAACACCTTCCTTTTTGAGTAGTTCTCTTTCATATTTACTTATAGCCTCTGAGAGCGCGGCATCATCAGTATCAATAAAGCTTGCAGCTTCTTCTTCAATAGCTGATTTTTCAACCTGAGGTGCCAATTCGGGGAGAATAAAAACTATTTGTTCCATCACTTTTTTTTCAGCTTCTTTTACAAATGCTTGATCCATTTTTGAGAGTATTTTGAAAATTGGAGTAATTTTCCTGGCTTGAGTTTTTGAAATTGCTTTATCTGCATATTCAGAAAATTTTACCTTTTCTTCTATCAATAAATTAAAATCTTTCCTATAAGGGCCTGTTTCGATTTCAAATTCTCTAATGGCTCTTATAAGAGCAAATTCTTTATCGTCTTCGGCACCTTGCTTGATTAGCTTATCAACAACACGAGCTGCTTTTTCATAGCCAGTTAGATTACTCTGAGTGAGATAATAATCTAATATCTCATCCAAAATATTAAGATCTTCGGAAGCCTCAGCTCTTGCAAAAAGAGCTAATTTTATTTCCTCATTAATAATCTCATGATCCCATATAGCAAATTCAAATGCTATTTTAGGATTAATAGATGGAAGGTGTTTTTTAAGCGCGGACCTGATATTTTTACAAATAATTGATAGTGTAGTATCAATTTTATCTTGTCTATAGTCAGCTATTTTAAATCTATTGCATAATTCGTATCCAATTAATTTAGTCTCTTCAGAGGATTCTGGATTTTGCAAAATCTCAAAGTATTTCACAAAGTCTTTAATATCGGATGTTTTAACTTTTCCTCTTCTTATCATATGGCTAAATGTTTCTACACAATTTAGCAATGAGTAAATAACTGATGTTATACCTGCTGTATTCGGATTATTAACATCCAAACTTGTATATTCGAATGAATCTGGACTAATAAGAAATTTTGCATCTATTAATAGTTTGGCAATTTCTACTTTTCTTGAAGTAATAGCCTCGTCTAAGATGCTGAGGCCATGACTATCTACTTTTGTAAAATCAACATTCAATTTAATGAGTGTTTTAAACATTCCAACGTCATCTTTCGATAGAGCAATATGAAGAATCGTCTGATTTTCGGGATCTCTAAAATCTTTATTTGCTCGTAATTTTATGAGTGTTTCAGCAACGTCTGGTTTTCCTGCGTATACTGCAGCAAATAAAGCTGTATAATTACAATCACTCAAACGTTGATAGAGATGATCGACTGACATGATATTTTTTATCTTTTTTGAACCTCGTATTAGCGATTCCTCGGATAATGTTACATCTAAATCGTAGTCTGGAAATTTATTTAAGAAATAATTTACCTCTGATGGTTTAGCTATTCCGCATAAAGTAGTTAGTGGAGGAAAGTATGAGGTATAGGTGATGCCGTCTTTTTTATAATTCCCGTAATTTATATGAGTACCAAGCTTATCCATTAGTTTTTCTAGAATCTCAACTTTATCTTCAAATTCTATTGGATTATCTTCCTCATCAAGAACTTGAATTATAGTTTTATCAAATATTGCACCAATCATATGGTGAAGATTTTTTTTAATTTTATCTTTTTTAGTGCTCGCTTCTTCCAGTACTAGAGAAAGATTATCTAAGGAAATTTCTTCTCCGTCGAAAGCAATCTTATGAGCTTCGCAGAGATCTGCTAGTTTGAATAAGGCATTTACTTGCCATTCTTTATAACCAAAATATTCTGTAAACCTATACTTGCTCATATTTCTCCAGTAAAAAACAATTATCTAATATGTATGTATCATCAGATTAATAAAATCATGCGATATTATAATATATATTAATGGTCTATATAGGAATAGAAAGAAAATGTCAAGTTATCTTAATAGATAATTTTGGTAATTTTTAAAGTAATTTAACAATTTAGTTGGTTTTTGTGAAATTATGATGATGTGTTTTTTGTAATAATCTTATACTCCCAAAATACAGTTATCCCGTATTTAGAGCACCAGTGTTCGGAATAAATTTGTTTGGATTTTAGCCATTAAAATTCCCTAAATGTTAGTTGGTAAATTTTATTCATATTAGGCTCTATTATTGGAGGTTTTAAGTAAGTATGGCTCGAGAAAATTGCTCCTCTTATCCAATATAATACCAAGTCTCATTTTTAAATGATCCCAACGATTTTTACAGGACTCAGCTTTACTCACGCATGTAGCATACGCTTGCGCAACCCTGCCTTTAAAATCATTTGTCAGATTTGATCTGGGACCCAGTATAATACACCTATATCACATACTCGACATTCTTTTCCGGACACTGGTGCACTAAATGCGGGATAATGAGACATTCTGACAAAACGACAAAGTGCAATCAACGTTTTTGTTCTGTTGTGTAAAACAGATTTTGAGCAGAATCTACTATTTCTGCTCAAACGCTTTAACTATACCGCGGAGTGTTTGTATTTCTGTTTTTGATAGTTTCTCTATTCTTGAAAAAATATTGATGATATTTCTTTGCATGAGATCTTTTTTCTCAGGCACTTTGAAAAAATTAGCTTGATCAAGAGTATTTATTAGATGTTCATAAAAAAACATCATTTCTTCTTTTGTGGCTAGGTTTTGCTTATTTAATAGATCTGGCCTCTGTACGGATTTAAATATTTCATAGCAAACTACTAGGACAGCCTGCGCTATATTTAATGATGTAAAATTTGGATCTGTATCAATCGTAATTATCTTATTAGCAAGGCTAATCTCATCATTCATGAGCCCGCAATTCTCTCTTCCAAATAGAATTCCAGTTTTAATATTATGATCAAAATCTTTCGAAAATTCTTTTGAAAGCACATATTCTTTATTTATAGTTCTAGCAATCCCAGTGGTTGCATAAACGTATTTAAGATCTGCGATTGCATCTTCTAAATTATTATAAATTTCAGCTGATTTTATAAGGTCAATGGCGCCAACTGCTGAGGCTTCAGCTTTTGCATTCGGCCATCCATCCCTTGGATTTACTATTCTTAGAGAATTTAATCCGAAATTTTTCATGGCTCTAGCGCAAGAGCCAATATTTTCGCCAAGTTGCGGACTTACTAAGATAATAACAGGATTTTTACTCACCGAAATAAACTTCTCCTGAATGGATCTTTCTTATCTCTCCATTTTTAAGTTGAAGTCTTATTGCTCCATTAAAATCTATATCTAAGAAAATGCCTGATATTTTTGATTTTCCCGTATCGATAGTAATTTCTTTTCTTAGATTCTTTGCGCATTTAAGCCATTTTTCTCTTATAGACAGGAAATCCTTTTCCTCCCATAGTTGATAATATTTATCAAAATATTTCATGAGAACATTTAGCATTTCACTTGCATCGACGGATAGAAGATTCTCGGCAATTAAGGATGTTGCGTTATAATCTTTTAGATCTGGTGAATTTTTAATATTAACTCCAACTCCTATTACAAGATACTCATTAGTTTTTCCTGCAGCTTCAAGCAAGATTCCAGCAACTTTCTTGTCATTTAAAAGCACGTCATTAGGCCATTTAAGTTCGATATTATATAATGGTCTATTACCTTTTGAAAGCTCGGTTATAGCGTTCCCTATTGCAAGGCTTGTTACGAAAGAAATTTGTGCCATAATGTCAAGCGGCGCAGTACAAGGCAAAATTATTGACATAAAAAGATTCCCATCTATTGAATCCCATTTTTTGCCATATCGCCCTCTTCCGTCAGTTTGCCTCTCAGCTTTGATAACGAAATTTTTACTGGGACTTTTAGCTACTAAACGCTTTGCTTCGTTATTTGTACTATCGGCTATATCTAGATTGACTAAAGAAAATTTGTTTTGCCAATTATTACTCCCTTTCATTATTTTACTTCCTTCTCATAGAAATTTCGTGCTTTTTCTAAATCTTCTGAAGTGTCAACAGAAATGGGAATAGTATCTACATGGCAAATTTCAATGCTCATTCCATTCTCTAAGGCTCTTAATTGTTCAAGACGTTCTGATTTTTCTAAAAATGTCATTGGTAATTTAACAAAATCTTCAAGTGACTTAGCCTTATATCCATAAACTCCAACGTGGTAAAGAAATTCGGTCGCTCCATTTGGTATAAGGCTTCTTGAAAAATATAATGCTTTATTATCAAGAGTTGCTACGGCTTTTACATTGCTTTCGGGCATAGCATCATCTATTCCTACTTTAACAACAGGTGTAACAATATCACACTCACTACTCCAGAGAACTTCAGCTACTTTCCTAATAATTGATGGATCAATAAAAGGCATATCTCCTTGAACATTTATTATATATTCAAATTGGTCTTTATTGTTGAGGCCCTGCCAAGCAGCATAGACTCTATCCGTACCAGATTGATAATCTGATGATGTCATGATGGAATCTATATTATGCTCGGATAATTGATTAGAAATATCGCTACTATCTGTTGCTACAAATATATTATCAAGTCCAGATTCTATAACCTGTAGAGCAACGTGTTCAACCATTGTTATTGTACCAATTTTAGCAAGAGCCTTTCTTGCTAAGCGTGTTGACCCTATACGTGATGGGATTATTACCAAAGTTTTATTTTTCATATGTACCCTTCTATTATGCTTGACATTCTATGGTTTTTAGTAGATAAAGTAAAACACTTTTAGTGGGCTTGAGATCTATAGTCTATTAACTGTAAATACTAGGAGCCCGTAGCTCAGCCGGTAGAGCACTTGACTTTTAATCAGGGGGTCCCGGGTTCGAACCCCGGCGGGCTCACCATTAATCCTCCTGAATTTTTAAAATTTATACCAAACCCTTGACTTTCATCAGTTTGCCCTTTATTTTCTTTCCAAAGAATTTATATAAAAGATATGACAGAACATAAAAATATTCCTGTAATGCCTAAAGCAACAGCTGTTTGGCTTGTTGAAAACACCTCTCTTTCATTCAAACAAATTGCTGAATTTTGTTTTATGCATGAGCTTGAAATTAAAGGTATAGCGGACGGTGATGTAGCTCAGGGGATAGTGGGCATGAGCCCTATAACGAATCACCAGTTAACACGTGAAGAAATTGATCTCTGCGAGAAAGACCCTAATAGAAAATTAGAAATTACACATAATAGCCTTCATAATCTTGTTAAAAAAAAGAAATCTGCGAAATATACGCCTGTTGCTAGGAGACAAGATAAACCTGATGCTATTCATTGGTTGCTCAAAAACTGTCCTACAATTCAGGATAATCAAATTATAAAACTAATCGGAACAACTAAGACAACTATTGCAGGAATACGTGAAAGAAGCCACTGGAATATCAAAAATATTAGGCCGCGTGATCCTGTTCTTCTTGGCCTATGTACTCAAGTTGAACTTGATAAAGTCTTAAGTAAAAATACTATAGAGCCAATAAATAAAACTGAAGAAGGTGCAAAATGAAAAACATAATAAAAATATTATTTATAAGTTTTTTCTCTTTATTACTGGTTTCATGCTCAACAAAAACAAAACATAAAATAGGCCTGCTGAATCCGGGGCCTAATGAATATGAAGTGACTAAAAACAAGCCTTTAGAAATGCCACCTCACTATAATTTAAAAGAAAGTAAAAATTCTGATGTTACTTCTACTAATGAAAATCTTAGTAAGGCTGAAAAAGAATTATTAAAAGAAGCCTCTAAGAACTAGAGTCTTTAATTATATGAATAATTTTTTTCTTAGATTCTTTATTCTTTGGCAATGCTTAATCTTAACATCGTGCACGTCTAAACCTTCTGGTACAATTATTAATTACAAAGCTTTCGTAATTAATCTTGATAGAGCTCAAGATAGAATGAAAGCAATTGAAGATCAATTTAAAACACACAATATCAAATTTGAAAGATTTAATGCAGTAGACGGATATAAAATCTTGATAACTGACTTAGAAAAAAACATTACTTACACAGGTCTAGATCTTAAAAATAAATTATTTGAATTCTCGAAAATGAAAAAATACTACATTGATTGTGGTAGAGAGGAAGAAGCAAATTTTATCTTTTATAAGCTAGGAGATTATACATTTACATCGGGTGAGCTAGGTTGTACTTGTAGCCATAGATCTATTATTATTAAAGCAATTCAAGAGAAATTAGATAGAATAGTTATTTTCGAAGATGATGTTCAAATATTATCAGATGATTTTTCATTCCTAATGAATAGTGCATTAATTCAGATGCCAAAAAATTCTGTAGTATTTTTAGACGCCCACGGCAATGGGTTAGAAAAATATAAGATTGATCTAAGTCATAGAGGTTTGCTAATACCACTTCATAATATTTATGAATTTTACGGTTGTTACGCTATAATCCTTGATATATCTTTTGCAAAAAATTTGTTAAAAAAAGGGAATATAGAGACATGGCCTTTTGATAATAAGATTGCTAATCTTGTAACAAGTAAGGTTGGTTTAGGTTTTATTCTAAATAGAAAAATTGCCACATTTCGCGAAGAGCTGGGGTCAGAAATTAAAGAGATGGGCCGAGCGTTCTAAATAGTACAATAAGTTTCCTGAATTGACTATATACCTTTATCGTATAATATCATCGTAACAATCATTTCTCAAAATAATGTTCGCAACAATAAAAACTGCTTATTATTCTAGATACATAAATTTTTTCGTTTGGCTACTTGCGGCGACATTTTACTCTCTTCAAATGACGCTTAGGATTCTTCCTGCAATGATGATGGATTATCTAACAGTTAAGATAGGTATGAATGCAGAAGAATTTGGTCTCCTTGCTGGTTTTTATTATGTTGGCTACGCTGGAATGCAGATTCCAGTTGGGGTTTTATTAGATAAATTTCATCCAAAATTTGTTATTGCTGCATGTATATTAACCTGTGTGATTGGGATTTTAATGACAATTCATTCAACAGATAAGACATATTTATATATTTCCAGAATTCTTATAGGGGTTGGGTCTTTGGCTGGAATTCTAGGGTCAGTTAAAGCAATCGATGATTTCTTTCCTAAGAAATATAGTGTTTTTCTTGGATTTACTGTCTTTTGTGGAGTTTTTGGAGCCTATTATGGCGGAGCGCCAATTGCTAAATCATTTACAGTATATGGAGTTGAAAAAACGTTATTACTCCTTACGTACATAGCTCTTGCCCTTTGTCTAGCTATTCTTATTTTTTATAGAAAATCTTACACTGAAACTAAAATTGTACAAAAACTCTCTATTATTGAAATAGCTAAATCATCTCTTTCGAATAAAAAACTATGGATTGTTGGATTACTTGGAGGTCTTATGGTTGGTCCTATGGGTGGTTTTGCCGATATGTGGGCAGGCAAATACCTAGTTCAGGTTAAAGGGCTAACGCAAGATGATGCAAGTTTTGCAGTTTCTTTGATATTTCTTGGTCTTGGTCTTGGAAGTAGTATAACAGGGTATATTGCGCAGTATTTTAAATCTTTCTCAAAGCTTATTATCTATATGGGGATAATGCAGGTTTTAGTCATGCTTACTTTATTTGCATATGATGCTGATATTGTATATTTAGTGTATTTTTTAACCTTTTTAGTAGGTCTCTTAAGCAGTTATCAAGTAGCGGCTTTCTCTCTTGGAAATAAGTTCTCAAAAAACCATATGATTGGGGTTGTAACCTCATTGATTAATTCGTTGATAATGTCATTTTGCTTCTTGTTTAATTACTTCATAGGTTTAATTTTACGTTGTTTTTTTGAGTCAAAAAGTCATGATAAGCTCATTTATGATGAAGCCGCATTCCATACTTCCTTTTCTCTAATACTATTATGTGTTATAATCGGAATCGTAGGGTTCTTTATAATGAGTAAAAAAGAACGACAATTTTAAATAAAATCTATATGAAATTTTTATCAATTTTCTTCGCGTCACTCATTCTATTATTTCCTAGTCTTTGCATGAGCGATGATGAATTTTTAATAATTGAAATATCTATAAAAGATCATAAATTTATACCAGACGAGATTAGGGCGCCAACCAATAGGAGGATAAAATTGGTGGTGCATAATTTAGATGATACTATTGAAGAATTTGAAAGTATGGATTTTAATCGTGAGAAAATTGTTCCTCCTAATAAAAAAGTAAATATCTTGCTTGCGCCTCTTAAAGCAGGCAAGTATAATTTCTATGGTGAGTTTCATCAAGATACTGCGAAGGGTATTTTAATTATTGAGTAATATATGTTTCAGATTACGATAACAGTATTTAGAGAATTTTTAGAAATAACAATCCTTCTCGGTTTATTTGGTGCAGCTGCTCATAATTTGAAGAATTTTAAACTTCTTATGGCTTCAGGGATGCTAATAGGTAGTTTCGGTGCAAGCGTTATCGCATTTTTTGCACAATATATTTCTGATAGTCTTGATGGTGTTGGTTCAGACATATTTGATGCTGTAATAATATTGATCACTGTAGTGATGTTATGCTCTACCCTTGTATGGATGAAATTTTATAGTAGGAAGCTAAGGGCAAACATTAATTCAGTATCAGAGGGTATAGAAAGCGGCGCATTATCTAACGTAATGTTAATAAGTCTTATCTCATCAACAATTTTTCGAGAGGGTTCTGAGATAGTATTGTTAATCCATAGTATATCTATGATTAATCATGAAGAAGTCTTTGCTTATCTCTATGGTTTCTTTATTGGCGCATCTGCTGGTATTATTTTTGGCCTCTCTATATATTTTAGTCTTTTTAGATTCGCAAAAAAATATATTTTCCCTATTTCTACATTTTTTATGACTTTTATAGCTGCCGGTCTTGCGGCTGAAGCAGCAAGAATTTTTTCTAATATAGGTGTAATAGATATTTTTGGAAATAGAGCTTGGGACACAAGTTGGCTTGTGTCGGATCTATCTATTACGGGCAAAATTCTAAAAGCTATTTTAGGCTATAGTGCTAGGCCAAAAGTGATAGAAGTATTATTTTATTTAGGTACAATATTGATAATTATTATTTTAGGAAAAGTTTTTACTAGCAAAAAGCCCTAAGATTTCGTATAATACGCGCACTCAATTAAATTGCCACGCGCATTTAATTTGAAGTATTGGTAATACCTAACCAAAGTGAAAATATGCTCAAGTTACTTGTAGAATTCGGACCAATTATAGTTTTTTTCTCAACCTATAAATATTCTGACATATTTATGGCTACTATGCTTATGCTTGCAGTAACTGCTATTGGGCTTGTAGTTAGCTATATTATTGATCGCCGCGTATCTATGCCCCTTTTGATTTCTGGGTCTGTATTGCTTGCTACTGGTAGTATTACTATTATTAGTGGTGATCCAAAATTCATTAAAATGAAACCAACAATAGTTAATTTGGTATTTGGGCTTATCTTGCTTATTGGAGCTTTAAAGGGAAGAGGCCTTGTTAAATATGTTTTCGCAGCGGCTATAAAAATGCCTGATCTATGCTGGCTTACCTTGTCCAGAAGATTTGCTGCATATTTTTTAATTATGGCTGTTACAAATGAGATGGTTTGGAGAAATTTTTCTGAAGAATACTGGGTAAATTTCAAAATCTTTGGTTTTGTTCCCCTAACTGTGCTTTTTATACTAACGCAAGCCCCATTCATATATAAAAATCAAATAAAAACTGATGATAAGGATTGATGTTTGTAGATCTTAAAAAATCTGTTGAGTTAATCCTTGCTCAAAAACTTGTAGCTGTTCCAACTGAAACTGTTTATGGACTAGCTGGTGATGCAACTTCAGATGAAGCTTGTGAATTAATATATCAAGTTAAAAATAGACCAAAATTTAATCCTCTAATTATACATGTTTCTTCATTAGTGGAGGCTGAAAAATATGCTATATTCAATGATGATGCAAAAAAAATAGCCTTAGAACTTTGGCCAGGACCGTTAACTTTGGTTCTTCCAAAGAAAAATAGTAATATTTCTGATGTTGCCACGGCCGGCTTAGATACTATTGCGATTAGAGTACCTTCACACGAAATTATACAAAATTTAATATTAAAATCAGGGAAACCACTCGCCGCACCAAGCGCCAATATCTCATCCCGTATTAGTCCAACTTCAGCAGAACATGTGAATAAGAGCTTTAATGGGGAAATAGCTATTATTGATGACGGAAAAACCATTTACGGTATCGAATCGACTATAATAGATTGTACTGGCACCCCAACTCTTTTGAGGCATGGTTTTATTACAGAAGACGTTATTACGGACATTATTTCACATCAAGTGATTGTTGCTTCATCTATAGCAAAAATAAACGCTCCAGGCATGCTTAAAAAGCATTATTCACCATTATGTCCTATAAGAATAAATGCTGATTCAATAAATCATGATGAAGTGGTTATTAATTTCGGTGATAGTGGATTAATAGGAACTGAAAGTCTTAATCTTAGTGAATCTGGAGATTTAATTGAAGCTGCAGCAAATTTATACTCAATACTTCAAGAAGCCGAAGATTTAGTTTTAAGCAATAATTTAGCCGGTATCGCAGTCGCCAGAATACCAAATCATCAAATTGGCCTAGCCATCAACGATAAGCTTGAACGCGCCTCCGCCTGATTAGAAATAATTATACAGATATATCACGTGCTTACACAAATTATTGATTCTTGTGATTATTTTATAATAAAAATCTAAGTCTTTTGTTACAATCCAAAAAGTAGCGAAATTTGGATAACATTATGAGCGAAAAACCAGATGCAGGCCCTATAGAAGAGTCTTCTAGACCATTTAGTGAAGATATCTCTAAATTTGTAACGGATGAATATCACGAAAGGTTCGTGAGAGAAGGCGCTAATGTTGTAGCTGTTTATAGAAATGAAGAGCCGGTAAAATGGCTCACAGATTTAGGGCAAGCTGCTATTATTGATTATTACTACAAAGCCTATGGAGTAAGAATTATAGCTTTAAACCATATAAAAGAGATGCCTGCTTATATAGAAGCACTAGATACATTGCATGAAGATAAAGAAATTAAAACTGGATTTATAATCAACGAAAGTATGGGGGTGCATTTCGTGCCCTCAATCTATGTAAAAGAGATAGATAAAGATACCGGAAATTATAAAAAAAGTATATTTATTTCAGATAGTGTTGGCTCAACTGCATGGCAATTGGGTATGCTTGCAGCTTATACTTCGCTGCACAATATCGATTTAAACATAGATGCGATCAAAGAACTTGCTGCTGGGAAAATACGTCAAGCTTCGGGAAGAGATTGCAAGACAGATTCTTTAGTGTGGACAAAAGATGCTCTTAGATTAGATACAAAAAAGTTTAAAATTTATGAAAGGGATAAATTTATACCGTTTAAAATAGGGAAAAGTTCAGGAGAGATCAAAATAAACTTATTTCATTGTCCTGAAGATTTGATGAAATCGGCTCAAAGAAGCGTGTATCTTACGAATTCAAAAGCAGATCTGGAAGCTTCACTTGTTACAACTTCAATGAAAAAACTTGGAAGGGATCGTACGAAAAAGCCAATCAAGACTTTAGCAGAAAAGAGAAAAGCTAGCGAAAAAACTTTTCATTATGAATATAGTTTATGTAATAGAGGGGAATTAGGAGCAAGAGACCCATCTAAAGATGGAGATTTTACAGAGGCTTCTTATTTATTTGATAAGGGGTATCGTTTTGAACAAATTATTCGTGAGAATTATCTAAGTAAATCCCCAAGCGAGCTGGAAAATATATTAAAATTCGCAAGAGGCGAGGATATATTAGCCGAAGCGCAAGTGATAAAAACTATGAAAGAAGCAAGCCTAGAAGCTGCTCGGTCATCTTGGGGCGCAACTAGCCACCTTTCTCATAGGGTGGGAGGCACTGATGTTATAGAGGCCGGTAGAATATTAGCAGCAAGAGTAGCCTCGGATCTTTCAGCAGCTGAGGGAGTACCTCATGGAGCTCCTGATGTCAGAAGGCAAGCTTCACCTAAACATAGTCTCTAATAAGGCTAATTTATTTTGTTGTAATCTGCGCATACCTAACATCACCATCCTTATGCTCGATTTTTATATCTAGCCTAGAGGTTGGAAGAAATTTTTCTGCTATTTCTGGCCATTCGATTAGGCAATACCCACCGCTTATGCTTTCTAATAATCCAATCTCGAAAATTTCTTCTTCGGATTTAAGTCTATATAGATCATAGTGATGTACAGATATTCCGTTTCCTTCATAGATTTGGACTATATTAAAAGTGGGGCTTGTAACCGTCTCAATCCCTGTAAGAAATTTAATTATCTCTTTGCAGATTGCGGTTTTGCCTGCGCCTAAATCGCCGTATAAACATATGAGTCTATGTGTAGGAAATTTCTTTATGATCTCTTTAGCAAAGAACGATACATCTTCTAAGTTGCTGAGTTTCCAGGCATTTTGGCTATTATTCTGCATTTATTAAATATTCTGTTAACTTTAAGTAAAAAATATGCTATATATTATGTCCCAAAAATCAATTTTCAATCAAAATAATTTAAAGGAAAAATTAAGATGACAATTCAATATACATTATCGATTCTAAAGCCTGATGCAACAGCTCGTAATATAACAGGTAAAGTAAATGCGCTAATCGAAGCTTCTGGGCTTGAAATAGTTGCTCAAAAAATGATACAGCTTACTAAAGAGCAAGCAGAGGGTTTTTATGCCATACATTCAGCAAGACCATTTTTTGCTAGTTTAGTTAGTTCTATGACCTCGGGTCCTGTAGTTGTTCAAGTTTTAAAGGGCGAAGATGCGATTGCTAGATATAGAGATGTAATGGGTGCAACAAATCCTGCTGATGCGCTACCAGGTACAATTAGAAAAGAATATTCAGTCGACATTGAAGCAAATACGGTTCATGGATCGGATAGTGCAGAGAATGCAGCGACAGAAATTGCTTTTTTCTTTACTAAAAACGACATCGTTAAGTAATTATTTATATATATGAACAACAGACCATCGCCAAAGGATTTTTCATACGGTGTAATCGTTATAGGCGGTGGTCATGCTGGGTGCGAGGCCGCGGCCGCTTCAGCGAGGCTTGGGGTGAGAACTCTTCTAATTACAAAATCCATAGAAAATTTAGGTGAAATGTCTTGCAACCCTGCCATTGGCGGAGTTGCTAAGGGAACTATTGTAAAAGAAATAGATGCTCTTGATGGTCTTATGGGTAGGATCATCGACAAGGCTGGCATACATTATAAAATGCTGAATGAAAGTAAGGGTCCGGCAGTTTGGGGTCCTAGAGCTCAGGCTGACAGATTTCTGTACAGAAAGGCAATGAGAGAAGAGCTGGAGTCTTATCCAAATTTAGAAATAAAAATTGGTTCAGTTGAAGATATTGAGCTTAGTGATGATAAAATATCTGCTATAAAGCTTGAGGATGGAGAAATAATAGCTACAAAAGCAGTTGTTTTAACTACTGGAACTTTTCTTTCCGGCGTAATACATATAGGTCAAAAACAAATTCCAGCAGGAAGAGTTGGAGAGAAGGCTTCCTATGGTCTATCTGACTTTTTAAAGAGGGTTGGATTTACGCTTGGCAGGCTTAAAACCGGTACTCCCCCAAGACTAGGTGGGAAAACTATTGATTATTCAAAAATAGAGGAGCAAGAAGGCGATAAAATACCCTCGCCATTTTCTGAAATGGTTGAATCTGTTAATGTGACTCAGATTAAATGTTATATCACTCGAACTACTGAGGAAACTCATAAGATAATTAGAGAGAATATTCATTTATCAGCAATGTATTCTGGAAATATTTCGGGTGTGGGTCCAAGATATTGTCCTTCCATTGAGGATAAGATTAGTAGATTCGCTTCTAAAACCCATCATCAAATATTTCTAGAGCCGGAGGGTTTAGAGAGTGATACTATATACCCAAATGGTATTTCAACTTCTCTCCCAGAGGAAGTTCAGCTAGAAATTTTAAAAACTATTCCTGGACTTGAATCAGCAAAAATGATCAGACCAGGATATGCTATTGAGTATGATTACGTAGATCCCAGAGAATTGAGGCATACTCTAGAGACAAAGAAAATTTCTGGCCTATTCTTAGCTGGACAAATTAATGGAACAACGGGATATGAAGAAGCTGGTGGCCAAGGGATTGTCGCCGGGATCAATGCTGCAAAGAAATCAAAATCCGATGACCTTATAATTTTTGATAGATCTAGTAGTTATATTGGGGTTATGATTGATGATATTGTTCTACGTGGAACTAGTGAGCCATATAGAGTTTTTACATCCAGATCTGAATATAGACTTTCAATAAGAGCTGATAATGCAGATATTAGGCTTACACCCATTGGAATTGATTGTGGAGTAGTTGGAGAGGCAAGAAAAAATAAATTTTATTCAAAGCTTCAACAAATTTCAAATTCTGAGTCCATTCTTGAAAAACTTATAATTTCTCCGTCAGAACTTTTAAAACTTGGATATAATTTATCCCAAGATGGAGTTATGAAATCTGCATTTGATCTTTTAGGGCATCCTTTATTTGGACTTAGTGAGGTTAAAAAAATCTTTGCTGAGACGAATAATATTCCAAGTAGAATTTTTCATTATATTTCAGTCGAATCAAAATATTCTTCTTACTTAAAAAGACAGCAAGAGGATATTGAAATATTCAAACAAGAAGATTCGCTCCAAATCCCCGAGGATTTAGATTATGACTCTATTGGTAGTTTATCTACTGAGGCACGAGAAAAGTTCAAGAAGTTCTCCCCTGCAACAATAAGAATTGCTAGTATTATTCCTGGAATTACTCCTTCAGCTATAACTACATTGATTATCTATCTAAAAACCAAGTATAAAGTTTCAAATGCAATTCACTGAAAAAACAGAGCAACAATTAAAAGAATATGTGGCTCTACTTTTAAAGTGGAATAAATCCATAAATCTTATCTCCAAGAATACAGAGAAAGATATTTGGAATAGACATATAGTAGATTCCGCGCAGCTTTACAAATATATAGATCCAGAACAAAATATCTGGGATCTTGGAAGCGGCGCAGGTTTCCCAGGGTTAGTGCTCTCAATATTAGGGGCAAGAAATCTTACATTAGTAGAATCAGATAACCGCAAATGTATTTTTTTACGGCAAGCTTCAAATATATCTGAGAATAAAGTTGTTATTCTAAACGAACGAATAGAAAAACTAGATTCTGCATACTTTACTATTCCGGACATATTAGTTTCTAGAGCTCTATGTTCTATCACTGATTTCTTGGACTATAGCAAAATTTTTACAAGCACTAAGAGTTTTTTTCTATTAAAAGGAAAGAATTATCAAAAAGAACTTGATGATGCAAGTGAAAACTGGCATTTTGATTCTTGTAGTTACACTAGTAAAACCAACATAGATTCAGTGATTCTTGAAATAAAAAATGTTACAGCAAAATACTAAAATAATAGCTATTGCAAATCAAAAGGGTGGGGTTGCTAAAACCACCACAGCAACAAATCTATCCGCTGCACTCGCGCTTGCAGGATTAAAGGTTATGCTTATAGACCTTGATCCACAAGGAAATGCTAGCACGGGTCTTGGCATAGAAAATAGTAATAGAAAAAATACTATATACCAAGTATTAACCGGCACTAAGCATATAAATGAATCTATTTATCAAACAACCATAAAAAATCTTGATATTATTCCTGCAAATATAAATCTATCTGCTGCAGAGATAGAATTACTTTCTTTGCCAAATAAGGAAAATATTCTAAAAAAATCTATTTCTACTATTAGTGCTAAGAAATATAACTATATAATAATTGATTGTCCTCCGTCACTTGGACAACTGACTTTCAATGCTTTAACAGCAGCAAACTCAATACTTATACCGATGCAATGTGAATTTTTTGCACTTGAGGGGCTGAGTTATTTGTTAAGGTCCATTGATATTGTACAAAAATCTATAAATAAAGATCTTAAAATTCTTGGAGTTGTGCTAAGTATGTATGATAAAAGAAATAGATTATCAGAGCAAGTAGCGCAAGATGTACGTAATTGTCTTGGAGAAATCGTCTTTAACACTATAATTCCAAGAAATGTTCGAATTTCCGAGGCGCCTTCTCATGGAATGCCAGTCATATCATATGATCCAAATTGTGCTGGAACAAAAGCATATCACGCTCTCGCTGAGGAGCTACTTCAAAGAGAACGTTTGATTTTGTAAGTAAAAACTATGTTATTGTGAAGAATGAAATGACGAAGCAATTCAGCTTTTTACGATAAGTAGCTTTCAGTCTTTGACTGGATCGCAGCAGTTGTTATCGCTCTTTCGCAATGACGATTACTTAGCTGATCTCGTATTGACATTTAGTGTCTAATTTTCTCTGAAAGATAGAGGCAAAATGAAACTAACAAAAAAAGACTTATCTATTCTAATAGGCAATAGTCTTGACCATTACGATATGTCTCTGTATGGGTTACTTGTTCCTATAATTGCTCCACTATTTTTCCCAGAATTCAATTCTATTATGCAATTAATTCTTGGATATAGTTTACTAGCAACTTCCCTTATCACTAAGCCTTTTGGTATAATATTTTTTAGTTACTTAGCTGAGAAAAGAGGGGCAGCCTATGCATTATCTTATTCATTAATAGGCGTGGCTATTTCGGTAATTCTTATTGGGTGTCTTCCTACATATAATAATGCAGGAGTCTTAGCACCTATTCTTCTTATAGTAACTCGTTTAATACTTGATAGTTTCTCAGCTGGAGAAAGTACTATAGCAAAATTATATATACTTGAAGATAAATCAGAAGCTAAAGCAAAACTTGCTTCGTCAATATATCAAAGTTCCAATATAGTTGGGGTAATAATTGCTTCGGCAATTGTGACATTGATTACATTATCAAAAAATCCTGGATTATATTGGAGGGTGCCGTTTTTTCTAGGAGGTATTACAGGTTTTTTTGGTGTTTATTTAAGAAACTCTATTAGTGGTCAGAAAAACTCAAATATAATAAGACAAAAATATAATTCCAAAAATATACTAAAAACAATTCTGAAGCAGCGTAATGGAATTCTACAAATCGCTGCTGTTACAAGTTTTGGATATGTAACTTATAGTATTCCATTTGTATTTTTGAATAGTTACATACCTCTTATTAGCAATATTAGTTTCAACGAAATGATGCAATTCAACACTGGATTGCTAATAATTGATGCTATAGGGATATTAATTGTAGCTAGGCTCATTAGATTTTTTGAACCAAGGAAAGTAATGATATGTTCTTGCTTATTGCTTTGCGCCTCAATCTTGCCTTTATTTTTTTTTATAAAAGATGCATCAATATTATATATAAGTTTTATCAGGTTTTGGATTGTAATAATAGGAGTGTGTTTCTCTTGTTTCCTAAATATTTGGGCCTCTAAACTTTTCCAGAGTGGCGAAAGATATCTCTGTGTAGGTATTGGAAGCCTTTTAGGGGGCTCAACTCTAGGGAAGCTAACTACATCTATTTGCCTATCCCTTTGGTACTATACTAACGATGCCACTGCCCCTGCATATTATGTTATTTTTATATGTTTACTCACCCTAGTTGCATTATTTAATAGCAAAAAATATCCTAATATCCTATAATACAATAATAGGAATTTAGGATTATAATCATTATGTTACAAGAAAATACTATTATAATTAAACAAGTGGGAGCTAATGGGCAAATATCTCTTGGTAAGGAATTTGCTGGGAAACAAGTGCAAATTTCTAAGTTAACAAATGGCACTCTAATTATTCAAACAGGTAGGTTCATTCCAGATAATGAGAAATGGTTAAATACTATAGTAATTTAGGTTGAATTAGGCATAATTATTTGTTATTCTAAAATTAAAA
>CAYPDX010000003.1:23241-49518 GCA_964409695.1 uncultured Rickettsia sp. | reverse complement strand
TACAAAGAATAGCAACGTGATGATTATATCACTTTGTCAACATACTCTTATACCAAGTCCCATTTTTAAATCAGACGAATGATTTTAAAGGCGAAGCTGCACGCAAGCGTATACACTTCATACGCCGTAAAGCTGAGTCCTGCGAAAATCGTTTGGATCATTTAAAAATGGGACTTGGTATTATCTTCCTTTTACTTCTCTCATGATCTCGTTAGCTACATTAGTTGGGGAGCTTGATGATGGGAAATGTTTTACAAAATTTGCGTTCCCATCAAGTAAATATAGGAATGAACTATGATCAAGCAAGTAATCTTCCACTAGAGCATCTGATCTTGGAACTTTTGCATAATATACTTTAAATTGCTCAGCAACTTTTCTAATTTGTTCTTCTGTACCTGTATAGCCGATTATTTTGCCATTAAAATGTGCAATATATGGCTTTAGAACTTCAGTAGTATCTCTATAAGGATCTATAGTAATAAAAATAGGTACAATTTCAACGCCATATTTATCAAGATCATCTATTATTTGACTCATGAGATTAAGTGCTGCAGGACATATATCTGGGCAGTATGTGAAACCAAAATATACAAGTCTATATTTACCAGAAAATTTTGCAGAATTCTCAAGATTGCCATTGAGATTGACCAATTCAAATTCTCCACCAATATCAATTTTATCCTGCTCATTATTAGCCGAATATTTCTTTTTCTGAGCAGATGGAGTTGTTAAGAAAAAATAGCAGCCTAGCACGATTAATATTGTCGCAACTATTGTTACTATTCTCGCTGTAGAATTTGATTCAGTCGATTCTGTTTTCATAATTTTATTTTTTTTGTATTATCTGTGCAGCTTCAATTGCTCCGTAGGTAAATATCGCCTTCGCACCAGCTCTTTTGAAACAAATTAGCGACTCCATTAAAGCATCTTCAAAATTAAGCACACCATTCTCTGCTGCAAATTTCAGCATCGCGTACTCGCCGGTTACATGGTATGCAAAAACCGGTAGATCTAAATTATCAGCTGCATATTTAATAATATCTAAATATGGCATACCTGGTTTTATCATTATTATGTCCGCGCCTTCATGAACATCTAATTCTATTTCCCTTGCTGCTTCTTTAGCGTTTCTTGGATCAAGCTGATAGGTTTTTTTGTCAGTTTTACCAAGAGCGGATTTTGAACCTATTGCATCGCGGTAAGGACCATAAAAATGCGATGCATATTTAGCTGCATAAGCAATTATTGCAATATGTCCGAATTCATTTTCTTCCAAAGTTTCGCGGATTGCTCCAATTCTTCCATCCATCATATCTGATGGGGCAAGAATATCGGCACCTGCTTTTACAAGAACTAAAGCTTGATTTTGCAAAGCTTCAATTGTTTTATCATTATCTACTACATCACCAGATAGAAGCCCATCATGGCCATGTGTAGTATATGGGTCAAGAGCTACATCACAAATAATGCCTATATCTATTCTTGCATTTTTTATGTGCCTTATACATCTACATATTAAATTATCCAAATTATATGCTTCATCACCATCTTCTGATTTTAATTCCTTATCGACATGAGGAAATAATGCAACAGCTTTAATTCCAAGCTTTGCTGCTTCTTTTATAGTAATTTCAGCTTGATCTATTGACAGCCTAAATACGCCAGGAATTGTTGGAATTTTTTCTTTAACGTTCCTACCTTCTGTAATGAATATTGGTAGGATTAAATCCGATGTTGAAACATTATTTTCAGCAAGTAACTCCCTAAGCCACGGATGACTACGTGTTCTTCTTAATCTGACATATGGATACATAAAAACCTATATTAATATTTATGTTACAACGCGATTATAAGTTTATCTTAAAAATATAAAATTCTACTATAAATTTCAGAATTAATATAATATCTATCTTTGATATAGGATATATTAGTTATGGAAAAAATACAAGCTGGTGATTTCAATCAATTATATAATTTTGTAGAAGCTTATAGAGCTCAGATCACTCCTTTTCGGATGGGTTTACTTGCAATGCAAAGTATTTTTAATAGTCCGATGAATATATATTCATACGGTTTACCTGGAAATATTCTAAGAGCAACTATTGAGGTTACTGAGCGCCTGACTCGTCATTATGAAAAGCCACAATTTGGAATTACTGAATGTAAAGTTGATGGTAAAACATATAATATTGAAATAGAGGATGCCGATCAAAAGCCTTTCTGCACATTGCTTCATTTTTCTAAAAAAGGCTGTCCAGTAAAGCTTCCCAAATTAATGATTGTAGCACCTATGGCCGGGCATCATGCAACTTTGCTTCGTGGTACAGTTGAAGATCTACTTCCTTACTTCGATATTTATATAACAGATTGGATTAGCGCATCTCAAGTGCCAGTATTTTATGGAAAATTTGATTTAGATGATTACATAGATTATCTAATAGAATTTTTTAGATTATTCAGGGGGCCGCTTCATGTTTTAGCCGTTTGCCAGCCTACCGTACCAGTGATGGCTGCAGCTGCTATTATGTCGGATGAGAAGTCAAAACATTTACCAAAATCTATAATCCTTATGGGCGGCCCGATCGACGCGCGCGCAAATCCTACAGTTCTTACAGAATTTGCTGAAGATCATTCAATAAAATGGTTTGAAGATTCAGTTATTACTACTGTTCCAAATAATTTAGCTGGAGCTGGTAGAAAAGTTTATCCAGGATTTTTGCAACTTTCAGGATTTATTGGAATGAACTGGCAGAGACATTTAAATTCATATATGGATTTGTTTAAGGATTTGGTGCTTCACAATGATGCTAAAGCTGATATTCACAAAAAATTCTATGATGAATATTTATCTGTTATGGATTTACCTGCTGAATTTTATATTCAAACAATTAGAGAAGTTTTTCAAAAATTCTCTCTCGCTAAGGGTAAAATGAAATCACGAGGTAGAGAAGTTGATGTTGAAAAAATAACAGAACCAGCTTTGCTTGGTATAGAAGGAGAACATGATGATATCGCCGCCGTTGGGCAAACACGCGCAGCTCTAGAAATATGCACAAATATACCAAAATCAAGAAAACAATATTATTTGCAAAAAGGTGTTGGCCATTACGGTGTGTTTAGTGGCAGTAAATTCAGGGAGTTTATCGTACCTGCAATCAAAGAATTTGCATATAAGTTTAATTAGAATGATCGATACAACTCAAGGTTGCCATATTTCATCTAAAAATGATCAATATTCAACTTGAAGTATCAATCAATTCTTGTTATTCTTCGCTAAGTTAATTTTTAAAAAGGTTATGATATGTCGGATAATAATAGTCTTGGTGCTGTAATTGTAACTAGCGCTCTCGCTGGTGGCGTTGTAATATACGCAGCTGTAAGATGTATATATCAAAAATTCAAGAGAACGGGCACTCTAGATGTAACGAAAACAACAATAATACAGGATAATGGTGGAACCCGAACAGAAGTAATAGAAATCAAAGGACAAGACACATCACACGACGAAAGGCAGAGTGTAGACTTAAATTTAGGAATACACATTATAGGCAAGAACCAAACCACTGCAGTATCACAACCTAAACTTCCAGAGACCGAAGCAGCAGAAGTACGTCCTTTAATTTCTCCGCAGCAGGGTCCTATGGATGGCCTTGCTAAAGCCGCTGAAGGTATTCTTACTGCAAGTCGAACCCCTCTACAAACTAGCCCGTCGTCACCAACAGTTTATGATGGGGTAATAAATTTACTAAGCCAAACTATAGACAGTCTTAGAAAGCTTGCTAGTCAAGCGCATACTGAATACAAAACTACAGATGTTATTGCACATATGGGTACAGACCATACTTCCAATACTATCTATGTAGAAATGCATGAAGATCAGCCCAATACAATATTGGGAAGTACTGAAACTGTCTGTGAGCATCTTTAAGTAACTGTGTTTTTAATAGTACATTGGATTTTTTGGTATTAATGAAATTTAATATTGTAATAATAGTCATTTTGATATATAATGGTTTTTTATTAATATATTAGTATCATGACAAACATAGATAAAGATAATTCAGCAATACTTACAGATGTTAAGTATATTTGTAAAACTTCAGCTCTAATAACAGATTCTTTGCGTAAAGGATGCGATGTTGCGCAGCTTGCAAATGGCGATATAATAATTACAGAAGTGAAAACCTGTAATACTCAATATAGCTGGAGCGAAGATAAGGGTAAACTCGTTAGATCTACTTCGATATAATACCATTTCCCAAAAGCACATTCACCCCGCACTTAATGCGGGGCCCAGCCTTTTTTCTTAACAAATAATCAATTTGTCTTTTAAGAAGAAAAAAGTAAACCACGTGAGGTGGCGACGCTTTTGAAGAATGCAATTATTACGAAAGTTTTTTTGCCTAGTAAAAGTATTGTAGAATACGCAGCACTTCAACTTACAACTCTTTTCAATTTTAGTTGATCACCTACTCTTTACAGTATTGACAGCATTTTTTCGACCAAAAAGGAGCGAGGACTTGGTTTGCTCCTCTGACGCGCTTACAACCCGCAATTTCCCTAGCGCAGCAATTGCTTCTCGAGAACTAGCTACTTCTTTAGCCGTACGTTTGTCTTCCGGCCTGTCCAAAGCATCAGCCCTTCTTACTTCTCCTTCTTCCTTAGCTACAAAAGACCCACCAGGAGCTCTATAATATGTCTTTCCAGCCCTATCATAACGTTTTTCAGGCGGAGCAACATAACCCTCGCGCTTATCTATCCTTGCTTGAAAAATAACGTCTCTCATTTCAGGACTATGTTTTGCAAGCATTTTAGCATAATCTATCGCTCTCTGAGTTTTACCCTCTCCAACATGAAGCATTTTATCATTATCTATCGCCCAGGCGATAGCATCTTTACCATCAATTTTTATTTGATTCTCATGAGCGTAAATTAAAGCATCTTTGTCGTCACGAAAAATTTCAGTAGTTTGTTCGCTGTCATTATTCACTGAACGTGTATTAAAATATAATTCACCTGCTTCGTGAGCTGCTTTTATAGTATTTGGTGTTTTCATAGCCGATGTAATCAATCTTTCTTCAAGCACTGACGATCCGTCGTGTGGGTAATACCCCATCCACTCTCCATTTTTTGACATTATTCTCTCATTATTAATTGATATAATTTATATGATAATTAAGAATCTCTTCTATACTTATGTATTTTCTAAGATTTGAACAATTATAAAGATAAGTATGAGTGAAAATTACCACAAAATTGCGCGAGAGAATGATACAACAGATTTAAAGCTAGGGATTTCTAGGCAAAACGAAGTCAGAATCTCTTACTAAAACCGAGTGCTAAGCTCTGAAATTGAGATTTATAGATACGATTTAAGAGTCGAAAGAGCGCAGATTATTTTTCATAAGTGGGCATCTTTCAACCTCGCAATAGTCGCTTCTAGAAACTCAATTTCAGAACTTGGAAGTTAGAAATCTGTTTTTACTCAATTTGTAGCTGCTCAGTCATAAAAGCCTTATAACTCTCCAACAACACATCATTTTCTTTACAATCCAAGAATTTTCCTGAACATTTCTTTCTCATTAAAGAAGATGCATTAAAATACGCGCTCTCGTTTTTATCTATTATATCCAAAATTAGGCTCGGCATATAGCTTATATCCATCACATCGTAACTATAGTCACCTATTTCAAAATTAGCTCTAATATTATAAAAAGTCCTATATATATCGCTATCATTTATATCTGGGTATTTGAACTTAATATTGGCCATTTCTCCTTCTAAATTAGGCAAATGATCCCCATATTGAATAAACATTGTTTTATTGTTTCCTGACAGAATTCTATTCATATATTCCATCCACTCTTTATCAGTTAATCCTAGACGCACCATATAATCATTCAATCTTTTACACGCATCTTCTGACATGTGCCCAGCGCAACCTATATTATCTTCTAGGACGTCCTTATTATGAGGTCCGTGATTACGCATTGTTGCTAAATAAATAAATACAGGACGATTTTCGGGGGCCTTCTTCAACTCCTCGTCCACTATTTCTCCGAGAAATTTTTCAGGTATATCTCTCCAATCCTTCTTTTGAAAATTATAGTCGAAAATATCAATTACCCTATCAGCTCCAAGTGCATACATTGCTGATTCAGCATTAATAAAATCTTTCTTAGTTGGATAAATAACTATCGTATAATATCCATGTTTTTTCAATTCTCTAAAAAGGCTGGATTCTGTTATGATTGCCATATTTATAAAAGGGAAATAATTTGGCCCCTCAAACATACTATGCACAACTCCTGTAAGAGAAGGGTATTCAGTGAGTGAGGAAGCCCCGCCAAATGTATGAATTTTTAAAAATCCTTTAGCCTTCATATAAGATTGGTCTTTAAAAAAATCATACTGTAAGTTCTGTGCAAATGGATAATCCAAAAAGCTAGGATCAAATGTTGACTCATTAAGAACTAAAACTATATTTGGTAGGTCTGTACCTATTATTTGTGGATTTACTACCGCTTCCTCGCCGCTTTTTACAATTTCTTTTTTAATAATATCTGAACTTTCACTCACTTGTTTTGCAGATAGACTTGGTTCAGAAACCCCAACAGCAATATCAAGAAATGGCCCCATAGTATAACATAATGCCCTATCCAAATTCTGCCTTGGATTAACCGCCATGCAATAATCAATATGAGTTTTTTGAGCATTTTTAATTAGATTTTTGACAGATTCAACGTGTGTAACTGTAAAAAAAACTGATTTTAATATAGCAACTGAGCCCAAAATCATAAAGAGCCTCTTAAGTAAAAACGAGTTTCTATGATTTTTCATTTCTAGTATCTGTAAAGATTTGGTGAATACAAATCCAAGTAACAATAACCCCAGAACAATATATATAAGCGCACCAACTTGCATATAGGAACTTACCAGATCCTCTGCAGCAAGTTCTTTTATATGAAAAAGAAAATTAATATCAGCATAAGTGAGGATAGTGGTAAGAAATTGTGCTTTTAGACTAGTCATATGGTCTATCAACATAGCTAGAAGAAGAGTTAGTAGAGTACTAAATGCCACTCTATTTGTAAGTAAGGTAAATGCTATTGTAAAAATCAATGCGAATATTACATTCCCCAGAAACAATCCAAAATTATATCCAGAAAAATCTAATAAATTAAGCAAAAGCAACAACACATAAAGCTTTGGAGATGCAAGGAGATATGAAAAAACTAGTTTGAGCTTTTGCTGCATAATGATCCTATTTTTTAAACTCTATTTTACGATAGTGATTACTTTATAGGATATAAAGATGATAGATAAAAGCAAGGCCAAATACGTGATTTATATGCGCTCTAATTTAATTAGAGTTTATTATTTATAGTATTTCTAAGTGTCCTTGATGCTGAGAATCTCATCACTTTTTTTTCTGGTATAACTACTGATGTATTTTTCGAGATATTTCTTCCTGGTCTTGATTTTTTTGTAAAAATCTCAAAACTGCCAAAGTTTTTGATATGAAGCGCATTCCCACGCTCTACCAAATTTATAGCACTTTCTAAAACCTGGTTCACAATATCTTCACACGAAGATGTAGAAAGGCCTAGTTTTTGAGCAACTATATTTGCTAAATCAGATTTTGTGACAGTTTTCATATAAATTAATACCTAATTACTAATCCACCGTAAGTAACTCCAGCCCCAAGCGCTGACATTAGGATGATATTTCCTCGCTTCAGCATCTTTTTTTTCTTCATATCATCAAGCGCAAGCGGAATAGTTCCAGCCGACGTATTTGCATGATGGGTAACTGTAGTTACGACTTTGCTACTAGGAATTTTAAGCTTTTCAGCTATTGATTCTATTATACGTATATTTGCTTGGTGCGGTACAAAAAAATCAATATCTTCTACTTTAAGCGAATTTTTTGCAAGTATATTTTCAGCCATTTTTGTCATTATTATTATGGCCTGCTTGTATACTTCTTGCCCCTGCATCAATATATGGCTTGCGACGCCTACCGATTCTGTTTTTAAAATTTCAGAATATTCTCCATCAGAACCGATTATACTATCGAATAAATTCTCATCATCTCTTTCAAGTATAATAGCACCAGCTCCATCACCAAATAATACTGATGTAGTTCTTTCTTCCATTTTTAGGATGGAACTCATTTTATCAGCGCCGATCAATAACGTTTTTTTGTAATTATGTATCTGCATAAGAGCATTTGCTACTTGCATACCGTAAATAAAGCCACTACAGACAGCATTTAAATCAAAAGATGGAATATGTGAAAGATCTAGCATTCCTTGCAATGTTGTTGCAGTTGACGGAAAGGCCCTATCAGGAGTAGTAGAACATACTATGATTAAATCAATTTCAGATTTGTCTATGGAAGCATCACTTATGGCAAGTTTTGAGGCTTCATAAGCCATTTCAGCAACTGTACCATCTGTAAAATATCTTTGCAAAATCCCTGTTCGAGTTCTAATCCAGTTATCATTTGTATTGATGATTTTTTCGAGATCCAGATTAGATACAGGCTTACCGGGAAGGTAAGCACCTACACCAAGGATTTTGCAACTCATTTTTATTCTGAATCTTCTGATTCAGCTTTCTCACGAGCTATAAGAATTTGACGACCATTATATGTTCCATCAAGTGGATTAATATGATGAGGAAGTCTGTGTTCGCCAGTTACTTTATCTACGATTACGTTAATTTTGCCAAGAGCAAGATGAGATCTTCTCATATCTCTGCAAGACTTAGATGTCTTCTTTTTTGGAACAGCCATTTTTCAACCCTATAAAATTTGTTTGTCAGATGAGCAAATACCATATATGATTTCACCTGAAAAATCCAGAAAATATTTGTAAGGTAAAGTATGAGTAATAAATTTATTGTTATAGGTCTACTTAGTATATTAATAAGTTCATGCCAATACCCCGTTCATTCAGGCACTTTTATCACTGATGAACAAATTAAAGAGCTGGAAAAAGGAGATTTATCAATGGTATCTGTAGAAGAAAAAATAGGTAGCCCAAATATCATACCAGACTTTTCAAAAAATACTTGGTACTACGTATATAGAGGAATGACACGCAGGGCATTTTTCACTCCAGTTGTAAAAACTCAAAGAATTGTTGAGCTAAACTTTACAGGCGACAAACTAAACTCAGTTGAAGTACTGGAAGATGGGCATAACTCAACAATTAAAGTAGTAAAAGAATATATAAGGACTAAAGGCACAGAGCTAAATCCTATGCAAGAATATGTAAGGAATTTTGGTAGATTTAATAAGGGCAAAAAGAAAGATACGCGCCGTTAAAAACCACCGCCACCCCGTGCAGCGACACAGGGTCCAGTCTTTTTTCTTCCAAAATAACGAATTGTTTTGTTTAAAAAAAGTCTGGATCTCGCATCAAGTGCGGGATGACGGGTTTTTTGACTTGCTAACACAATACAATCAACATTTTTGTCATATGACCCAAAGACTCCTTTAAATCAACATGGATTTTGATCACAATGAGCATCATATGAAAATACTTAATGTAATGTTCACCACAAGAATGGGTGGCTTAGAACAAGTATTTCTTGATTATAACGATGTATTAATTTCACATCAACATGATGTAATATCCGTAATACATAAAAAATCCAAAGTGAAAAATTCAATTAAAAGTGAGTTGTGCGAGATTTCCAACTACTCCAAATATGATTTTTTGACTCTCTGGAGGTTAAAAAAAATAATAACAAAATATAAGCCAGATATTATTATTACCCACGGCAATAGAGCTCACTATATGATGAGCAAAATCGCAAGAGAAACTCCCGTTATCGGAGTAAGCCATAATTATAGTTTTGATTATATAATAAAATGTGATTTCATTATTACAGTCAACAAGGATATGATCTCAGAACTCATAAAGCTAAATTACGCAGCACAGAATATTTATCATATTCCCAATATGATAAAAGTACCGAAAACCTTAAATAACCAAGATTTTAAATTCCATAATATCCCCATAATAGGGGTGATTGCTCGCCTTGAAAAGACCAAAGGGATTGATAGTTTCATAAATTCTCTATATTTACTTAAATCTCAGAATATTTTATTTAAAGCAAAAATTGCAGGTGATGGGCCTGAACGAGATAATATAAAATCCTTAATTTCAAAACTAGGCTTAGATAATGAAGTTGAACTAATGGGCTGGACAGAAAAAAAGGATTTTTACTATAATGTGGACATAGTGTGTCTACCTTCTCGCGTAGAGCCTTTTGGGCTTGTTATATTAGAGGCATTTATGTATGGAAAACCTTTGATTACAAGCAATGCAACGGGGCCTATGGAGATTATTACAGATAAAAAAGATGCCTTAGTATTTAAAATAGAGGACTATGAAGAACTGGCTTCTAATATAATAGCAATTATTAATGATAAGAATTTAACTAAGAAACTTATAAAAAATGGCTCTAAGACTCTTGAATTATATGAAGTACGTAATATCAGCAAAAGACTTATTGGAGTTTTAACGGAATGCGATACCATTTCTCAGATTAAATTAGAAGAATGATTTTTAGGGCGACTCTAAGCGAAGCGAGGGTGCGCAGCGTATACTCCATCACGCTACCGAACAAAAAACTTTTATATAACCTCATTCTCCAAAAGCACCGTCACCCTGCACTTGGTGCGGGGTGACGAGTCTTTTTGAGGAACCGGCGAAATACAATTCACATTTTTTCAGGTAGATAGAAATAATTTATCTAACTAAAATAGCGCATTGTTCAAGTTTTGAACCCATTTGATCCACAATCGCACCAATTTCTTTTTCTATTTCTTTCTTATCTTCTAATTTTACGTTATCTCTAGAAATTGTAATATCTCCTTTAATAACATGAGATAGCATAAGTTCTTTTAGCTTATCCATATTATTTTTGCCATCTAAGTATCTTAGAGCAAATTTATCAAAGATATTAATCGCTAATCTTTCATGCTTTAGATTCGTGATCCAGAAATTTGGAGTATGCTCACATTGGAAACGTACTAAGTCAAAAACAACTGGCTTCTCAGTTGTTTTTGCAGCATGCTTAGGAGCATCTGCTGATATTATCATATAGCCAGAAAGAACCAATTTCATTGCATTATTCATGAAGTCATTTTTAAGATCTTCAGGCTTTGCATTTTTAAGTTTTTTAGCAGCTAATTTTAAAATATCATCAATTTTAAGCATAGTATGTGAATGCTCTGACATTGTATAAATTATCGCCTTCATAAAAGGAGATGAAGTAGAAATATTCACATCTTTATTATTATTGAAGTAGAACTTCAACGTATCTAGACTATCTTCAAGTTTCACTTCTGATTCAAGCTTCTCAGGTTGAGCTCTCATAGATACATAGAATTTTTCAATATCATTGAAATTCAATGAACGATTCAGCTGAACGTTAGCTTTGCACAACATAGTAGATCTGAATCTTCTATTTGTGAAATAATCCATATATTGTTCAACTCTAACAATATCCTTAATCTCAGCAAGTTTTTCGCTCACTTTTGGAGGAAGATTTCCAAGATACATAGAGCTGATAGAAGCATCACCTAAATATTGTAATTTATGCTTCATAGCATGAGTCATAAACTCGCTAAAATACATTTGATGATTATTATCTTCAAGATGTTCATGTCTGATATAGTGGTCAGGTTGATTAGCAAGTAAATCAGCCTCAGCTTTCAAAAATTCAGCATAAGGTGTTTTTTGCGCTTCTGTGCCATCTTTTAAGAACTGAAGCAATAATCTTGCTTGTTGCACTTTATCTTTATCATCCTGGAAACCCGAAGAATGAAACATCATCATTTCCCTTATGCTTCTAACCATATTCCAGCCAGGAAGTGTGTTATAACTTATATAAGCTATACCATTATCAGTTAACATTGAGCCACAAATTTCAAGCATTTTCTCACGCACAAAATCAGGTACCCAAGAAAATACACCATGAGTTATGATATAATCAAATTTACCCATTGAAGTATCTACATCTGTAATAGACATAGTTTTAAGTTCAACGTTTTTTAAACCAAGTTTCTTGATTTGCTCTTGCCCTTGTTCGATTTGCACTTTTGAAAGATCTACACCTACACAATGAGATTTTGGATACATTGCACCAAACGGAATAAGATTCCCGCCAGCCGCGCACCCAAGTTCAAGCACTCTAGCTGTTTCAAGAGCTGGAGGTGTCATCCCAAATAATGTACCAATTGTTTTAAGGTGAGATGGCGACGATTGTGGGTATGGATAACTTTCATATGGCATATCATCATATGGTGTACTATTTATAATATTCTTATTCTCAGACATATTTTCTCCTAAAAAATTCGCGGGGCGATGTTAACATAGTTGTGCGAAAATTTCTACTACCAATATTGTAGAAATGCAAATAAAATAGTAATCGCTACACAAACTGAGATTACAAAAGCAATCGCTGAAGATTCGTGTAGTCTTAGGGCTTTACTAGAAGGGGGTGCAAAATACATAATTCTCACAATGTTGATATAATAATAAGCTGAAATCACACTTATCAATAAAGCTACCACAGAGGCGATATAAAAATACTGGCCGATGGAAGCGGTTATTATATTAAATTTAGCAAAAAATCCTGCAAGTGGTGGAATTCCTACAAATGAAAACATAAATATGCTTATAGAAAAAGCGGCTAATTTTTTTACAACACCAAACCCTGCAAGACAAGATATATTATAATCATCAGCATCTGGAGCTATAGTCATTGACAGTGTAGCGAATAATCCTATCGATGCCACTGAATATAATATTTGATAAATTAAGGCAGCCGTAAAACCTTGGCTATTATTTGTGCTTAATGCAAGTAATACGAAACCAAGATTAAGCACCGTACTATAACCCATCAATCGTTTGAAAGAAGTTTGAGGTATAGCGCCAATACCACCAACAATCATACTTAAAATAGCAAGCCAGATAAATAAATCCTGCCAAATTTGGTATATATCAGCTATTACAAGGTTTATTATGTTGATAAGGGCTACTACTGTTACAAATTTTGGTATTGAAGTAAAAAATGCTACTGATATGAATGGAGAACCCTGATATATATCTTGCGTCCAGAAATGAAATGGAAATACAGATAACTTAAATAATATCCCTATCAAAAACATAAAAATCCCGGCAATTAAACCTATAGAATATGAATTGCTTGATAGAACTTGATTTAATTCAGAATATGATAATGTTCCACTAAATCCGTATATGAATGACATTCCAAATACCATTATACAAGAAGAGAGTGATCCAAGAATAAAATATTTCATCCCAGCTTCAGCAGAAAATGATTGTTCTCTATCATAGCTTGCTAAAATATAACTACTCAAAGATATAAGCTCTAATGCAATATATAATACTAGAAGATTTCTTGCTGAAATTACTATCATTCCACCAATTGTTGCTATAAGTATTATAACTACATACTCATGAAATCCATGGGTCCATACTCTTACACGAGTCATCCCCCCATAGAATAATAATAGCAAGAATGTTAAGGTCATTAGAACTGCTTTGAACCAAACAGATAATTGGTCATTCTCTATAACACCTGCAATCAAACCCTCGCTAACTATAGTGGTACTATAAAATGAATAAAGAATACAGGCGACTACACCGCATGCTGCAATCCACCAACTAGTTTTAGATAAAGTACTATATAATCCTGATATTAAGATGATTACTGTGAGTAATGTCAAAAATATCTCAGGATAAAACGCATTTAAACCTAATGTAATATCAGGATTTGTCATGATAAAATTCTCGTCATTTCAATAATTGCTTCAATATCTTTCATATAAAAATTCGTTATAATTGATGGAAATATACCAATCAATATTATGAGCACAGCAAGTGGTAGAAGACAAAAAACCTCTCTTCCAGATAGGTCATTAAGACCTTGTACATGAAGATTTTTTACCTCTCCTAGCATTACGTTTCTATATAGCCTCAGCATATATATTGCACCGAGAACCATAGAAGATGCTGCAAAGATAGCGTAGTACCACTTAAATTGATATATCCCTATAAGACTATAAAATTCCCCAATAAAACCACTTGTTCCAGGAAGGCCTACGGAAGATAATACAAAGATCATAAATAATGTAGCAAGTTTTGGCATTTTACTCGCCACTCCGCCGAAATCAAAAATTTCTTTCGTGTGCATTCTATCATATAAAATACCAACAACTATAAAGAGTGCAGAAGAGGTTATACCATGACTTAACATTTGCATTAAAGCCCCTGAAATACCTTCTGCTGTAAAGCTAAAAATACCGGCAGTAACAAAACCCATATGGGCTATAGAAGAATATGCTATTGTTTTTTTCATATTTGTTTGAGCTATTGCTACTAATGATGCATAGATTATTGCTACTAAGCTTAATATCATAACAAAATCAGCGAAATAATGGGATGCGAAAGGAAACATGGGGAGTAAAATTCTCAAAAATCCATAAGCTCCAACTTTAAGAAGAATACCCGCAAGTATGACTGACCCAGCAGTTGGCGCCTCAACGTGAGCGTCTGGTAACCACGTATGAAGAGGGAACATAGGGACTTTTACAGCAAATGCAATAAAGGCTGCAAACCATAGATAATATTGAATCTCATTTGGTAATGATGGTACTATTTGAGCAAGTACTGGAATAGATAATGTACCAAATTCAATAAATAAGTAGATTATGACGAGAAGGAATAGAACCGAGCCAAACAATGTATATAAGAAGAATTTGATAGTTGCGTATATTCTATTCTCACCGCCCCACATTCCTATTATCATATACATAGGTATTAATATTGCTTCAAAGAATATATAAAATAAAAGCAAGTTCATTGAACAGAACACACCTATCGCAAGACCTTCAAGAACTAGAAAACATATAAGAAATTCTTTGATATTTTTTGAAACAGAAAACATACTTATGCTTATACAGATTACTGTCAAAATCGCTGTAAGAAGCACAAAAAATATTGAAATCCCATCAACCCCAAGATCAATATCAAGCCCTATCGAAGGAAGAAAATCATAATGTTCAATATGTTGGTAATTTTGTAAATTACTATCGAAATCAATAATTAAAAATATAGCACTAATCAACGTAAGAGATGAACTTAAAATAGCAATATATTTTGTAAAAAGAATTTTTGTTTGACTCATAGATTGCCTAACAAAAAGCGCCATATATATAGCACTAAATATAGGTAGTAAAATAGTCATGAGTAATATTGGAAAATTTTGCATATTATTTACAACACATATTTATATACGAGTATGGAGAGAGCAGCTATCGTCCCAAAAACCATTGCAAATGCATAAAAACCTATCAATCCATTATGCATTGAGGCAATTTTTTTTGACGAATTATAACTAATAACTGAGGCAGACACTGGCCCGTAGAAATCTATTACTTTATTATCTACATGACTCATCTTTTTAGCTAACCCATCATTTGACTTAACAAAAATACAATTATAGATCTCATCGAAATAGAATTTATTAATAACAAGATTATAGATTGGGCCAAAGAATCTTGAAAATAACGAAGATATATTTGTGGCAAATAATAAGTAACCAACAAACATTCCAGCAATTGCTACTATAGTTGGCATAATTTCTACTGCAAATGGCACATGTTCATCTAGCTCAAATTCTTTTGTAAAAATACTAATTTTAAAGAACCCTACTACTTGGGTTGTTATGTCTAAAAACTTATCGGCATAATATCCAGCAATAATTGATCCAATAGCAAGTATGCCAAGAGGCATATTCATAATTTTTGGAGCCTCAAAAACCGAAGTTGCTCTGTCCTCATAAGATTCACCATGAAAAACTTTGAATATTATTTTTGATGAATATATTGCCGTACAAAATGCTGCTAGCAAACCGCATTTATATGCAAAATCACCAACTGATGTGTCAGCTAGGTAAGCTAAATTTAATATAAGGTCTTTTGAAAAATATCCCGAGAAAGGGAAAATACCCATTATTGAAAGTGAACCAATCCAGAATAATACATAAGTTATTGGCATGCGTTTTCTAAGCCCGCCCATTTTCGTAATATCTTGTTCATGAATAGCGTGAATTACTGAACCAGCAGCAAGAAATAACATAGCTTTAAAAAATGCATGAGTGTATAGGTGAAAAATACCTGCATGATAGTTTGAAAGCCCTGAAGCTATAAACATATAACCAAGCTGACTACAAGTTGAGTAGGCTATAATTTTTTTAATATCATTTTGAGCAATGGCAATTATTGCAGCAAATAAACATGTTATTGAACCAATAATAACTATAAAGCTCAAAACAGATGGCGCATATTCAAATAAATATGAGCATCTTGCCAAAAGAAACACACCAGCTGTGACCATGGTTGCTGCGTGAATTAAGGCTGAAACTGGAGTTGGGCCCTCCATAGCGTCTGGCAACCAAACATGCAAACCAATTTGCGCTGATTTACCCATGCAACCTATGAATAGAAAAAAGCAAATCAACTCAATTAAATAAATATCTTGATCAAATACTTGAATTTTTTGCGCTGCAAAATCTGGCACTCGATCAAATATTTGTGAAAATTCAACTGAGCCAAAATATGAATAAATAAAGATTATTCCAATTATGAATGCAAGGTCACCAATTCTATTAACCACGAAAGCTTTTGTAGCTGCAAAGTTGGCACTATCTTTTTTATACCAAAAACCTATCAGAAGATAAGAACATAATCCCACCCCCTCCCATCCAAAAAATAACTGAAGAAAATTATCACTAGTTACAAGTAGAAGCATACATACAGTAAACAAAGACAGAAAACTCATAAACTTAGGAACATTCTCATCATCATGCATATACCCTATTGAATATATATGTACTATGCTAGATACAAGAGTTACTACAACAAGCATTATTGCAGTTAGCTGATCTACATACATGGACCAATTCGCGTGTAAATTGCCCAGATTTATCCATTCTATAATCTTGATATGAATGATTTCTCCATTTATTCCGACTTTATAAAAAACAAAGAATGAGATTATAGTAGATATTACTGAAGCCGCAGATGTTATAATAGAAGCAGTTTTTGTGCATAATACTTTATTATATAATCCAGTTATTATACTAGCTAGTAAAGGTAAGAAAATTATTGCTAAAACCATTTTTCTAACCTTTTAATTTGTTTATTTCTTCTATAGATATAGTGCCCCTGGCCCTATAGAAATTTACAACAATCGCAAGCCCAATGGATGCTTCTGCAGCTGCAATTGTAAGAATTATAATAGTCGCGATTTGTCCTGTAAGGTCTTGATAAAAAGCTGAAAATGCCAAAAAATTTATATTTGCAGCTAAAAGCATGAGCTCTATGGACATTAATATGCTAATAACATTTCTCTTGCTTAATAATAAGCCACACATTCCTATTGCAAATAAAAAGCAGCTAAGAATTATGTAATGTTCTAATGTTACATTATTTGTAAGTAATTCCATCTACACCAGCCCTTGATTTAACTTTTACTATTTTAATAGATTCTTCAATTGTTCTTGCAATTTGTTTTGCGGTATCCTGTCTTTTTACACCTTCTCTTTTCCTCACCGTAAGCACTATACAGCCAACCATTGCAAGAAGTAATACAAGACCAGAAAGTTGAAATACAACTATATAATCTGTATATAATATGGAGCCAATTGCGTGAGTATTTGAAATATCGGTTGGGATAGGATTTCCAGGCTCTGAAATTATAAAATTCCCTAATAAAGCGGATTTTACAATCAATATTAAGTCTATTATTAAAATAACCATAGCACTAACGCTCATTATTCTATTACCAAGAAATTGTGATTTTATCTCTGTAAAGTTTATGTTTAACATCATCACAACAAAAAGGAATAGAACAGCAACCGCTCCCACATAAACTATAACTATAGTCATAGCTATGAACTCAGCGCCTAACTGTATAAAAATTGCAGAGCTATTTAAAAAAGTAAAAATAAGCCAAAGGACGCAATAAACTGGATTGCGAGATGTTACTACACCTATACTACTCAGGATAAGCAACGAGCTAAATAAATAGAAAAAAATTGCCATATTATTATCTCAAATCCTTATTTATATTTGTAGTCAGCTTTAAGCTTTGCATCAATTTCCTTTTCCCAGAGATCTCCGTTCTTAAGTAATCTCTCTTTATTATATATAAGCTCTTCATGTTTTTCAGTTGCAAATTCAAAATTTGGACCTTCCACAATTGCATCTACAGGGCACGCATCCTGACAAAGTCCACAATATATACATTTTGTCATATCTATATCGTATTTTGTCGTTCTCCTACTCCCATCTTCGCGTTCTTCAGCCTCTATTGTAATAGCCTGGGCAGGACAAACTGCTTCACATAATTTGCAAGCTATACATCTTTCTTCGCCATTCGCATAACGTCTCAGAGCATGTTCGCCTTTAAATCTTGGGCTTATTTTGCTTTTTTCGAAAGGATAATTTATGGTAACTTTTTTCTTAAAGAAATACCGCAGAGTAAGCGCCATCCCTATTATAATGTCGTATAAAAACCAAGATTTTATTTTTTTTAACATCTACCTACCACTAATAGAGCATATTTGTGTATACAAGCGTGCCTGAAATTAATACAACCCAAAATAATGTTAGAGGCAAAAATACCTTCCAACCTAGTCTCATTAGCTGATCATACCTATATCTTGGTATTGTAGCTCTTATCCATAAAAACACGAACAATAAAAATGCTATTTTAAGCATAAACCACGCTGCACCAGGAATGAAATTTAAAAATTCTAAACCAAATGGCGGGTAATACCCACCTAAGAAAAATATAGTACAAGTAGCACTTACAAGTATCATATTTGCATATTCGCCTAAAAAGAATAGCGCAAAAGACATTGAAGAATATTCAACATTATATCCAGCAACAAGCTCTGTTTCCGCCTCTGGGAGATCAAAAGGATGGCGATTAGTTTCTGCAAGTATTGATATAAAAAATACAACTGCCATTGGAAGCATCATAAGCTCAAGCCACCATGGAAGATTTTGCGTTCTTTCAACTATTTCTGTAAGATTTAATGAACCTGTAATACATAGGACAGTAACAATTACAAGCCCCATTGAAACCTCATATGAGATCATTTGAGCAGAAGATCTAATAGCACCTAAAAATGCATATTTTGAATTACTCGCCCAGCCAGCAATAATAATTCCATAAATTCCTAATGATGAGATAGCAAGAATATATAATGCTCCAACATTAATATCAGCAAGCACAAGCCCTTTATCAAACGGGATCACAGCCCATCCTATTAGGCTTAAAACAAATGTAATCATTGGAGCGAGAATAAAAACAATTTTATTTGATTCTGTTGGAATAATAATTTCCTTAAACAGTAATTTAATTGCATCTGCAATTGGCTGAAGCAATCCGAATGGGCCCGTAACATTTGGGCCGAGTCTTCTTTGCATCAATCCTATGACTCTTCTTTCAGCATAAGTTAGATATGCAACACATAGAATCAAAGGTACTATTATACAAAGTATTTTCGCTACTATAAAAAGAGTTGCAATGCCATATGAATCCCAAAATTCTTGTAAATTCATACTCTAGCCTCTTTTCCAGCAAATTCTTTTATGCAATTAGCCATTGTTGGAGAAGCTCTTGAGATTGAATTTGTATGGTAAAAATTTACCATTACTGGAGCGATAGCCCCAGTATGAATTTTTGCAGATTTCTTTTTGAAAACAGGTTTACTACTATTGTCCTTTTGTATCACAGAAGACAAAGCTTTTCTAACTTCCTGAAGATTATTAAAGCCAAGATCTATATTTAATGATTTTGCAATTTTAACAATAATATCAAAGTCTGGAATTGCTTTGCCGAGCGGAAGAACAGCAAGATTTGTATGCTGAATTTTTCCTTCATTATTAATATAGGTAGCATTTTTTTCTGTGAATGCTGCAGCTGGCAAGACTATATCTGCTATATGAGCACCTTTATCTCCGTGATGACCGATATATACAATAAAACCTTTGTGATCTTCTGGTATATCAACTTCGTCAGCTCCTAATAAAAATAATATCTCAATTTCAGCTGTCTCGTTTTTTTTAGCCATTTTTACTGCAGAATATTCATTGTCAGATGGGATGAATCCTATATCTATAGCACCAACGGTAGAAGCATGATTATGCAAAATATTAAAACCGATATTATACTGAACTGCTATCTCTTCTAAAGACTTCATAATGACAAGAGAATCGTCTCTGGAATATATTCCATCACCAATTATCATAATTGGATTTTTTGCGGATTTTAACTTTGCACAAAATGGGTGCGCGCCGCCTTCTATCTCTTTGATAATATCGGTTGATTCTCCAAGCTCCATAATGGGAAATGTTTGATTATCCTTAACGCCAATTCTTGCAACTTGAAGATCATTAAATCTTACAAGCTTACCTATACGCCCGCCAAGCACTGTAGCATTTTTTCTAATATCAGCACCAATTATTAGTAAAAGATCACATTGCTCAAGCCCAGCAAATCCACTATTAAAAAGATAGTTACTCCTTACAGAATAATCTAATTTATAATCGAATTGATTGAAATCTAGCTTCTTTGAGCCAAGTTTTCCTAGCAATATTTTAAGAGCGAACATAGATTCAGTATCAGCCATTGTCCCAGCTATAGCACCCATTTTTGATGGATCTGTGGATCTTATTTTCGTCTGCAAAGCTGACAAAGCATCATCCCAATTTGATGGTTTTAATTTACCATCAGTTTTGACAAATGGCGTATCTATACGCTGACGCTTTAGACCATCATACGAGAAACGAGTTTTATCCGAGATCCATTCCTCATTTATTTCTTCATTCACTCTTGGTAAAATTCTCATAACCTCAAGTCCACGAGCATCTACACGAATATTACAACCCATCGCATCAAAAACATCTATTGAATCTGTGTTTTTTAATTCCCATTTTCTTGCAGTATAAGCATATGGCTTTGAGTTAAGCGCTCCCACAGGGCAAATATCTATTATATTTCCTGATAATTCAGATGATAATGCTCCCTCTAAATAAGAAGTAACTTGCATTTCTTCACCCCTACCTGTAGCCCCTAACTCCTCAATACCAGCTATATCAGATATAAAACGAATACAGCGAGTACAGTGAACACATCGCGTCATATGAGTTTGTATAAGAGGCCCCATATATTTATCTTTTACCGCACGTTTATTCTCATGAAAACGATTTGTACCTTTCCCATATTTAAATGATTGATCTTGTAAATCACATTCCCCACCTTTATCACATATAGGGCAATCAAGAGGATGATTTATAAGTAAAAATTCCATCACACCTTCGCGTGCCATTTTGACTTTTTCTGAATTTGTATGAACTATCATTCCATCTGAAACTGGCATAGCGCATGAAGCGACTGGCTTTGGAGATTTTTCGACCTCTACCAAACACATTCTACAATTCCCTGCAATTCTTAAGCGATCATGGTAGCAGAAGCGTGGAATCTCAACCCCAGCCATTTCACAAGCCTGAATTAATGGTATGCCGATTTCAACTTCAATTTCTTTACCGTCAATAGTAACTTTAGCCATTCTTTACTTATAGTTTAAAAATATTAGAGACGAGTATAGAAAAGCCTCTATTTTATGGCAATACAATATTTATGAGTTTCAGATAGTTTTATTAATTTGTTGCAAGGAATCTCTTTTGCACAATTAACTTGATATTAGTATTAACTCATCGATCTCCGTTTTAATAGAGATCGATGCTTTACCCTTTTGTTTTATCAACCGCCTTATTCTGTAGGATCATCAGTCTTACCCAATACAGCATGATCGCTAGACAATGCATCATCACTACCACACGGCAAATCATTGATACAAATGATATCTTTGAAATCAGAATGGGGTGCTGCACTTGCTAGCACATCAGTTGCGCATACAGGAACGTGAGAAGAGGCTCCACCGTACGTATCTGCAACTGGCACAGCTTCTATATCTTCCTTATCCACCGCTGGACTTACTCTCAAAGGTTTTGGCGTCTCGTATTTCTACTACATAATTGATCCCCATCGGTTGTAGCACATTGTTAAATCCAACTTGAACACTATCCTTCAATAGTTTTCTGTTTCTTCTACTCCAACTACCGAGGTTAAATAATCAATAGAGCTATCGCGATTATTAATTTGGCAGAGAGGATCCTGTATGATTATTTATTAATTTAATGAGACTGTTACATATGTTGTAAATAATACGAGAAGTGCTATTCTTATTTTTCTAAAAATCTTATGGTTACAAATAGTGGAATATTATTTAACAATCCTCTGTATATTGATGATTATCTGTTTGTGTCTAGCTTTATTTAGCAAAGCTTCATACTCAAAAATTTTGATATTTAGTCAGGTAAGCAATCTAGCGACGCTTTTTATTGCGATGCTCTCAAGTTATGAGCACTATAATATCTATATAGATATTGCGCTTATTTATAGTTTCCTTAGTTTTGTATCTATAAAATCATTGATCTATTATGAAAATAACAAAAATCATGAACCAAAAAATTGAAAATCTAAGAAATATAATTAAATCAGAAGGGCTGAATGGTTATATTATTACAACTTCTGATGAATTTTTGAGTGAATATCCAGCACCTTATGCAAAGAGACTGGAATATATAACTGATTTTTCATGTTCTAATGGATTTTTAATAATCCTAGAGGATAATGTTCTTTTCTTTACGGACGCTAGGTATAAAACTTCTGCTGAAAATTCATTAAAATACGCACAAATTTTCAATATTTTTGAAATGAAAACATTTGATTTTGGAAAATATATTAAGACAGACCAAAAAATTGGGTATGACCCAAAACTTTTTACCAAAAATTCTATAAAATTATTTGAAAAACTAAACATAGTTCAAGTGAATGATAATTTAGTAGATAAAATATGGGATGATAGACCACCACTGCCTTCAAGTAATTCATGGCATTATGATATAAAATATACAGGCAAGAATGCAGAAATAAAAATTGCCGAAGTGAGAGAATGGTTAAATGCTAAATCTTATGAAGCAGCCTTGTTGACTGCCCCAGAATCAGTTTGTTGGTTACTTAATATACGTGCTAGCGATAGCGACTTTTCACCTATTATGCTTGGAATATTATATCTGGATTTTGAAAATATTATTCTTTTTACTAATTCTAGAAAATTTGACAAGGGGACGATTCCTAAAAATGTTGAAATAAAGAATTTTGATCAACTAAATTCTTTTCTCAAAAATTCTAAAAAGAGAATATCAATAACTACTGAAGCTAATCTAGCTATTACGAATTCTATAACTAATCCACAAATCGATGAAGACCCAACATTGCTAGCCAGAGCCATAAAAAATGAGGCTGAAATTTTAGGAGCACAAAATGTTCATATTAGGGATGCAGTAGCTTTATGCGAGTTTTTAGCCTGGTTTAAAGGCAATAAGAACGATCTCAGTGAATATGAAGCTGGATTAAAATTATCCGAATTTAGAAACGCTCAGGTAGGATATTTGATGGATAGTTTTCCTCCTATTTGTGGCTTTGCAGAAAATGGCGCAAAAATTCACTATAAAGCTAGCAAAGAAAAATCTAAAGTAATTACAGGTGATGGCTTACTCCTCATTGATTCAGGAGGCCACTACTATGGAGGAACAACAGATATAACTCGTACGTTAGTTATGGGGAAGGCAACAAACGAACAAAGAAAATATTATACAAAAGTTCTGAGAGGTCATATTGCGCTTGCTAAAATCAAGTTTCCTAAAGGGATTAAAGGAGCGAATCTAGATATTCTTGCAAGGCAATATCTTTGGAACGATTTAGAAGATTACCCTCATGGTACAGGCCATGGCGTTGGGAACGCCTTATTTGTACACGAAGGTCCTATGAGAATAAGTTTATATGATAGTAAAATAACTCTAGAAGAATGGATGGTTATTTCAAACGAACCTGGATATTACAAAGAGGGCTCCTTTGGAATTAGGATTGAAAATCTTCAATATATAAGATCTTGTACTAAAAATACAAAATTTTTAGAGTTCCAGCAATTGTCACTAGTGCCTTACTGCGCTGATTTAATAATATTTGAGGATCTTGCAAAAGATGAGATTGAGTATTTAAAATCATATTACAAAAAAATAGAGCAAATAATCGTACCTTTATTAAGCAAACAAGCTAAAGACTACGCGCTTCAAGAGATTTATACGAGAATTCCGAATTAACTACGCTAGAGTAATTACTGCACTATCAGGCAAAAAAATTTCGTAATAACCATATTCTCTAAGAGTACCGCCACCCCGTGCTACGACAGGAGGTCCAGTCTTTTTTCTTTCAAAATAACAAATCGTTTGATTTATTAAAAAAAAGCGTAGGTCCCGCATCAAGTAAGGGATGACGAGTCTTTTTGACTTGCAAGTAAAATACAAGCAACATTTCTTCCATATATGCGCAAGCAAAACTACCAAAAACAGCATTATCCACAACCCATAGAGACTAAAACCAGCTCCAAATAGTTAATTTCTAAATTAATTATTGACAAAGCTCTTAATACACGGTAATCGTTCATAATAAACAGGGCTTTGCTTGTAATGAAAGTTATTCCAATAGTTTTCAGCACAATAAACAAACCTAAAATAATAGGCAAATTATGACTAAATCTTCAATGATGAAAAAAATATTAACAACAGCCTCTTTCGTATCAATTGCTTTCAATACAACAAATGTTGAAGCGGTAGTTGTAAGAAACTCTTTTCCATTTGCAACAGTTAATGATAAATATAAATGGGCAAACATACCTCAAAACAATGATATTATCACTTTAGGTTTTAATGGGTCCCGCATTGGATTTATTGGAAGAGACGAGACGGTGCCTGGGGGAAATCCCGACGGTCCAGGTAGATGGGGATTTAATCTAGATGGCTATAGTAATAGCAGAATTGTTATAGATGATGGAGCCAAATATAGTATAGTTGGAAAAATTACTAATAACAAAATGATCGGTATCGCAGCCGCTGCTACCATCAATATAGAATACCAAGCTGGAGGCACTCTTTCTCTTGATACAGGTAATTTAGTAAAAAATGTGGATTTCGGAAATAAAGCCGGAGCACTTCACATTCTAGACGGAGATATTATAGGCAAGATAAAAAGTGATGGAAATCCTGGTGTATTAGGCCATGGTGGGGCGGTTTATATCCATAAAAATACTGTGATTCATGATCAAGTTGGAGGAAAACTAGGCTATATAAATGGACTAATCTTAGAAAATGATTCAAAATTGTATGCAAAACAAGGTGTTAGAGTAAGCCAATTTGATTTAAATGAAACAGCACAAGCAACTATTGTGGGTGAGTTATTTGCTGACGCTATAAACATTGAAACTAATAGCATTTTAACAACTAAGAATATTGTTAGAGGATCATTGGCCTTCGATTGCCGAATTGATTTGGATGAAGCTGGTACTATTAATTTTAATGGAAACTCATTTACTGGAGGAATAAACTTTGGAAATAACGGTGGTGTTGTAAATTTCAACAAAGCTGGGGATTTCAGAGGTCTCATTAATGGAAATGGTATAGTAAATATCAATGCAGATACTAAAATGACTGGAGATATTAGCCAGCTTGGCTATCTAGCTCTGCAACGTGGTAATTTGTATGTTGATGGGAATATAAAGATTGCTGATAATGGTACACTTGATCTTGGAGGTCAAAAACTGGCTCTTACAGGAACTCTTACAGCTAGAAATACATTAACTTTGAATACAAAGCTTGTGGCCGGAGTAGGTGGTGGTATAACTGCAGGTCATATTGACGGCAATGTAGATCTTAGTGCTGTGAATACTTTAAACCTTAATGTAGATGGTATAGCGCCTGGAGCAGCGCCTCTTACCTTGGTTAAGGGTGCTTATACTCCTGTAACAGGAGTAACTAATATTATGATAAATGGAGCTCTAGCTCCAGCAGCAAGATTCGCCAAGGGGGAATTAATTCTAGTGCCTGTTGTTGCACCGGCTGCTCCTGCTGTTCCTGGTGTTGCACCGGCTGCTCCTGCTGTTCCTGGTGTTGCACCGGCTGTTCCTGCTGTTCCTGGTGTTGCACCGGCTGCTCCTGCTGTTCCTGGTGTTGCACCGGCTGTTCCTGCTGTTCCTG
>CAYPDX010000003.1:0-23141 GCA_964409695.1 uncultured Rickettsia sp. | reverse complement strand
GCTCCTGCTGTTCCTGGTGTTGCACCGGCTGTTCCTGCTGTTCCTGTTGTTGCACCGGCTGTTCCTGCTGTTCCTGTTGTTGCACTGGCTGTTCCTGTTGTTGCACCGGCTGTTCCTGCTGCTCCCAGAGCTGCTGCTCCTGGTGTTGCACCGGCTGTTCCTGCTGTTCCTGTTGTTGCACCGGCTGTTCCTGCTGCTCCCAGAGCTGCTTCTCCTGTCGTTGCACCGGCTGCTCCTGTCGTTGCTCCAGCTATAGTCGTAGCCGCACCTGCTCCTGTTCTTGCCTTTGCTCCAGCGCCTACTCCAACTATTAACGGAATAAAAGATCCAGTAGTTAGAGGGTCTATTGCAAAAATAAAAAATGATCCAAAAGTAACCGCTAAACAAACAAAATTTGCAGATGAGGTTATAAAACTTTCACAAACTTCTCCTGAAGAAGCAAAGAATTTGCATGACAGAGTAACTACAACAGTTCAAAATGCTGCGCAAAAAACGAGTAATGAAACATCTAGACGCGTTATTTCTGCTGTTTCAGCTAGAATCGCTCCTGCAAATTTAGCAAGCGTTAGTAGCCCAGCCACAGCAATCGCAGCTGGTGATGAAGATACAAGAAATGCAGTATGGCTTGAAGCATTTGGAAATCGTTCAAAAGAAGGTGCTCTGAAAAACCAATCTGGCTATACATCTTCCACTGACGGAGCTGTAATAGGCATAGATACAAAGATTCATGATTCACTTACAGTTGGTATCGCAGGAATTCATGCAGTTAGCCAAGTAAAGATGAAAGATCAAAAATCAGGCGATAAAATTGATGCTAAATCATGGTTAGTAAGCCTATATTCAATGTATGAAATAAATGACAACTGGTTCACTAAAGCTATGGTAGTGCTTGGCAAAACTGATCTTACAACTAAAGAAAAGAAGCCAAGTAACAATGTTTATACCATCGCTACAAGCAACTATTCCACTACCTTATACGGAGTTGATGCATCTATTGGTTATAAAAAGCTCGTATCTAGTAATTTTACATTAACACCAGAACTTGGTATTAATGCATCCCATTATTATGATAAAGCTCATATAGAAAAGGGTGCAGGTACATATAATAAAACATATGGGAAAGGATCTGGCGCTAGCTATTCGGGTTACCTAGGTCTAAGTGCGGCTGCTAGTTTAGAGTTTGATAATGCTACAATTGTACCAATGGCTCATGTAAAAATTACGAAAGAGTTTGCTAATAAAACTCCTCGTGTTGCATCAGCTTTTGTTGGCGAAGAAATGATTGTTACAGCAAGTGCTAAAAATAAGAAAAAGACTTTAGTTAATACAGGTCTTGATGTAACAATGAGTCGCAATGCTTTAGACTTTGCAGTTGGTTATGATATTGGTCTAGCGAAAAAATATACAAGCCATACTGGGACGGTAAAGTTAAGGATTAATCTGTAATAAGCACTTTAGCGCCATTAACCCCGCAAACGATGCGGGGTCTAGACTTCTGTCATTGCAATGACAACAAAACAACCAAACTCTAAAATTGAGATTTATAGAAGCGATTCAAGAGACGAAAGAGCACAGATTATTTTTCATAAGTGAGCATCCTTCGATCTCGCAGCAATCGCTTCTAGAAATGGGGCTTCAGAGTTTGGTTTCAATTTTTTCCTGTCCGCCCATATAACTCACGAGGACCTTTGGGATTGTAATAGACCCATCTTCATTTTGGTAATTCTCTAGAATAGCTACTATAGTTCTCCCAACCGCCAGACCTGATCCATTAAGCGTGTGAACAAAGGTTGTTTGATTCGATCCAAATTCCTTATATCTAGCTTTAATTCTTCGAGCTTGAAAATCTCCACAAATAGAGCAACTTGATATTTCGCGATATTTATTTTGTGCTGGTAACCATACTTCTAAATCATATGTTTTCCTAGCAGCAAACCCCATATCTCCACTGCAAAGCATCATTACTCTATATGGTAATTCGAGTTTCTTTAAAATTGTTTCAGATGCATTGGTAATATATTCATGTTCTTCTTCTGACTCATCGGCACTTGTGATTGATACAAGCTCAACCTTATTAAATTGATGCATACGTATCATTCCACGCGTATCTCTTCCAGCGCTTCCAGCTTCAGATCTGAAGCATGGTGTATGAGCAACAAAACGAATTGGCAATTGCTCTCTTGGTATGATTTTATCTGCGACCATATTTACAAGAGATACTTCAGAAGTAGGTATTAGTCTATGGCCAGAAGTAGTATAAAATGAATCTTCAGCAAATTTCGGCAATTGTCCAACTCCATACATTGCCTCTTCTTTTACAAGATATGGTGGAGAAATTTCTAAAAATCCAAATTCTTTTGTATGAGTATCTACCATAAAATTAACCAAAGCTCTCTCAAGCTTTGCAAGATCAGATTTAAGAGTTACAAATCTGCTACCTGAAATTTTTGCTGTTTGAACAAAATCCATCATTTCAAGATTCTCACCAAGTTCAAAATGGTGTCTTGGATTTTTTATAGGTTTAATTGTGCCGAATTTTCTAATTTCCACATTAGAATCTTCATCTTGACCAATTGGCACATCCTTTGCTGGTATATTTGGAAGAGTATCAAGAATTTTGGATAGTTTATCATCTTGATCAACCCTATTAGTTAATTCCTCAAGCTTATCTTTTATGTCATCTGCATCTTTTTTTGCTTGTTCAAATTCCCTACTATTTCTATCTTTCATATAGCTTAGAGTTTTGGATTTCTCTTTTCTAGCATGAAGAAGCTGCTGAACCAACGTTGTAAGTTGGCGCTTTTCTTCATCAAGCTTTAGAATTTCTTCGGAGATAGATTCAATACCACGAGTCTTCATTTGTTTATCAAACTCTTCTGGGTTCTCTCTAATCCATTTAATATCAAGCATTATTCCTCCTAGACTCTATGCTTTTTGCAATAATAATAGTTATTTCATACAGGCCAAGCAAAGGAAAAGCAAGAAGCAACTGGCTTATTACATCTGGAGGGGTAATTACTCCTGCTACAATAAAGATAAGTAAAATTGCGATTCTTCTTTTTGCTTTAAGCGCTTCAGCGCCAACTATACGTAATGAAACTAAAATTAATATAATAATCGGTAGCTGAAAAGCAATACCAAAAGCAAATACTAGATCTATCACAAGAGAAATATATTCACTGATTTTTGGCTCTAAATTTAAAGAATAATCTATATTATTCTTCTGAAAAGCTAAAAAAAACTCGAAAGCTTTAGGCATTACAAGATAATAGACAAAGGTAATACCTATAAAAAATAAAAATGGAGAGCTAATTAAAAGAAATCTCATTATTGATTTTTCACTTTTATACAACCCCGGTTCAACGAACCTATAAATGTGAAAAGTTATATAAGGCAATAAGATAATAAAAGCAGATTTTGCTGAAAGTTGAAGAGAAGAAAAAAAAGCTTCCGTCAGACCTGTATATATAAAATTGGATTTTGTCCCAAGAACGCTAGCGAGAGGGATTGTTATAAAATGATAAATATTATCATGAAAATAATAGCAAATAATGAAAAATATTACGTAACATATGAGTATATGAATAAGCCGAGATCTAAGCTCAGAAACATGTTCTAAGAATTTTAATCTATGCGCTGGCACTATCTATTCCTCATGTCCGTAAATGCCCCATATGGTAGATCTGCTTATCCACCCAACATAATCAGAGCATTTAATTTTGCACCAAGATTTTACGCATTTATTTAAAAAACATACTAAATTTGGCATTAATTTTGCTTTAATTCCAGATTTTAAATTATTACTCTTATATAATAATTGCGGTTCTTTACCTGTTATTATAATCGTCCTTTTATTAGATAAAATACTTGAATGAATCCAGCCTTCTTCACCATCAATGTCACGAATTTGCCTCCATTGCTCATATTCTGAAATAATTTCAACAGGAAGCCATTTGTAATTATAAATATGAACAATAGGATATTGCGGCCCTGGACCTTTTCGAGCATTAGCCTCAGAAGATTTTATTGAAACAAATCTTGGTAAAGTTGGTTTCTCTTCAGCAGCCATAGCCTGCATTCCGATAATAAGTGAGAAAAACACAAATATTATCGCTACTTGCTTAAATTTAAGTGCATTTATCATGATTTCTTTATCTATTATAATGGTGAATTATATAGATTTTTGAAGTATATAGTCAACTTAATCATGATGTGCCAATTGGGCTGGTCCTGAAGTCGTACTTACACAAACTTTCTGATAGACCCAATTGATGTTATAAAGAATAGCAACGTGGTGATTATATCAGTTTGTCAACATATCTCTCCATCTATTACTCTCTTCATCTAATACACAATTATTATCCGGGATCAAACAATTAGTAGTGAATATATTGAGTGAGTTGTAATCTGATTATATTTTCTCAAGTAGAGAGTTCTGGGATAGTCTTACATTTAAGCGCTGCATTATTAAAGAGTTAAGTTTTTGGTCCTGATTTTTACATATAAATATAGGAGAATTATCAGAATCCTGTATTAAACATTGCCCGCAAACTCCTCCAAGCATACATTGCATTGGCGCATTTATACTTGCTTTTGATGAGCAACTTATATTATTTTTTGATATAAATTCAGCAACAACGTTCATCATATTAGCAGAGCCAACAACAAAAATATTTTTTATATTAGAAAAATCTAGCAAATTTAAACCATCAATAACTGAGCCTTTAATAGATGTACCTGCTTCGATTTCTATTTTCTCTTCATCGCAAGTAAAAATCACTTCATCAGAAAATTTCTTTATCACATCTGGATAAAGCAAATGTGATTTTTTGCGATAAGCAGCAAGGAATATAACTTTATTTCCATTTTTTTTAAGCTCTTTAGCATATGGGAATAAGGCAGCATTACCTACGCCTCCACCTATAAGTAAAATTGTAGAATTCAGAGGTACAAATGATGGTTCGCCGCATGGTCCCATTAGTGACACTCTATCACCCTGTCGCAGCAACGAAGCTTTCCTGCTAGAGTCACCTACAATTTGAGTGATCAAAGATATAATATCATCTGTTACAAAAGCGCCAGTAAGTGCTATAGGTTCGAAAGATTTTTCCTTATCAATATGAAAATTTTGAAGTTTAAAAAATTGCCCTGGATGAAAATTTTCAGCTGCAAATTTCGATCTTATCTTTAGCTCGAAAATCTCATCCGAATGGCTAATATTCTCGATAACAGTAGAAGTAAAATATTCATTATGTGAAGATTTTTCTTTGCCTTTAACACTCAGCGCATCTAGAATTTTTCTATAATTATCTCTAGCGCTTGCGATAGCTTTTACAACGCTTCCAGAATAGCTGGAATCCATATCACCAAAGATCATCATATCAGATTTATTATCGCCAATTCCAGAAGCATCTTCTTGAGTTAATGGTGATGTGCCGGTTGCGAATAGAATAGTTTTTGCCTTTAGAGTTTTTTCGTCAGAATTATTTTGTTTAACTATTACTCCCGAACAATTTGAATAAGAATCTACCTCAATAGAGATAAGCTCTGTATTTTCAAGAACTTTAACCCAATGGCATAAAGCATCCTGTAATTCTTCGTGATTAATTCGATATGAAGGGCTCTCTTTTATATCCTTCCTATAAAGAATAGTTATCCCGCCAAAATCATTATTCAATTGCTTATAGTCTGGTGCTCTATTTTCTGATTTAGCCTTTATATCCTCTTCACAATATTTTTTACCATGGCTAATAAGAATTTCAGTTTGCTCTTTTTCAGCTTCGGTAAAAAAAGATAGGCTTTTATCCTGTAGTTTTCTATAGATTTTTTTTGCAAGAAATGGGTAGTATTTTGTTATTTCGACAGCCGCATCCACAGCCGTAAGGCCAGCTCCTACTACTATAGCTGGAAGATGGATTAAAAACTTTGTATTTGAGTCATCTAGATCAGCACCACCTGAGCCAAGAGACATTAAAAAATCACTAGCTACTCGTATATTTCCAGCCGACATATTTTCGAGTAATGGAGCTTTTGGATACCCACTGCCACAACATAGAGCTATATAATCAAAACCAAGCTTCTTAGCTTGCTCATAGGTGATATTCGCTCCAAATTTCACCCCTCCATAAAGTTCGAAATTTTGCCTTTTTTCAAGTAATAACCTTGAGACTAGTAAATTGAACTTATCCCATCTATCGGTAATACCATATTCAGCCACGCCTCCGAATCCCTGAGGTTTAATTTTATAATATGCGTCTTTAAGATCAGAAATATTTTTTATAGGATTGATTATTAAATGCGCTGGTAGTAGCTCAATTTTTAACGCATCTATTGCAACAACGTGAGAGCCAGATCTTTGGAGATAATGTGAAAGAGCAATACCACTTGGTCCCATCCCAACAATTAAAATTTTACTTCCTGTAGATTTCTCAGGAAGATATTCTAGAGGTTTTAGTGGCTGCCAAAATGTTAGGAGAGAATAGATTTCGAAACCATAAGGAAGCTCTAAAACATCCTCTAAAATTCGAGATTCAATTGATGGAATATCTACAGGATCTTGTTTTTGATAAATACAAGCTTTTGAGCAATCATTGCAAATTCTTTTCCCCGTTAAAGCTACCATCGGATTATTACAAGTGATTATGCTAAGAGCTGAGATTAAATTGCCTTTAGAAAATACCTCATTCATTTCTGAAATTTTTATTTGGAGAGGGCAACCGCTTAGAAGATTTCCAAGAAGGTTTGTTTTGTAAGTATCCTTCTCTTTCATTCCAGTGCTGCAACTATCTTTCCCCGTCTTGTGGCAGTTAATACAGTAGTTTGCTTCTAAATATGGTATAGGCTTGCTTTTTATATTAGCGAGCTCCAACAAATATCCATTTTTTGTAAAATTTATCAGATTATTGAAATCTATTTTATTGGGTTTTGAGAATAATGGACTTGCTGGTCCAAAGTAAATTCTAGATGCGGCATATCTCGCGAGTATTTCATATTCCTCGGAAGCTTTTTGTGTTTTTCCTAGAATTGAAATAAAGAATTCGTCATTATTTGCTTCTTTATTTTCAAGATTCTCTGCTAATTTTATGAAATCCTTATTCGCTCTCTCTGGATTAATGTCCTCTTTTTTATACTTTTGTATAGCTGTTCTATGAATAAAGTTTCTTTTAACTTCATATAGATGATTGGAAAATTCTCGCTTCCTATGATAAGAAACAATGTCATTTTCAATAGAAAAAATCTTTCCAATGAACTTCTCTAAGATTTCAGAAAAACTAATAAGTTGTTCAGAGTTAAAAGATTCAATTTTTTTAGCTCTAGTCTCTATAAATACATTATATAGCGAGCTACTTTCTCTTTTTAAAAAATCCAAAAATAGCTTATCAATTCTGTGTAATCCATCGATTGAATATAAATCTTTATACTCGAGTCCAAGTGCTAATTTCACTGGATATGCATCCTACCAACTGGATTCATCACTTTACTACTTAATATCGTATTTTGCATTTATGTCTATTTCAAGTAAACTACTTTTTACCTCAGCTGCTAGATTTTTTGCAAATACACTCGATAAAAAACCAAGTTTTTTCTTAATCCATGATTCTTTAGTTTTTACATATTCAATATTAATTTGATCTCCAAATTTACGTTTAAGGAAATTATATATATCGTCTATCCCATCAATTAACCCATAGTCTTTCGCAATTTCTCCAGTCCAGAATTCACCATTAAACAATATATTATCATTTTGAGTGAGTTTACCGCCTCTTCTAGTTTTTACCATATCTATGAAATGAGCATGTACATATGTTTGGATCTTTTTAATTAGTTCTATATCCTCTTTCTTTTCCGGCATAAATGGATCAAGAATCGATTTATTCTCTCCGGAAGTATAGATTCTTCTCTCTATCCCAATTTTCTCTATCACTCCTTTTAGCCCAAAACCACTACTGACAACACCAATACTCCCAATAATCGAGCTTTTTGATGCATAAATCTCATTTCCTGAACATGCAAGCCAATAACCACCTGAGGCCCCCACATCCTCAATAAAACTATATACAGATACTTTTTTTTCTTTTGATAGATTTATAATTCTATTTGCAATTAATTCAGATTGTACCGGCGAACCACCAGGAGAATTTACTATAATACATACTGCTGCCAGTTTCTTAAATTCAAAAGCTTTTTCTATAAGAGGATTTAAATCTTCTAATGATAATCCATTCCCTCTTAATCCACCTACTTTCCCAATAACACCCGTAAGTCTAAGCACAGCAATAGTTTGTTTACTATTCCTCATTTGAGCGAAAGTTAGAAAATTAATAATGGAATTATATAGTGAGTAATCTTTGCTTGAGCTCACAACAGCGCTATTTGATATCATTTTTTCTGGCATAATTATTCCTTAGTTTTTTTAGTAGTTTTAGTTGGTATTTGATTTTCTTCTTGTTTAACTTCTTTAGCTTTAGGAGCTTCTTGAACTTTAGATTCTTCTAGTTTTGGCATCTTGATTTGTTGATTCAAAGAATGGTCTCTATAGCTATTTATAGGCATTACCTGATTTCCGCCTATATATTCTAGTAAAACCTCTCGTAGAGACTCATCATACCAGCTAATAGTTCCCGTGATAATAGCTTTAATAAGCCCATCTGCATCAACAATATAGCAAGTAGGAAGCCCTACCATTCTCATCTCTCTAAAAATCTCATTTTTATAATCAAGATATATTGGAAGATGCCTAATTTCATTTTTTTTGTAGAATTCTTTAACAATAGCTACGCCTTGATAATCCTGAGAGATTGGCAATATATCTAACGGAAGCTTCCTAAAATCTTTTTTCAGAGCATCAAGTTCTACCATTTCCTGAAGACATGGGGCACACCACGTTGCCCAAAATACTATTAATAGAGTTTTGCCTTCAAAATCTTCAATATATTTTTTCTCATTATTCTCATTGTAAAAAGCTATGTCACTAGGAATACGCATTGGTTTTTCGATCTTCTGAATTTTCCAGTTTGAAATATGTTCCTGAGCAAAAATATTTGTCGAAAAAAACAAAATAATTATTATCGCTAGCCTAGTTATAATCATAATCTATCATATTAATAAAATCACTGGATGGATATTTGTAATTTAGTATATAGTAAATGGAACGCAAATAAAAATAAATATGAAAAAATTTTTTATTCTCTTAATTTTATCCTCACTTTTAACGGCTTGTGGTCTTAAAAAACCATTAAAATTACAAAATGGTAACAAGGCTACTAAACAAGTAGAGCAGATCAATGAAGTTGACCAGTTTTTTCGCTTAAATTAGCTTAAAGTATGATATATATGATTTTTATCACAAAATAAAAAAAAATCTTTTTCCTCTCATCTTGGTGCTAACACTAAAAAGATAATTGCTTTATTCTATAAGCCAATAATAATTTATAATCTTATTAGGTAATTTAATGAGCGGACGACCGAGCAACGATCCAATAGAAAAAATCTCAAAAAATCTTATGTCAATGTCAGACGCCGAAGATATTACTGAGTACTATCGAGAGTCTGGAAGCGAAGATAAACCAATAATGATTGATGCAGTTCTTAAAAATTTAAAAGAACATGCTGGGGGAGCTCTTTCTGAAGTGTTAGAAGCTCACTTGGAATTTCTTACAGAGCAAGTCTCATATGGATCATTAGATACAACTCAAGTGGATAAAATATACACCTATTTTGCATCAGAAAAATCACTTGTAGAGAGTATTGGTAAAATATCTTTTGCTGATGTTATCATTAATTCAAGCCCTGTAATTCAAGATGAGGCTCTAAATCAGCTTGCAGTAAGAGAAGATAGAGAATCTCTAAGAATTTTATACGACAGCAATCCAGAAATGAAAGAAAAAATTAATTCACTGATTGCAAAACAAGTACCTCAGCCTCAGTCTCAAAAATCTTTTTTTCTTAAGATGGATGATAGCGGTCGCCCTCCTTTACATCCAAAAACTAGCGAAAAATTAAAAGCATATAGAGATTCGAAGACTCGAGGCTAGGCTGCTATATTATAACAAGTCCAAGATAGTAAACTAACGCGAACTTTTGTTAAACCTGAAGAATAATTATTCGGTTATACAAAAATCTACGGTTGATGAAAAAACTACTTCCTCTAATAAATATTTGTGTTATATGTATAATATAATTAATTTCTTTATATAATCATATGTCATATAACGTAGATATTATTATCCTAGTAATATTTTTACTAATAAATTTACTCGTTGGTATATATTCAGGTAAGGGAATAAAAAACATCAAAGAATATGCTGTTGGAAGCCGAAATTTCCCTACAGCTACTCTTGTTGCCACGATTGTAGCCACTTGGATTTCTGCTACAACTTTAACTATTACCGTGGCAGAAACTTATAGTTCTGGCCTATATTACATTATTCCAGGACTAGCTGACACAATATCATTTGTAATAATTGCTCTATTTATTGCTCCAAGAATGAAAGAATTTTTAGGTTCCGTATCTGTTGCTGAAGCAATGGATAAACTATATGGGAATAACGCAAGGGCTATCACATCTATTCTTGGCGTTGTTCCTTCTATAGGGGTAGTTGCTGCTCAATTTATACTTTCTTCTATTCTATTACAAAACTTAACTGGCGTTTCTGGCTTATACGCTTCTTTACTTAGTGCCTTTATAGTAATCTGCTATTCTACATTTGGTGGGATAAAATCAGTAACTTTTACTGATATGATTCAGTTTGCAACATTCTGTATAGTAATTCCAACACTTGGAATTGCCGTATTTGAGAATATATCAAATACAAATTCAATTTTTGAATATGTTTCTCATAGCGAATTATATAGTTTTAAAGAATTTTTTAATAGTTCAAATCCTAAATTTTATACTGCTTTGATAGTATTTACTTTTTATTTAATGCCAGATCTTGACTCTGCAATTTTTCAAAGAATCTCAATGGCAAGAGATACTAAACAAGCAAAAAAAGCATTCTTAATTGCAGCAGGATTCTGTCTTCTAATTGACAGTATGTTACGTTTTATAGGAATGGCTATTGCGGCGAAAGAAAATGTACAGCTCGCTCCTAATGATTTAATCCTACATATAATAAACGACTACACTCCATATTACTTAAAAGGAATCGCAGTAGTTGGAATTCTTGCAATGATAATGTCATCAGCAGACTCATATATAAATTCTTCATCAGTATTATTTTCTCATGATTTCTGCAAGTCTATGGGGTTAAAATTATCTTCTAAATCTGAACTTTTACTAGCTCGTATTAGTGCCTTCTTCATTGGACTCGCTGCGCTTATACTTAGTATATATTATACTAATATCCTTGGCGTTATGGTAGCTGCATATAGTTTCTATTCGCCAGTTGTATCCGTTCCATTATTACTTGCAATTTTTGGATTCAGAACAGGTATTAAGGCCGCCTTATCGGGAATGGCAGCGGGTTTCACAACAGTAGTTTCATTTATGTTATTTACTGATATGGATGGATATGTTTGGGGGCTACTTGCCAATCTTACAACAATATTTACGGCTCACTACTTATTTCGTCAACCAGGAGGATGGGTTGGTATTAAGGATACAAGAGATCTAGAAGATATTAGAGATGAAAGAAAGATAAAATGGGAAAATAATAAAATCTCATTGAAAAACTTTAACTTCACAGAGTTTTGTAATAAAAATGCTCCGAAAGATGACAAATATTATGTGTATCTTGGTCTATTCAGCGCAATCCTGTTATTCTCATCTATATACACAATGTCTCAGGATTCATACACAAATCATTATTCCCTAATAACTTTGTTACAATTTTCTGTACTCACTTTTTCAACAATTCTAATTACATATCCCGTTTGGAAATCTGGCCCTTGGAGTAAAAATTTTATAGTCTTAATATGGAACTTTGCTCTTATTTATTCGTTAATTTTTAGCTCTAGTCTTATATTTATTACCAGTAATCTTGAGCAATCAATGCTGACAATAATGGTGATTAGTTTTATAACATTAGCCGTGCTGGTACGCTGGCAAGTATCAGTAATTATGATATGTATTGGAATGTTATCAAGCTTCTTAGTTTATACATATAATTACGGTAGCGAAAGCTTAACTGAAAATATATCTGGGAATTTTAAAGCAATATGGTCTTTACTAGTAGTCTCTGGCCTTTTAATTGCTTTTTTTAAACCAAAGCAAGAATATCAAGAAATGACAGAAGCAAAGCTAGATTACCAATTTGCTAAAATGAGTGAACAACAGAAAGAATTGATAGAAACATTTGAAATGAAGAATGAATTTCTAAGAAATCTTAATCATGAAACCCGTACGCCTATAGTAGGTATTACAACTATGGGACAGATTCTTTATGAGAATTACGATAATTTAAATGAACACCAAAGGAAAGATGCACTGCGAGAAATCAGCAGTAGTTCTTCCAGGCTAAGCAGTCTTGTTAATAACCTCATAGATTTATCGCAACTTTCTAGCATAAATTTTAAGCTAAATATTCAAAATATAGATCTGAGTACACTTGTAAAAGAGAGGGTAGAATTTTGTAAAAAATTATATATCTCAGAAGAAGATAGCGATTCTATTCAAATTATACTTGATATTGAAAAGAGCATAAGTTGCAAATGTGATAAACATTATATTGCAAATGCAATTGATAATATGATTATTAATGCTATTCAATACTGTAAAAATGGAAAAATTTCTGTTGGTTTACATAGGAAAGAGGCAGGAATAGAATTTAGTGTTGAAGATGAAGGTATAGGAATTCCTGGAGGGGAACTTTATAATATATTTGGAGCATTTGCTGTTGGCACTAGAACTCGTACAAACGCAGGTGGCAGAGGTGTTGGACTTGCTCTTTGCAAGAAAGCTGTAGAATCTCATGGCGGAAGAATATGGGCAGAAAGCGACGGCGTGAAGGGCGCTTCCTTTAGATTTGTCCTGAATGTTTGATAGAGCTAAATGCCAGATAGAATTCAGCTCTATATTTTATTAAAAAGTAATTTACTCATCTTGCTGTGTATTTGTATCTGTTTCACCTATTGCATGGACTGAGCCTTCTTCAGGAGTTACTACTGCACCTCCACTTCCACCACCGGAAGTAGAATCAGAACACACGATAGCTGGAGGCATCGCCGCCCCAAGAGTACTAACTTGATTTATTCTACAATTATATGATGCTTGCTCTTCTAATGCTGCAAGTAAAATTGGTCTTATTCTATTTATTTCAGCTGCATCAGCCACTGAATTACATAAGTCTGTATAATGCTCTGTAATAGGTAATCCACTTGCTGTTTCAATTTTTGATGTAGTATCACTTAAAATTTTTTTCTGTAGAAAATATCCTTTTACTAAAGAATCGCTTATAATTGCTTCGAAAGCCGAAGTATCCTTTATTTTAGCCTTAAAAAGATATTGAAGCGCCATATTTTTTAATTTTACTGGCCCAGTACTTTCCTGATTAAATTGTAAAAAATTACTTACCTTCTCTAAAGCTGCCCAAACTTCGTTGGTACTGAAGCATTCAATACGATCAAAGTCCAATTGTGCTTTTGACATATAATTACCTATTTCATATTAATAGAAACTATATTAACAAATAAGCTAAGAAAAATCAATCTTCTTCTTTGTTTTTTATTGCTCTTAATGCTTCTTTCATGAGCGGCTTCAAGCCCTGGGAAGAACCAGCTGAAATTAGGTAAATTTTATTTTTAGTATGTTTTTCCATAGATTTCGTACGTTCGTCAATTTCTTTTTCACTGAGCAAATCAGTTTTATTAAGACAAATAATTTCTTTTTTATCACCCAAAATCTCAGAATATTCCTTTAATTCATGACAAATCATATCATAGTCTCCTATAATATCTTCAGAAGTAATATCAATTAAATGTATCAAGAGACCGCATCTTTCAATATGTTTTAAGAATTTATCACCAAGACCATGGCCTTCATGAGCACCTTCTATAAGACCTGGAATGTCAGCAACAACAAATTCTTCGTCATCTACACTCACAACTCCTAAGATAGGCGTAAGAGTAGTAAAAGGATAATCAGCAATCTTTGGCTTAGCTGAAGTAATTTTGGATAAGAGAGTAGATTTTCCTGCATTTGGCAGGCCGACAAGCCCAACATCTGAAAGTAATTTTAGTTTTAACCAAACATCTGCTTCTTCACCTACTATTCCTTTTGTTGATCTCTCAGGCGCTTGATTAACAGAAGATTTGAAATGAGTATTTCCAAGACCGCCTTTTCCACCTTTTAGAATTTTAAATTCCTGATCCTTTTTAGTAAAATCAAATAGTAATAAACTTCCGGTCTCGTCAAAAATCTGAGTTCCAACTGGGACAGGAATATACATGTCTTTAGCAGCTTTCCCATTTTTATTACTTCCCATTCCACCCTCACCACCAGGGGCTTTGAAATGTCTTTTAAATCTAAAATGCGACAGAGTATTTAAATGTGGGTTTGCTATAAAAATGATTGAAGCTCCTCTCCCCCCATCACCTCCATCTGGTCCTCCCATAGGGATATATTTTTCTCTTCTAAAGCTAACACAGCCGTTGCCTCCGTCACCGCTTCTTATATAAATCTTGGCTTCATCTATGAATTGCATATATTGCTATTACTCTAATGGGAGCGCAAGAAAAACCGTCATTTTTCCTCTATTAATAAGGAAGACAATATTTTTCTTGTTAAGTTTTTTGCTATTCTCATATTCTTTTTTAAAGTCATCAAGCTTGCTAATTGCGATCTGATTTACCGCAGTAATAACATCCCCTACAACTAAATTTCTCCATGAATTATTTGCTTCGTTAGATATAACAACAACTCCTTCATTTGTGGAATCGTCCATTATGTCAGCAAATTTAACTCCATTTATAACTTCATATCCTTTATTTAGATCGTCATCAGAAGCATCTGCAGATTTAAGATCCTTTTCTTGTGTTTGCTTAATAATAGCTTTTAATTCAATCTCTTTGCCATCTCTCAGAACTTTTATCTTTACTTCTTGATTAATAGACGTTTCTGCAACTAGAACCTGTAGCCTTTTGACATTTTTTATCTCTTGCCCATTATATTCTACTATAATGTCACGAGATTTAATTCCAGCCTTCTCTGCAGAACTACCTTTCTCAACTTCAGCAATTAAAGCCCCACGAGCATCTTTTATACTAAGACCATCGGCAATTTCTGGTGTAAGTTCTTGTATTCTAATTCCTAGTTTTCCTCTCTCAATTTTTCCAGTATCTTTCAACTGTTTTACTATTTTAGTGACACTGCTGGATGGTATTGCAAAACTAATACCAATATTCGTACCAGATGAAGATAAAATAGCAGTATTTACACCAATAACTTCTCCATGCATATTGAACATTGGACCACCAGAATTTCCGCCATTAATTGCAGCATCTGTTTGTATATAATCGTCGATCACTCCACCATAGATAATATCAATATCTCTTGATTTGGAAGATATTATGCCACTTGTAACTGTCCCACCAAGGCCGAAGGGATTTCCGATCGCAATAATCCAATCTCCAACTCTAGAGACGCTGGAATCACCAAATCTTACAAAAGGAAATGGAGTTTTTGAATCAATTTTGAGCACAGCAATATCTGTTTTTTGATCACTTCCAACAATTTTAGCTACAAATTCTCTATTATCATTTAGTTTAACATTAATCTCATCTGCATCTTTAATAACATGGTAGTTTGTTACTACATAACCTTCTGGATCTGTAATAAATCCTGAACCAAGTGAAGTTGCTTTCGGATTTGTAGGCATTTCATCCATAAAGAATGGCATTCCAAATTGGTCAAGTAAGTCGTGTAATTGTTCAAAATTCATTGGATCTTTTAGAACCATAGATCTCTGCTGTTTTTTCTTAGCATATTTTACAGTGTTAATATTCACTACTGCTGGCATTAAAGGCTCTACAATATCAGCAAAACCTTCAAGTGGAGCAGCTGATGCAACTGACATATGAAAAAAACATAGATTTATTAGGACTAAAAGAATTTTACGCATATTATTTCCCTATTTTTAAATATTCCATAAATTCACTATTGGGAGAAAGCATAAATGTTGTTTCTCCATTTTGGAAAGTGGTTTTATATGTTTGAAGATGTCTATAAAAATTATAAAAATCAGGATCTTTGCTAAAAGCTTCATTGAAAATTTTCGCAGCTTCTCCGTCTCCTTCGCCTTTTATAATTTCTGACCTCATATAAGCATCGGCAAGAATAATTTTAGATTCTTTATCTGCTTTTGAACTGATTCTATCAGCTTCTTCTTGACCTTCGGCCCTAGTTTGCCTTGCTTCTTTTTCCCTTTCAGTTTGCATTCTACTATAGATAGCAGAACTATTTTCTTTAGGTAAATCAGCTCTTAATATTCTTACATCAATAACATCAATACCAAATTTCTGAGCTTCAGTATTAACATTATCTCTTATTTGTTCAATAATTCCTCTCCGCGCAGATGATAGAAGCTGAGTTAACTCTACTCTACCGATAACTTTACGCATCTCGGATTCTAATATTTTATTGAGGCGGATTTTAACACCTTGCAAATTATTTACAGTTTTATAAAAAATAACAGTATTTGTGACTCTAAATTTGGCAAAAGCATCAACGATAATTCTTTTTCCATCAGATGCTGTAAGCTCCTTTGCTTCCGCATCAATATTAATTATCCTATTATCAAAGAATGAAACTTTCTGAATAAATGGGATTTTAAAATTGAGGCCGGGTTCTTTAATTACCCTCATGGCTTCACCAAATTGGAAAATTACAGCAGTTTGTCTTTGATCAACTGTAAATACACTTGATAAAAAGAGAAAAAAGCAACATACAAGAAAAATTGTTTTAATTGGAAATTCTTTTAACATTTCTACCTCTTCTCCTCTTTAGGACCAATTGCCATATGAGGTAGCATCTCAGAACCCATTATATATTTTTTTGAATCTTTAAGTATTACTTCTATAGCGTCTAAATACATTCTGTTTTTTGTGATCTGCTTCTGGTTTAAATATTGAGTATAGACAGATAAAAACCGTTTAGTATCACCTGATGCCTTTGCTATTGTTTCTTGCTTATAACCTTCAGCCGCTTCAAGTATTTTTGCAGCTTCGCCTCGAGCTTTAGGAATAATATCATTACTATAAGCTATTGCTTGATTTATTGCTCGTTCTTTATCAGCTTTAGATGTTTGAACATCTCTATATGCATCAATAACTTCTGCTGGTGGTTCTGCCTTTAAAAGCTGCACCATTTCAATCTCTATACCAGCTTTATATTGATCTAATGTATCTTGTACAAGCATTTCAATTTTACTAGCAATTTCTTGTTTCTGGCTTGAAAGTATTGAAGATATAGGAGTTTCTCCTATTACTTCTCTTATAGCGCTTTCAGAAGCGGCTTTCACAGCTTCTTCTGGGTGTGCGACGTTAAATACATATTCTTCTAAATCTTTTATATGCCACATAACCACACAATTTAGATCTATTATATTCTCATCACCAGTAAGCATAGTACTTTCATGCTGAATACTTTTAGGATTTTCTGAGTATGAATTTGATCTATAACCAATTTCAATCGTTCGTGAAATATTCACTGCTTCAACTATGGCTGTTTCAATTGGAGCTGGAAGATGATAGTTAAGCCCTGGCCCTGCCGTCCTAACGTAGGCTCCAAATCTTAAAACCACAGATTGCTCACCTTCATCTACTTTATAAAAACCAGTGGCAAACCACAAAGCTACAGCTGCTACTAGAATAGCTATTCCTGTCTTTGGAGAAAAAGGTGTGAAATCAGGTATCTTAAAATCCATATTCATTTTTGAAGAGTTCTTTCTCACTCTTTTAAGAAATTCCTCTCCAGGGTTATCCCCACTATCGCCCCATGGTGATTTATTCATACTACCTCAAAATTTTTACGAGACATAATGGTTACTCTTGCTAGAAACAAGCCCATTATATTGCTAATATATTTGTCTGTTTTTCTAAATGCAAGCTATAGATTTAAGTATATGCAATATGAAAATATTTTTAATGAAAAAACACTTTATTATATACATATATGTTTTACTTTTTAGCTCATTCGATGCTTTTTCTGATGATAATTGGGATAATGTAAGATTAGAAGGGCTTAAAGCCGAAACTTCTTACGCTGTTGATAGTGGAACTGGGTTTTTTGTATCTAGAAATATTATAGTAACAAGTAGACACGTTGTAGAGAAATGTTTAAATATAGCAGTAAGAGGCGCAGTGGAACCGTCTAGAGTAATTCTTATAAGCGAAGACCTGACTGAAGATTTAGCGCTGCTACAATCCGATGAAGAAGTGACTCATCTACCATATTTGAGAATTAATTACTCAGCCCTTTCAGTAAATGATACAATTTTCACAATTGGATATCCATTAGATAGAGGCGAATCAGGACTTTATATTTCCAAGCAAGCACAAATTCTTAGAGTTTACAAGAACCCAGATTCAAATTATACGGAAATAGAATTTACAGATTCAGTAGATCATGGCAATAGTGGAGGCCCGGTTCTAGATGCTAATGGCAATATAATTGGAGTAGTGAAAGCAAAAGCTACTTACACAGATGGTGATACAGGTGCAAAAACTGTTGTTGGGGTTGCCGTAGGCCTAGATAGCCTTGTCGCATTTTTAGAAAAAAATAATATAAATTTCTACAAGAACTATACTTATGACGTAATAACAAATTACAGAAATGATCTTGATGCAAAAGATTATATTGTGAATATTCATTGCATCAAAGAGCAAACCAAATAACATCTTTCAATTACTGGGTTCTTATAGCGCTTGGCGTCTTTGGATGCAAAGGAGGTCGCCTTTCTTCTTTTAGGCCTTCGGTACTATTTGCTGCTATTTGTGATTTTGACGTATGCACGCTACTTGCAATAACTCTTATCATTCTTTTTTCAAACTCAGGATTATCCTCCCTGAGATTTCCTAAAATTTCCTGAGAAATCTTATCATTTCTATGAATTAATTGATCAATTGCATGGTCCTTGGCATCATCACTCGAGCTATTAATAACATTTGAGAAAGAAAAACCACCCACTTCTCTTAATGTTCTGGATGGGTTTGACATAAAATGATCTGTAATAGCATCAATTGTACGCACTTCTATTGGTGGATTATTTCCATAAACTATATCAGCTAAAAACGATGAGTTAGCTGAGACTGCAAGTTTTACAGAAGGTAAGTCCAGTTTTTCAAATTCTTTTAGATTTCGGATTGTAGCATCTATTATTAGTTTTTTGTCACCTTTGGACGCTTCATCGTAAAATTTATTTAATTCTTCATAAGACTTTGTTTTTAAATTCTCAGCCATTGATTTAACTTTCATTTCTGTTGGCGAAGATGGTATTTCTCCAGTAGAATGTGCAGCTCGAGACAATTTTAAAGCCTCTGAATTCAGTTTAATTCCTTTGTAATTTTTGATGGTTTTTTGAATAGTCTCGTTATAGTCTTGCTCTTCTAAACGTTCAATAGCACGACCTTGACATTCAGGACTAGAATTAAAAATAATATTGGAAAATTCTCCCGAGCTAACATGCGCTAAAGTCTGAGGTAAGTGAGATATAAAATGCTCGGTAATTCTATCAACCAGAACTCTATCTATTTTTTTATCAATTCTGAGCGCTTCAAAAGTAAGTAATCCTATATGAGCAGAAGTTTGAGATTCAACAGATTCTTTAGCATTCACCTTATCAAATTCTATCAAATTTTGAATTGCAGCATCTATTATTAGAGGTTTTTTTGAAACAGGCGCCTTGCTGTAAGTTGTGAATAGCTCACTTGCTGTCTTGTCTCTTAAGACCGCAGACATCTCATTAACAAATTCTCTTCTCTCTATTTTTGCTTCTTCTATTGGGTCTCTATCAAGTTTACTCATTAAATCTCTGCAATTTTTGTGATACTGAATGTTATGATAATTACATGATTGTTCAAAGTTTTGAATTTGTTATAGGAAAAAATATGGTAATTTATTTAAGTTTTATAGTAAAAAGTGCACAATCAGTTCACTATAATGTCATATATGCTTAATTGAGGGGTTGAATTGCCTTGCCAATGATTAATCTTAAGGTTACCAAAAATTGTAAGGTTTAGAGGTTTTGCAGAAAGCAAAGAATCTCCAAGTGCTGTTCCCACAGAATTAAAAGCAATTGCCTTTATAGATTTTGATTTTAAGGCCGTGGAATCTGATGCTAATAAACAATTTATGTGCTTATTAGTTACATTTGCTTTTAAAACATACATTCCATCAATTCTAACGATTGGCTCGCTATTACCATTCCCATAAGGTTCTAATTTCTGTATTTCTTCTGCAACTTCGAGAGATGCTCCGCTTGGAGTTAGGCTCACATCAAAAAAATAATTGTTATTTTGCAATAAAGTGTTTGTTTCTGAGTCCATTGCCTCATCTAAAAATGCTATCATATCGTCTATACGGTCTTTATAGAGAGTAAAACCAGCCGCCATCGCGTGACCGCCTCCAGAGATGAGAATTTTTTTATTCTTTGCTTCGACAATTTTACTTCCAAGATCAATACCTCTAACCGATCTACACGATGCTTTCCCAAGCTCTCCATCAATTGCCATAACTGCTACTGGTTTTTGGTATCGTTCCTTGAGTTTACCAGCAACTATTCCAACAACACCAGGATGCCAATTTTCATTATAGATTAGAATATAATTCTTTTTTTTCTGACTTTCCACCATCAGAATTGCTTCTTCTAAAACTTGTTGCTCAATTAATTTACGCTCTTCGTTGAAAGCCTCGAGCTGAGCTGCATAATCAAATGCCAAATTTTCATCATTTGTTGAAAGAAGGTGCGAGCCTAAATAAGATTTACCTACTCTGCCACCAGCGTTTATTCTTGGTCCTATAATAAAACCGAGATGATATGGGCTAGGCTTTAAATCTATTTTTCCATATTCAGAAAGGATCTTAAGACCAAGATTTTTCTTTTTGGACATTACCTTTAGCCCTTGAATCACAAAAGCACGGTTTAACCCGACAAGGCTCATCATGTCACAAATTGTACCAAGCGCTACAAGATCGAGTAAATTTAGTAAATCTGGTTCTTCTCGATCATTAAAATATCCATGTTCTCTTAGAATTTTTATTAGACCAACTGAGAATAGAAAACAAACACCAACTGCAGCTAAATCTTTATATTCGGTAAGCTCATCAAATCTATTTGGATTTACAATAGCATAAGCATTCGGCATTATTTCAGCGCCAAGATGATGATCCAAAATAATAACATCCAAATCTAGAGAATGAGCATAATCAATAGCTTCAAACGATGTTATACCGCAATCAACTGTTATAACAAGCTCAGCACCTTCTTTTTTGAATTTATCGATTGCATATATTGTGGGGCCATATCCTTCTGACACTCGATCTGGAATATGAACTGAGGAATTAGCACCAAGCTGAGTAAATACTCTCTGAAGAAGAGCTGATGATGTAGCACCATCAACGTCATAATCTCCAAGAATAGTAATCTTCTCCCCTGCTAATATTTTCTCTGCAGTTCTTTCGCAGGCCTTTCTCATATCGATTAAATGAAAAGGATCTGGGAGTAAATCACGAATTTTAGGGTAGATAAAAGACATAACCTTATCTTCTGATATATTGCGTGCTACTAATATTCTTGCTAATAAATCTGATATTTCGAATTCATTTACATATTTGTAAACCAACCTTTCATTTACATTTTTAGCTTCCCAGATTTTGCCCGAAACAGAAATCTCTGACATATAGATTATTTAAACCTGTGATGGGTTTCAATGAATCTAACAGTTCCAGTTGATGCTCTCATCGCCATAGAATGTGTTGTGGCTCCATTTTGAACTAAATGTACACCTTTAAGCATTGATCCATCTGTTACCCCAGTTGCGGCAAACATCACATCTCCTGATGCTAGATCTTTTAAATAATATTTTTTATTGAAATCAGTAATTCCAAGACGATTTGCCCTTTCTTTTTCAATGTCGTTTCTAAAAATAAGACGCGTACAAATCTGTCCACCTGTCGTGCAAAGAGCAGCCGCAGCAAGAACACCTTCAGGAGCGCCACCAGTTCCCATATAAACATTGGCACCACTACCAGGAATTGAAGTGGAGATAACACCGGCGACATCTCCATCTCTAATTAATTGTATGCGCGCACCAGCCTCTCTTACTCGCGCTATCAATTCTTCATGCCTTGGTCTTTCAAGAATTACAACAACAAGCTCACTAACGTCTCTTTCCAAAACCTTTGCTATATTTTTTAGATTCTCTTTCGGAGTTTGATCTAGATCAATAATTTGCTCTTTATACTTAAAGCCTATTGCAACTTTATCCATATAAGTATCCGGAGCATTTAGGAATTTTCCCTGTTCTGTCATAGCTATAACAGAAAGAGAGTTGCTTCCACCAGTTGCAAGTATCGTTGTACCCTCTAGAGGATCAAGCGCTATATCAATATTTGGTCCTTTTCCCGTTCCAACCCTTTCACCTATATAAAGCATAGGGGCTTCGTCACGTTCACCTTCACCTATTACAACAGTTCCCTTTATATCGATATTATTGAGAGAGGCTCTCATCGCTTCGACAGCTAATTGATCTGCTGCATGTTCATCGCCTCTACCCATAAGTTTATGGGCTGCTATTGCCGCGGCTTCTGTAACCCTCACCATTTCTAGTGGAAGGTTCCTATCGAGTATTACATACCCTTTGTCAGTTATATCTGGCATATTTAAATTCATTTTATTTTTGTGCTTTAAGATTATGGAATATATCGCGCAATAGCAAGAAGATTTCTTGTGATTTTTGGCTCAATTAATACAATAGCAAAATATTGACGATATTTAGAATAAGTAATATACTGAAGATACGCATTAATATAATTAATGGTGCCACTATGAATAAATCTCATTCATCTGCCATTACAAAAATTATTTTATTAGTTACATTATTATTACCGAGTACTTGTTTTGCTGAAGAACTAGGACTTTATTTACCAGGTATTTCTTACCATATAGGCGCGAATTCTTCTAACCCAGCTTACAAAAAAGCTCCAC
>CAYPDX010000002.1:48398-61124 GCA_964409695.1 uncultured Rickettsia sp. | reverse complement strand
GAACATGGTATCATCTGTTGGAGCTATGATATCTTTCTTTGGAGCTTTCTTTTTTGTATTTATTATATTTAAATCCTTTAGAGATAAAATAGCTTGTGAAGCAAATCCTTGGGGTGTAGGTGCAAATACGCTAGAATGGACAGTTCCATCTCCAGCGCCTCACCATACTTTTGAAACACAGCCAATGATCAAAGATTAATGTTAATCAAACTCACCGAAAAAGAGCAATTCATAACAAAAGATTCAAGCATTAAAGATTATATTGCTCTTCTGAAGCCAAGAGTAATGAGCCTTGTTATTTTTACTGCAATTGCCGGGATGGTAATAGCACCAGGTCATATACATCCATTTATAGGATTCCTCGCTACATTATTTACTGCCCTTGGAGCTGGAGCTGCTGGATGCCTTAATATGTGGTATGATAGAGATATTGATGCGATCATGCATAGAACTCGCCAGCGCCCCATAATAACGGGAGCTGTTTATGAATCAGAAGCTTTGGCATTAGGTATAATGCTCAGTGTATTTTCTGTAATTGGAATGGGGGTCTGTGTTAACCCACTTTCGGGTTTTATTCTTTTCCTATCTATTATTTTTTATTATTATGTGTACACTGTATGGCTTAAAAGATCGAGCGTACAGAATATTGTTATAGGCGGCGCTGCAGGAGCATTTCCTCCTATGATTGGGTGGGCAGCTACAACTGGAAATATTTCCTTCGATTCCTTTATATTATTTCTCATTATTTTTCTATGGACACCACCACATTTCTGGGCTTTAGCTTTGTATAAATCAGATGATTATAAACTTGCAAAAATTCCAATGATGCCAGTAATTCACGGCAAAAAACATACAAAGGAGCTTATTGTTTTTTATACTATTCTAACAATTATAGCCACTATTATACCTTACGCACTTGGTACTATGGGAGTCTTATACTTAATCACCTCTACAATGCTAAACTTATATTTTTTATATTTAGTTATCAATTTGAGACTTGAAAACAACCTAAAATTCGCTCCAAAAGTTTTTGGATACTCCATCTTTTACCTATTCGCAATCTTCCTAATTATGATGATCGATAGGCTGGTTTGACTATCAGTTTATCAAAGCTCCAGCAGCCTATTCTTCATTTACTATGGGACAAAAATCTTTTTCATAATAAACTCATTCTTCGAAAACACCATCATCCTACACTTGATGCACTATATTAAATTAACATGAATATGGGACGAGGAAGAATTGAGAAATAGTATCAAATAAAGTTCCAATGTTTGTTATTTTGCTTTTAATCCATCTTTTCATATTAGCCCAGAATTTCTCTATGGGATTTAGATCAGAAGAATAAGGAAGGAGAAAGATTACTGTACAGCCCGCAGACGCTATCAATAATTTTGTTTTTTCGGACTTATGAAAGGATGCATTATCCATTACCACAATTTGCTCAGGCTTGAGCTCCTTAATCAAAAATTGCTCAACCTAAATATTAAATATCTATGTGCTGATAGGTATGTTTAAAAAGCTGTGTAGAGATTTTTTTTAAGAGAGATATAGATGTATTATATTAGATAAGAGGAGCAATTTTCTCGAGCCATACTTACTTAAAACCTACAATAATAGAGCCTAATATGAATAAAATTTACCAACTAACATTTAGGGGATTTTAATGGTTAAAATCCAAACAAATTTATTCCGAACACTGGTGGCACTTGATGCGAAGTGACTAGTTTTTTTGACGAGCAAGAAAAACACAATCAACATTTTTTTTGGTAGTGTGATTCTTCATAGGTGAGGAAGAGACTTACGCAGAATTATTTTTAGAAAGTTATATTTAAGAAATTCTATAAAAAAAAAGGGTGCTAACTTTCGCTAGCACCCTCACTCATACAAATCAATGTACTTGTGTTACTTATTTAATTGCAGTAACAGCACGACGATTTAGTTTGTAAGCAGCTTCTGTATTACCCATAACCGCTGGTTTTTCTTTACCAAAAGAAATTACATCAATACGATGCTCTTTAACACCCTTTGATACTAAATATCTTTTAGCTGCACTTGCTCTTCTTTCGCCTAGAGCAATATTGTACTCTCTTGTACCTCTTTCATCACAATGACCTTCAACTACAACTGTAATTGAGTGTCTATCGTTATGGTTCAGCCACTCTGCTTGACGATCAAGCTGAGCTTTTGATTCTTTTGATAATTCTGAACTATCAAAAGCAAAGTGGACTCTGTCGCCTACATTTTTAACAAAATCAGCTGCTGCAGAATTCGAATAAGAATGCATACCCTTTTTTGAAGAGCTGCAACCTGATAAAACAAGAAGTGCACATAGCGCAATTGCTAGCTTATTTAACATAATCATTCTCCTTTTTATTTATTGAAAAATGTTTCTTCTCAAAACGTGACTAAAATAACGTTTCGAAAAACATTAACTCCTATATAGAATATATTTATTAGTTTTGGAAGGAGATAGTGGTGTATAATGAGATGGATTAAAATATAACAAACAATTGTTGCAAAAATATCATATGAATCTCTTGAAAAAAAACTGGGTTCTTGTTGACTCAAGAATAGGAAGTAACAACCAGGCTCTGGCCCTTGCAGACGAAATGGGCATAGACTATTCCATTATAAAAATTGAATATAATTTTTTGGCTGATTTACCAAATTTTTTACTACCAAATAATTTTTTCCAAATTAAATCACCAAATCTGCAAGAACTGGTCAAAAATAATGATCCTGAACTAATAATTTCAGCCTCTAGAAGAACTGGTTTTGTCTCATCAACTATCAAATCAAAAAGAAAAAATGTTAAAAATATACAAATTCTGAATCCAAATCTTCCATTTGAATCATTTGACTTAATTATTCTTCCACAACACGACAAAAACGTTGAGAACAAACCAAAGAATATATTCCGTATTATAGGGGCTTTGAATAACGTCAAAGATAAAATTTCTAAAACAAACTCAGAATTTGAAACACAATATTATGATATAATCTCAGAGGAGTATGCAGCTGTATTAATTGGAGGGAATACAAAAGATTTCTCTTTCAATAAAAATTCTTCTAGGAAAATGCTAGACACTCTAACTAAATTAGCTGATGATAATAACATAAGATATTTTATTACTTTCAGCAGAAGAACACCAGAAGTGCTAAAAAAAATGATAAGTACTCTTAAGAATTTTGGCCATGTTATATTTGATCCTGATACTAATGGCACTAATCCGTACCCATCAATGTTAAAAAAAGCAAAATATGTGGTATCAACCTGTGACTCCATATCGATGCTCAGTGAAGTAGCTTCTATAGCAAAGCCCTTGTATCTTTATATCCCAGAAGATTTTAAATCCAAAAAACATTTAACATTTGCTTACCAACTTTCTGATCTTGGGATAGCTAAAATAATAAAAAACGGCTACGATATTTTGCAAGAATACAACTATGCGCGCCTCAATGAGGCCAGTAAAGTATCAGACTATATTCTTTCTTCAATTCTTAGTGTTAAATAGCGCGACAAAATAAATATAAATAAGTTGAAGTTTTGGCTAAAAATAATTCAAATCGTGGAAAATTTTTTAAAAATGCAAAGGATTATATTCCTGTTTGCTGTCATTATGATGTAAATACACTCCTTACTAAAGATGGTGAATTAGTACAAATCATCCAAATCAACGGGATAAATCAAGAAAACATAAGTATGAATCTCCTCGGTCTCAGGGAGATAATAAGAAATTCTCTAAAAAAGAATGTTAACACAACAAATCTTTCGTGCTGGATACATACTGTTAGAAGAAAAGAGAATCTCGATGACCCTACTGAGTATCCAACAATTCTTAGTCAAAATATACATGATATCTGGGTAAGGAAGAATTATTGGAATGATAAATTCATAAACACATTATTCATTAGCTTTGTATATAAGGGTCAAGATTTGAAAATATCTAATTTTCAATCATTTATAAACTCTTTTAAAGCAAATATAACTGAGCTTGAACATAATAAATATTTACTAGATGCAAGACAGAAGCTTGAAGAAGTTGTATCAGGTGTTCAACTTGAATTGAATGAATTTGGAGCAAAAAGGCTTGGAATCACATTCATTGAGAATGAAGCCTATTGCGAAATGCTCTCAGTCCTACATGGTATGATAAGGTTTACAGAAGTGCCTATTAAGATTGAAAACGTTGACCTTTCCCAAAATTTGGGTTCTTTTGACTATGCTGTTAGTAATGATTTGATAGAAGTAATTTCTGATGGAAAAAGAAAATATGCCTCGATTCTTACAATAAAAGAATATCAAGAAGTTGATACTAAAACTATGGATAGAGTACTTCAGCTTCCAACTGAATTCATCATTACAGAAATATTCCACTTCGTTGAACCCAAACTAGCAAAAGAAAAAATTAAATATCAACATTATATAACTCAAGTTAGTAAGGACGAAGAACTCTCAGATCTTAAAGGCATTACTACAATGCTTGAAAGCGAAAAAAAATACAAAATTCCATTTTGTTATCAGCAACTTTCAATGTTAGTAATGAATGATGATATTGACCAGCTTGCGTCAAGTTTAAGCAATGCATCTTTTCAACTTTCTCGCGTTGGTCTTGTGCATGTAAAAGAAGACATAAATATTGAAAATAGATTTTGGTCACAAATACCTGGAAATTTTAAATATCTTCGCAAGCTAAATCCAATGTCTGTGGACACAGTAGCATCTATGGCCTCTTTGCATAATTTTCCAGCAGGTAGTCATACAAGCCCATGGGGTAATGCTGTAACATTACTAAGGAGCGAAAAAGGAACTCCGTATTTTTTCAATTTTCATAGTCTATCGGGGCTAGCAAAATGCTTGTTAATAGGCAATAAAAAATCAGGCAAAACAATTCTTGCAAATTTTTTGGTTTCAGAAGCTCTTAAATTCGATCCTGCCCTCTTATTCATCGCATATGCGAATGATTCTCAGCTTTTTATTAAGGGAAATTATGGAAAATGGATTGAAGAACCATTTAAATTAGACCCTTTTAAAATCCCAGATATAAGAGATAATCCACTTTTTACCTCTCAGTTTATTCATGCTATGGCATGTAATAACTATAACCCGCTTAGTGAAGCAGAAAAAATATCGATTGACGCTCTAATAAAATTTATTCATGACACACCAGCAGAGAATAGATCATTTACACAAATATCTGAATTTGACTATGCTGGTTCGGGTGAAGGCGGAATTAGCCTTAAAGAAAAACTGAAACAATACCTAACAGATGGAGAATATTATAAATATTTTATAGATGATGGACTATGGGATACAAATATCCATAAAATTTCCTCAATTTCTTTTGCAAATTATACTGATGAAGCTTACTCAAAAGTTCATTATCCATCTGAAGACAAACTTATACCAGAATATAATAAGAAATTTGAGAAATTTTCTACATTTAGAGAATTGCTATTATATTGCAACATTTATAAGTTTCGTGATAGTTTTGAGGATTCTAAACACATAATAAAAATTGAGAATTTTAATACACTTGCTACTGCTTCACTATCCTCAGAATTTTATGACGCTTTATTTGATGAATTTAATGATTCTGATACTATCTTTATCAGTTCAATTCAATTCAAATTAGAGCATAAGTTTTTTGAAAGTGATCTATGGCAAAAAATGCAAAATATATTTGAAACAAAAATATATTTACCTGCAGAGGCCATAAACACGAAATGGAAAGATAAATTATTTCTTTCCGAACATGAATTTACAAAATTAAAATCCCTAGTTCCATCCTCGAGATTATTTATTGTAAAGCAAGATAACCTTTCTATCACATGTGAATTAAGCCTTGGAGGCCTTGTAGGATTAATTAAATTACTATCACCAGAACAAAAAATTATTGATGATTGTAATAAATTCATAGGAGAAAAGGGTGACGAAGATCCAGAAAAGTGGTTAATTGAATTTTATGACTCTATTAATTTGTAAAATGCCCAAAATAATCAGATTATTTGCATTTGTAATTCTTCTCTCCATTGCAAGCACAAGTAATGCCGATTTTTGGAGTGATGCATTAGCTTGTTTAGAGAACCCATGCAGCTGCGGTCTAAGCAATCAAAAAGAAACATGGGGGCCAGATAATAACACAATGAAACAACTTTCGTTTCAAACTTATGATTATCAAAAAGAAGACGGAACTAATGGTGATGGAACAGCTAAATTTCCGTGGAATGCAGCTTCAGACGCAGGATGGAGCCCAGGAGAAAATTCAGTTCAACCTAATACTATATGTCCGCCTTGGGGTAGGTATGAGGGACGCCATAATTGTTTAAAGCAATTCGACATGCCGAATGAAATATTTTGGATAAACTATAGAGTATATTGCGCAGAAGCCGTAACTAATCAAGATTTTACCAATCCTTCCATAAGAGTTAGAATGCAATCCTGTAACATTTTAGGATGTTTCACAGAAAGTACAACGTTAAATGGTGGCTCAGCTGAATGCGTTACATGGCCCACTCAATATGGATTACCTACTATTAGATTTTGTGCAAGAATAGCTGTGAATAATATGACAAATGCCAAAAATACTGATGGGAGCATAAAAAGAGATGCTGATGGAAATGTATTATTGAGCTACAACCCAGATCCGGGATATTATCTACATTTTTTAGACACTAATGGCTACCCTAGACCTGATGTAGGGAAGAAAACACAGAATGGGCTTTATACTGCTTATTTGCCGAAAATATGTTTATATGAAGACCCTTCTGTCATAGAAGGACTCACCAGTTGGTCGGAAGGTTATAGATGCGGACAAGAAGATTGGAATGATACAAATATTTATTATCAACCGCAACATGCGAATATTGCTGGCGGCAGTGAATGTAACAAATCGAAACTAACTATTGGTACATTCTTTGGGGCTCAGCAACAAAATAATGCCGTAGAATCCGATTACTTCTTTAATCATATAGGAGATACCTCGAATTATGGCGGCTACACCGCTCGTTATCTTCATTTTACTAGCGCAATGACTAGTGACCTACCTGCTCCAGGGTCAGGAAATTTTAAAACATCATATAAGAAGTGGGTACAAGATTTTGTTGTAAATAAAACTCCTTCTTCAAGTGACAGCGGAATAAATATGGTTGGCAGCGGGCTAGGATGTGTATTCTTAGCTCTTGGCCCATTTCCACCACCATTTTGTTCAGTACTAACACCATCTCCAGCTAGTATTTCAATCCAAGAAATATGCGCTCAAAAGATCGCGGTAGATACTACAACATCAGCCACGGTACTCGGTTTAGCAAAATCTACAACAACATCACCTTGCGTAAGATCAAGCGTGGCAAGAAATAATTTTATAAATAACTCGCTGAGAATTAGCTTGGATAACGTCTTGCCCATTTGTGCTGATCCAAAAACTGATACTATAGCTACAAAAACCTGCGTTAAACTATATCCGAACTATCTTTCATCAACTGTTTTATCTCCATTAGAAGCTGCTCCGCCGCCGGCATATCCTTCTTCACTAATTCATACAATTAATAATGATGTTCTGCCAAAATGTGCATTATCTACACCTTCTGATGGAAAACCTTGTATTGTAACAAGCAATGCAGTTCCCGCATGCCCATCAGGAGCAACCTGTGATGCAAGCAACTTCAGAATTGTATATGGTATTAAATATAATGCAAATTCAGGTCTTACACAAATAAATGGATACCCTGGAGATTTACAAAATATTGCAGATTGTAATAGATTAACTACTTCCTACCCTTGTGTTGCTGTATATGGTATTAATATAGGCCAATATAGTGATTTTACTTTTAATTTAAATGGGACTGTTGACCCTACGAACGCAAGTTGCTATCAATCCGGAACATCGTTTGCATTAGCCGATGCAAAAGGTTCATACGTAATTAATCCATATATATCTCTAGCTGGCCCCACTGCTCCAGTAACAGTGAGCGGCACTACAAATACTATTGATGGCTGTACTTCATGTTCATATGTCGCTACAGCACCTGCAGCGTCAACATGCACACCAAGTTCTGCAACACCAATTCTTAATCCCAATTCTATGTGCGTAACCTATATCACGCCTTCATCTCCAACTGCTGTAAGCGCTGGCTGTATAAAAAGAGCTCCTCCTCCTCAACTATCTGGATCTACATCGTCAACAACAACGTATAGTGCTCCTAATATGCTGGTTAAACTTTCCTATCCAACAAATACTAATGTGGCAGCTTCAAGTAATACTACACCGCCAAGTGATCTCCCAACCGATCCATTAGTTGCTCCAACAAGCCTTGGTAAGGATGGAGCATGCATAAAAACTCCAATTACACCAACAGGATTGTGTCTACCGGCTCAATTAAACTATTATGACAAAATAGATTGCACAACGTTCCCAACAAGTATTAATCGATGTACTACAGATCAAATATCGGGAGACACACCACCTTGCCCATATAGTGCATCAACTTCTACCACCATATCCTCTAAGTCTGGGTCGCCAATTATATATATAAATAGTTGTTCAAGCCCAGCTGGATCGAAATGTTACCAAACAATACCATCTGTAATAACTGCAAATAGTGGTACAGATCCGTATAGTTTACCTATATGTCGCCCAAGCGGTGCGAAGTCAGGATTAACATATACAAATACATGTCCTTCAGAATCGAATTCAGGTTCTTCTAGTTCTAGCTCGCCTGGAACACCAATTAACACAGCGGGTTCAGCAGGTTCAGGTTCAACATATAACTTAGGTACAATCACTGAAGGAACGACAAACACCACACTTATATCTAGTACAATAGGAACTACACAAACTACAACAAATCCCGATGGAAGTTCTACTGCTGTTACCGTTGACTCACTATGTAACTATACTACCACTATTATAAATACTGATGGAAGCTCTACTGCTACTACTATTTTTGCAAATGGCAATACAAATACTGTGGCTATAACGCCTCCACCTTCATTGGCTTCAGCTACTACAACCACCACGACAACTACAACTTCTACGCCTACTGGTCCAATTATACAGATTATTAGCGTTGATAATGGGCCTACAACCACAATCACTCAAAATTCTGATAATTCTAGAACTACCGTGATTAATAATATAGATGGTACTACAACTACAATAGCTACAAGTGCAACTGGCTCGGTTTCTTCTTCAACTACCACTGATACATATTCTTTGCAACTTGATGCAACAACAGCAAATACAGACCAGGTGCAAGGGCTAGTTGGTGTTAGGAACCTTACATCATCTACTTATTATAATATTATTGGATATTTCATTGATACTCTTGTGACGGATTCACAATATCTATTACCTCCTTTTACCGATAATAAAAACGTTAACGAAGGTCCTATGTCCATTTTTGGTAATTACTTGCCGACTGGAACATATCCTCTTGATTCAAATGGCAATAGAGTATCATCTCCATACTATTACACTGGAGGAGTTGAATATTGGAATGGCATATATAATAGAGGTGGGACTCAAATTTCTGCAGCAGGAGCAACGCAAACTAAATGCCATTCTCCTGTAATGTCTTCAGCAGCAAATCTAACTCATAACTCAACATTACTTTATGATGATACAAATTGCGTACTTACAACTTTAAACTATTACGACATAATAGATTGCAGTATATTCCCATCTGTTCCTAAATGTTCTGCCGCTCAAATATCAGGCTTAGCTCCGACTTGCCCATATAGCTCATCAACTTCTAGAACTATATACACGATCTTAGGCAAACCTGCATTTTATGTGAATAGTTGCTCAAGCCCAGCTGGATCAACATGTTATCAAACAATACCGTCCGTAATAACTGCGAATGATGGGATTGACCCATATTCAGCAGGGGTTTGTCAGCCGAGCACATCCCCATCTAATAGGGTGAATCCCCCCCCAACTGCGAGAGCTCCTTTAGCTGGGTACTATAGCTTCGCTAACGCAGCAACGGATACAATATGCGCACCAACTGAAGTTACAGCCCCTAAAGGTCCTGGTATGAATACGACAAATTCTGGAGGAGTTGCATATAATACAGCTAAATGTGGTGTACGTAATAAAACAATATTTGAGCTTGGAGCTTCTGTAGACATTCCTGGACCAACATGTCCTCAAGTAACGGCTGCTAGTTCTTCCACAGGATTTGCAACATGGAAGACCACGCCTGATATCCATGGGGATCCAGCAGATGGATCAACGAACGTAGGATCACAAGCTATTGGTACGTGTAAAGTTGGCTATGCTCCACCAGCTGGATCCCCACCAACAGGCGGCCTCCAACCAAGAACGTGTGTAATTGATAATAATGATAATTCAATATTCTTGCCAGTTACTACAGCAAATACTTGCATACCAAAAGTTTGCCCAGCGATTACAGTGGCTTCTGCTGCTTCTGGATACGCCACCTGGTCAGCCTCGACTGTTGATTCAAGTTCAACAGGTACATGTATGGCTAATTACGGTCCACCATCAGGAGGGCTACAAACAAGAGCATGTTCTGATAGTGGTTCAGGAGCACAACTTTCTGCACTACTTGCTGAAAATACTTGTGTGATAAAAGGCTGCGCAGCAATTACAACAGCCTCAGCTACCACAGGATACGCTACATGGCCTTCAGCTAATATAGGATCAAACTCTACAGGAACCTGTATGGCTGACTATGTACCACCATCTGGCGGGTTACAAACGAGAGCATGCTCAGCAAGCGGCTCTACTGCTCAATTTGCAGATATCACTGCTGGAAATACTTGTACTTTACCAGCAACGTTAACAATGGGAGCTCTTTCTACATATCCTGCAAGTTGGAATACGAATACTTTGACTATTAATGCAACGGCAACAAATGCAAAAATCGGATTAAAGAAAACTACTGTACTAGGCTCTACTGGTACCTCGCCTAATAATAATCTTTTGATTGCAATGAAAGCTACAGATGTTGGTCAATATTCAAATTATTGGACATGTGGAGCTCAACAAGAATTTCAAGCTATCATAACACCCACTGTAAAAGGAAAACAAACATTCACTATAAGTTTAACAGGGCTACCTGATAAAAATTGGATATATTTTAGTTATTCAATGACATCTACAGCAAATAATGATATGAATCTTAAATGGACTAATTATGCTGGCGGTGATAAAACTTCAAGTTATGAAAGCTCACCAAATGAAACCGTTACCTCAGCAAAATATATCGGAACTAAAACATCTTATGTTAACTATACAGATACAACATATGCTACTCAATTATTTGAACGCTTAATTGTCCATGGTAGCAACACACCACCTACTCTCAGTGGCTATGTAAATTTAGATATAGGTCAAACAGCTACCTTAACAGTTCAACTATATTTTGTTAATCTAGTAGATAGTGATAATGCAATACGCGCTATTTCATGGGATTTGTATCATTTAGAAGCATTAACATATACAAATAACTGTAGCACCTTACCAAAATAGCATTGATATACGATTAAAAGAGAAATACAAACTCTATTGATTAAATATTTTTATGAAGTCTCCTGTGAATATGTGGTGGAGAAGCTATAGAGTAAGGATTAGTAAGGGAAAAAGAGATTGAGAAGTCTCCTGTGAAGAATTAGTTGACAGATTTTGCATAATAAAAAGAGGGTGGTTGCCATTTAGAGTATAGTGGGCCCAAACTTATGGGAGTCGGTGTTTAAGATCTTATACTTGACAATAGACTATATTACACAAAAATGGACAATGCCCATCCAAAATTGGAATGAAGCTATGGCTCATTTTTTGATCAAATTTGAGGGCAGAATTTAAATGACCCAAAAGTTATTTACACATTCCAATAGACAGCCCCTTGCTTCTTGAAGACTGTAAAGCGGGAAGTTCTGTCATTTCTCTAAACATAACTATTGCCTCCTCTTCAGCTTCAGAAAGAATAGTTGACTTTATCTTCTTTGGACCCATCTTAGCATCATGAGTAAAATGTCGCTTCTTTCATTTAAGTATTGTCTTTGGGTTAACTCCATACTTACCAGATAGCTTATCAGGCTCGCTTTACTATTTTGTATGTCTCGACGGGTTTCCTCTGTTGTCATGGCGCGTTTGTGTAGTATTTGTCCCATAACATATCTCTCCATCTATTACTCTCTTCATATAATACACCATTATTATCCGGGATCAAACAGCTAACCACTTGACAACATATTAATTTATATATATAATACTTCTATCTAAATTAACTTATAATACTTAAAAGGTAAAAATTATGTCAAAAGAAACTACATTACATCCTACTCATCTTTCTTTGGGGCAAGAGGATGCAGCTGCAATTATGGTACAGGAGACGGAAAACTGCTTAACTGAGGAAGAGGTTGGTGCAATTGGAGGTATCTCCCAAGAAGAAGCTGCCGTCTATTATGACAGTGAGTTATTGCCATATTATGAGAAAGCTTGTGAGCTGCCGTGTAAGGCTATTTTTATATCGAATGTGATGTATACCCTACGAACTTCGGCCGAAGTAACAAGGGCTACAGAGATTCGTGATGCAGCAATTGAAGCTTTAGTAAGCGGTCTAGCAGACAAGGAAAATATAGAAGAACTTTTTAAAGGGGAGCTTCAAACGATCGCCCGTGAAACTTCTTATAACCCTTCTCTCATGTATAGTGATAGAATCCACACGGCTATAGAAGAAGCTGCTTGTCCACAT
>CAYPDX010000002.1:43876-48298 GCA_964409695.1 uncultured Rickettsia sp. | reverse complement strand
GACGATGCAGACCTTTCGATGATGGGTGATTTTCATCCTCATGCTGAAGATAACACTCTCATGTATAGTGATAGAATCCACACGGCTATAGAAGAAGCTGCTGGTCCACATGACGATGCAGACCTTTCGATGATGGGTGATTTTCATCCTCATGCTGAAGATAACATTTAGTAGTAAAACAACTTTTGCAATAACCTAATCCTGCCAATCTACCCTCACCCCGCACTTGATGCGGGGTGTAGTTTTTTCTTCTTAAATACTAGAAACATTGATCACATATCAAGTGGTTTTGTTGCATGGTTGTTAGTTGGAAGTATGATTAATGACCTTGTGGCTAAGCGGCTGATAATAGCTCATGTTTCTTATCTATAAATTTCTCAAGTGCCATATTAAAAAAGACAACTCATATTTCTCACCACTCCTATCTGGCTTAGTCATAAAATACCCCTTAAAAACAAAAAAATCCCCTAAAATTACTAAAAATTATAGCATCTCTAAGGGGTCTCTCAGCCCCTTTCTATCTTCTACCTCTTATTCCGTATCATACTCCACTCTTTATCACAGAAGACGACCTCCCTTCTGTGAAAGCAGATCTTCTTCATCTCCACTCCCGATATATCTCCTATATATCTTGTTAAATAATTGCTTACTTATTCCATGCGCATTAAAAAATTCTCCTACAAATCTATATTTTGTATGTTTCCTGCACTTTATTAACTCATGCTCTGATATTAAGTGCTTCCACTTACTTTTGTAATTCATTCCTAAGTTCTTATCTTCACCACTATCATCCGAGATCAAACAGCTAAGGGCTTTTTCGTCAACGAATTACCTAACCTTTACTCGGGATGATGAGTTGCTACTATATAATCTTACATACTTCATTAAAATCAAGCCTTGGCAATCTAGGAAATGGATTATCTAATTTTTTATAACCTAAATTACATATAAAGTTAACTTTGTGGCTTGTACCACTGAAAAATTCTGAATTTAACTTTTCAGTATCAAACCCTGACATTGGCCCGCAATCCAGACCTAAACTTCTTGCAATCATAATAAAATAAGCAGCTTGAAGAGTAGAATTTCTATTTGCTGTATCTAAAGCAGCAGCTTGATTATTTTCGTACATTTTTCCAAAATTAGGATTATGAGGAAATAACTGAGGTAGTTTTTCATAAAATTTAAGATCATAAGCAAATAGCGCAACAACAGGTGCTGACTTTGTTTTTGCTACATTTCCTTCCATCAAACATTTTAGTAATTTTTCCTTATTCTCAGTAGTTTTTACAAATGAAATTCTAAGTGGGCAACAATTTGCTGATGTTGGCCCTAATTTTGCAAGATCATATATTTCTCTAAGTAAATTATCTGGAACTTCTTTTGATAAAAACTCACTGCAAGTTCTCCCTCTTTCAAAGATTTCTCTCATTGATAATTCCGTCATTTTATTACCTATTGTTTAAGTTAATAAAATATATCATATAATTTTGAAAAAACTCAAGTATTACTTCTGAAACTTCGTACTCAACTTTAATAAAACAGATTTTATACCATTTTAAAGCCATACAAAAGGCTTGACAAACAACTCCTAAAAAATATAATAACAAGCTAAATGATCTAGATGAAAACGGGAATATCATGAAAGTTGTAAGCTCACTAAAGTCTTTGAAAAAACGCGATAAAGATTGCCAAGTTGTTAAAAGACGCGGCAAAGTATATGTTATCAACAAGAAAAACAAACGCTACAAAGCAAGACAAGGCTAATTTATTTAGTTTTTCTATATAGTAAAATCGGGCATTGTCCCGATTTTTTTTATTTATATTAGAGATAAATGCAAATTCTAAAAAACCTTCTATCTAATTATAATCCAAGCTACGAAGAAGAGAAAATTTATAAATCTCGTATAATTCATTTCATAGAGAATTACAAAAATATTTTTTCTCGCACCCAAACTCATGGGCATTTCACTGCCTCATCTCTTCTTCTAAATAAAGATTGCACCAAATTCCTTCTGATGTACCATAAAAAGCTCAATAAATGGCTCCAACTTGGTGGCCATTGCGATGGAGAATCAGATATTCTTGCAGTTGCAATAAAAGAATCATCAGAAGAATCAGGAATTGAAGATATAGTTCCAATTAGTGAGAATATATTTGATATAGATATTCATGCAATTCCAGCAAATTCAAAAGATCCAGAACATTTTCATTATGACATAAGATTTTTGCTAAAAGCAAATAATGATGATTTTGTAAAAAACGAAGAATCGCATGAACTCAAATGGGTTGATTTGGAAAATTTTGACAATAGAGAATATGGACTGGAACATTCAGTTACCAGAATGATAGAGAAATATAAGGATAGAGTTTGAGGATAACCAAACTCTATCCTCTACCTTCTGCTTTTGCTACCCTATTTTTTCTATTATTAGCATCACTAAGACTTCTTTGCATAGGACTAACAGTAGTGTTGCTCACCCATTCAAGTACTTCTGTTGCAGGTTTAATGGAGCTAAGACCTTCATCTATAAACCCCTTAATACCAGCCTTCTTAAGAGCTGATTTAGCTTCTTTTAAACCTTTCTGAGTTTGGCCTATGTTAGAGAATATGCGAGAGAATATTGATTTCTTAGGTATATTAACTTCTCCTTTTTGCCTTTTTTGTATCTCTTCTTCAAGAATCCTATTCATGTAAGAACTTATTAATTTTTTTTCTTTTGTATTTATCTTATCATCCACTTCAGATTTTAAGATAACATCAATATGCTGTTTTATAGATTTTTTTTGCTCAGAGGTAATTTTTATTGCTTTACTATCCTTAGAAGAGTTAGCAAGTTCTTTGACAATTTTACCAAGTGAATATATGGAAAACATAGAACCCCTGCGCATCCTTACCATAGGATTACCTTCTACAGCTTTCGCATATGCTTCCAAATTCGGTTTTGCTAGCTTATCTTCCAAAGATAATGTTTTGCAATGTTCATCAACCGCATTCGCTTCTTCAATAATTAGCTTCGACTCTTCCTGTAGTTCTTCGTGCGGTCTAAGTTTAGGAGTCTCTTTTATTTTGACGCTATCCCATATTTCTTTAGCTTTTTCGAGATTAAAATTATCGGACATATCACTTCTCTTAATAAATTTTCTACTATTGATTAAATTACGATCTGTATTGAGTGTCTAGCTAAGAATGATATTTGCGCAAAAATTTATTAAAAGTGTGGTTTTTCTTGTTTGGATACGAATTGAAGCTATAAAACAACGTCATCGTTGAAAGCATGTAATAGCATTTTTCAGATTAAATCAGACAAATGATTTTAAGGGCGAAGCTGCGCAAGCGTATTTTTCATACGTGCGTAAAGCTGAATCCTGCAAAAATCGTTTGGATCATTTAAAAATGCTATAAGTTATTCCTGATGCCATCCATTCTGTATCATACAAGCCCTAACAGCCGCTTGGCGGGCATTTTCATTCATATCCTGTGCATCAACCCTAGTTACAGGAGCGTAGTAGCTACTGTAATAACCTCCGTAATATGGTCTATCATAATAGCCTCTACCATAGCGACCATAATAACCACCACCATAATACGTATCATAACCATCAACAGCATAATAATCTGTCCTTGCTACATAACCTATATTTGGAGGAAATTTTTCATATGCCCAATATTTACAATTTGAATAATCAGAATCAAATGCACTTTGCGGCTTCGTATCGCTAACCCAACGCGTGCCAGCGCAACCATTTAGAAATACTGATATTGCTAGTAACATTATGGATTTATAAAAATTTTTCATCATTGCCTCTTTTGATGAAAAAAATTATAGTTTATATAGACATAAATTCACTATAATATTATTATCCCGGTCTGTTTTATTATTTTTTGAGTGTTTATATGTCTTTTATAAATGAATTCATTGAAAGAGGTTATTTTTTTCAATGTACTGATATTGATGAATTAAAAGCTTTAACATCCAAAAAATCTATAAGTTTTTACGTTGGGTTTGATTGCACAGCCGAATCTCTTCATGTTGGCAATTTGATGCAAATCATGATTCTAAGATTACTACAAAAACATGGCCATAGACCCATAGTTATAGTTGGTGGGGCAACCACAAGAATTGGCGATCCTTCTGGTAAAGATGAATCAAGAAAAATGCTTTCTGATGAGGCTATTGCAAAAAACATCGAAGGGATTAAGCAAAGCCTTTCAAAATTCATAAAATTTGGCGATGGGCCCACTGACGCTAAAATAGTAAATAATTCTGAGTGGCTCGATAAGCTTGGCTATATTGAATTTTTAAGTAGTTACGGAAGAGAATTTTCTGTTAATAGAATGCTTACAATGGATTCTGTAAAACTTAGAATAGAAAGAGATCAACCGCTTACTTTTCTTGAGTTCAACTATATGCTCCTACAAGC
>CAYPDX010000002.1:3108-43866 GCA_964409695.1 uncultured Rickettsia sp. | reverse complement strand
GCGGTAGTGACCAATGGGGTAATATAGTAATGGGTACTGATCTAATACGCCGTAAACTCTCAAAACAAGCATTTGGCCTTACTACTCCGTTACTTACAACTTCTTCAGGCGCTAAAATGGGCAAATCGGTAAATGGAGCAATATGGATAAATTCTGATGCGCTAAGCCCATATGATTATTTCCAATATTGGAGAAATACAGAAGATGCTGATGTAATAAAATTCTCGAAACTTTATGCTGAATTTTCAAAGGAAGAGCAAAATGAATTTGATCTATTAGCTAAAAAAGATGTTAACGAAGCTAAGAAGAAACTTGCCTATATTGTAACAAGTCTATGCCACGGTAAAGATACTGCCATGGAAGCTATGGAAACTGCTAGAAAAGTTTTTGAGGAAGGTGGTATTGATAAAAATCTTCCAACAATTGAGATATACTCAGAAGAATTAGAAGCTAGTATACAGGTCGTTGATTTACTTTGCAGAGCTGAACTTACAGATTCAAAATCAGAAGCAAAAAAATTGATAAGAGGATGCGGAGCTAAAATTAACGATCAAAAAATTGAAGATGAAAATATGATGGTCAATTCTTCCAATTTACTTGAAAATATGTATATTAAATTATCTGCAGGAAAAAAGAGACATGTTCTCATAAAGATAGTGTAACACCAAGCTCCGATATTAATCTGGAACTTGGTATAATATAATTTCCTAGATTAAATTAGACAAATGATTTTTAGGGCGAGGAGGAGCAGCGTATACTTCATACGCGAGCACAACTGAGACCAGCGAAAATCATTTGGATCATTTAAAAATGGGGAATTGTATTAATGTGCCGGTGTAGCTCAGCTGGTAGAGCAACACATTCGTAATGTGTGGGTCGGGGGTTCGAATCCTCTTTCCGGCACCAGATTTATAAGGTCCATACTGGACAGATAAGTAACAATTTATTCCGAAGACATAGGTAACAATTTTGCCTTAAATAGTATTTTCAGCGCAGACTAATATGCAACCTTCCAAAAATATAGATATAGTCGCTGATCTTATATGTTTGTAGAGATAGTATTTTCTTATAGAATATGCATCAAATATTAAAAAATGATTCTATGTCTAAAACATATGCTATTGATTATAACGCCGTTAGGCGTGTTGCAATTAACCCAACACTACCTTTAGAGCTATCATCTCTAGAAAAGCCAAGATCAAGGGCATCCACTGAATCTTCTCAAAACATTGATTCTCCGTTACCAGAAAATATAAAGGAAAAAGAAGCTTTACATCGTCTTCTTGAAAGCGCTTACACAGTAGAACAATCAGTTCACCCTGAACTAAAAGCCTTTTATAATAGACTTAATTCTGAGCCGAAAGTTGCTTTAAGCGTACAAGAAAGGTTGGATTTTTATGGCTCTTTAATACAAAGTATCAAAGCAAATAAACCACAAGCTGTTATAGACGATAGTTACAAAAAGATACCTATACCGCAAGCGGCAATCAGATTTTTAAAAGAACATTCAGATCTTACGACAGAGAATCGAAATGTAAGCGCTATTGCTGCTAAAGTAGCTTTATCGATTGTAGAAGGTCACACAGACGATGAGTTGCTACATACTTTGAATGAAAGTGTGGAATATTATGGTATTAAACAGCGACAAATAGAAGATTATAATAGAGTAACTATTTCGTTTAGAAAGGACGGCCGTACCTTCACTATAAGAGAAAGTGATGATTCATCTTTTGAGCATTTCAGAGAAGCTTTACAACAAAAAAACGAAAAACATGGTTTAAATCTTACAGGAGAACAAATTGAATATATTATGCGTAGCACTGACCAAGCCGGCACACTGGGTACAGGGCAGAGCTGGAAGATGCATAGTTGCTTTGATTCAAAATTTTCAGCTCCTCCCATTAAATATGAAACCATAATTGATGGAAAACGTACAACCAAAAGCGAACGTTCTTTTCTTGTAGATATTACAAATCCCATTACTACAGGAGCAGAACAGAAGGTTATATTGCAAATTTGTATGTCCTCGTTTCTTCAACCATTTGAAAATCTACATATTTCTAATCAAAGCTTAATACTAGACACTGTAAAATCAGATATCTCTGGCCTGGTTGGCGACTCTCTAAAATTAGGGCTTGCATCATGCGAAGTGCCAACTACCTTAATTACTACAACGAAAGGAATCGACATAGATTTCGTTGTTCCAGAGAATGTAAAACTAGATATCCCAGAGGATTATGATCATTTAAAAGAATATTGTAATATTAAAATCAAAGCTACTCCTAACGAGGATTTAGATAATATTGAAAAATGCGCTGACTTTGTCGCCAACAATAATCCTAAATTAACAAATGGGCTAGTTGATGCAATATCTGAGATAACAGGCTTGAATTCATCAGACTTACAAAAAATTATAGAGCAAAAACGAATGGATACCATTTTAAAGTTTGATCAAACGCATGAATATAGCAATAAATTAACATCTACCTTTTTAGCAAGTAAGATCCTGAATAAAGATATACCTACAGGTAATACATTTAACAATCAAGAAGCTATTATATTAATTGCAGCAACAATTCTAAATAGACATTATGAATCAGAAGAGAAATCAATGGAACAGGCTTCTGATTTATTAGTAAAATATGCCGATCATTTTCAAATGCCGATTGAAAAGACTTTGGAGCTCGCACTTGGAGTAGCAGTAGAAATTTGTTCAAAACATACGCCTCCTCTAGACGTGGTTAATCACACGAAAAAATTAGTGAAAGATGTTATCTTTGATAAACTTATAAAAGAACATATAACGATAGAAAGAGCATCAGAGCTTTTATTTGAGAAAACTTCTGTTCCAAGGGACGAAGGAAAAACATTATTTACTTCTCAACTTGCTAAATTAATAACAAAAGATTTAAGTACCTCTACGCAATTAGTTTCGAAAGCAAGCTCTTCTATAACTACAAAACAGCCAGTATCTACCCCATCTATCGCCGCATCATTTTTTGCAAAACCCAAAAGAAAAAGGTGATAATATCTTGCCTAATTCATATAAGATGATAAAAATATGTCTATGAAACAAAAGCTAAACTTTAACTCCATAGAATTAGACAAGATTCTAACAATATTCAGCAGAAATAATGCTGATATACGTATTATAGGGGGCGCGGTACGCGACAATTTACTTTCTAAAAATTATTCTGATATTGATCTTGCTACAACTTTACTACCTTTGGAAGTTACAAGAATTTTTAAACAGGCTGGTTTCACTGTTATACCTACAGGTATTGACTTTGGAACTGTCACAATTCTTTCTGGAAAACAAAATTTTCAAATAACTACACTTAGGAAAGATGTAAGCACTGATGGTAGACACGCTATCGTTGAATATACAAATGATTATAAAATCGATGCATCTCGCAGGGATTTTACTATAAATGCGCTTAGCTACGACCCGTTTAGCGAAAAACTCTATGACTATTTTAATGGGTTAGATGATCTAAAAAATTCTATTGTGAGATTTATTGGAATTCCTAGCGACAGAATTATAGAAGATCACCTTAGAATAATGAGGTTTTTTAGATTCTCTGCCTATTATACATTAAAATTAGACAAGGATGGTTTAGATGCATGCAAATCTCATATTCATTTATTAGAAAAAATTTCGAAAGAAAGAATTCATCAAGAATTCACTAAATTACTAATGTGCAAAAAAAATATCTCTAATATTTTATCTGAGATGGTAAAATGCAAATTATTGCATGTTGTTTTCAAAGATATAACTATAGATTCTAATAGAATGATAGTTTTTGAGAGTAAGCTTATAGAGCTTTTACATCTGGATTTTGATATTAAAACTATAAGACTATCTGTTCTCACTTATCAAAATCAAACAAAAGAGACAGAAAAATGCCTAAAGGAACTCAAATTTAGTAATAATGAAATTAAAACTAACTCCATCCTCTGTAATTTTATAAAAGAAATTTCTAAGATCGAAGAAAAGAAAGAGATAGTTTTAGAAATATGCAAATTTTGGTATTACAATTATGAGAAAATTAGGATGAATCTTATAATAGCATATCTATATAACAAAAACAATCTAGAAGAACTTGAAACTAATATTATTGCTACTGAAAAAGAAGCACCAAAAATGCCTGTAAAAACAGAGGAATTAATTTTGAACGGTTTTGAAGGTTTGGCACTTGGAGTGCGAATAAAATTCCTTGAAAAAAAATGGATAGAGAGCGGATTTTCTGCAGGCATTGAAGAGCTTATAAAGGCGAAGTTTTAACGGTGGAAGTAGTAAGAAGAGCGGAAAGAGAGCGACTTTGATACTGTCTTGAGTGTCAAGTGCGTGGTAACGATGCCTTTGGATAATCCTGCTATTACAAAAGTTTTTTTGTCCGGTAATGTGATACTTCATACGAGAGCACAACCGAGACCAGCAAAAACCATTTGGGTCATTTAAAAATGAGAATGATATCACATTTTCTCTGCAACGATGAGCCTGCCACCAAGCTCAGCATTTTTAAGTTTATAGATCATCTTGCTGAATAGATTTTCAACTGCATCTATATCATGGGCAGTATATTTTTTCTGAAGTTTTAACCTTTTATCTTTAATTTTAGCAAGAAAATCTTCGTACCATTTAATATATTCTGCTGTAATATCTATTGAATCAACAAGTCTCCACTTAGCTTTTCCTAAAGCTTTATAGAAAGAGTCTATCTCTATTGGATTCATATCTTTTGAAGCAAGATCCTTCATTGGCCCTTTTTTCTTCTTATGCTTCTTATCTAAACTCTCCTGCAGACCTTGAATTCTTGAATAATCAAATATGGCTAGAATCGCTCCTTGTTTTGAAACTGACGCAAGATTTTTTAATAATAATTCTTTATCTTCAATAGCGTAGATTGAATTAAACATATATATAAAAGAAAAGAAGTTTTTCCTAAAATTTTTGGTTATATCTAGCGCATCAAGATGCATAAATTTTATATGATTATAATTTTCATTCGCATAGTCTACAGAATCTTTGTCTATATCAACGCCCCATATTTTCTTAAATCCTTTCTTATACAAATAATTAGCAGTTCCGCCGTAGCCAGACCCGACATCTAAAACATCCCCTGACTTCAAGCTATTAATCTTTAATATTTTTTTCATCACGAAATCTATCGCTTCTACGTCTCCAGCGTGGACATAATCGCCACCCCTAACTTCTGTCAACAAAGCTCGTTTTGAATTCATTGCTACCTTCTTTGATATATTTACTTCCGCATATGCTTTAGCTGACAAAATTAGAAATATAAATATTACGAATATTTTTTTCATTGCTAGGAGTTCTCTATAATATATTGGACAGCTGGTATTATATATCACTAATATTTTTTTTCATTCAAATTCTTGATCTATATTTTTATATTTTATTATATTTGTGTATGATAGATATTAACTTAAAGCATATGATGCAATGAAAAAGGAAACATTAAGACAAGATGCTATTTCTAAACGACTTTTATTCAGCAAAACACAAGATTTTAACGTAGCTTGCCAAGATGCATGCAAGAATTTAGAGAAATTCTTGTCTAAACAATTTATCGGACAAGAAAAATCAATTACAATAGGATGTTACTCGCCTATAAAAGGCGAACTTGACCTAACAGAATTTTACAAAAAGACCAATTTTGGTCTAGCTTTTCCACGGCTACTCCTATGTAAACAAGATTACAGAATAGAATATGCCAAAGTTTCTTCTATAGAAGACCTTGCCGCGTCTAGATTAAGTTTCAAAGAGCCTGATAAGAATGCTGAAATTTGTTATCCCGAAGTAATAATAATTCCAGGTGTGTTGTACGATAAATCGCGCAACAGAATTGGTTATGGTAGAGGTCATTTCGATAAATTTATTGCAAAGTCCAAAAAAACAAATTACAAACCTATTAAAATAGGAATATGCTTTGATTTGCAATTAGTAAACGAGATACCTACTGAAGCACATGACCAAAATATGGATGTAATAATCACAGAATCAAAAATTATATAGATATGCATATAAATCTCTTCGACATTATTATGCTCTCAATTTTTAGTGGAGCTATTTTTTTAGGTCTTTACAGAGGTATGGTAATATCGTTATTGCATATCGGAACTTTATTTCTTACACTACTTCTTACTATAATACTTACACCACTTGCTGAAGAAATTGTCAAAGAATATACTACTAATTCTTTGATTATTCAAATAGCTAGTATCGTTGTATCCTACATACTTTCTTCCTTTGCATCAAATTGGCTTGCAAAAAGTCTTAAAGAAATTATTCAAAAATACACTGGAGGCTTAATAGATAGAGTCTTAGGAGTATGGGTTGGAGCGCTAACAGGATATGTAATAACATTTTTTATATTTCTTACTCTAGCCGTAATAAGTTCTAGTAGTTATATTGGAGCTAAAAATCTATGGCAAGTTGTTCATAATATTAATGAGAAAGAATATCCTAAATGGATAAAAAATGCCTCTCTATATTCAATAATGCAATCTTCATATCAAATTTCTGATAAATTTTTTGAAGGAAGTTTTATTGAAAATTCTCTTAAAAATATCAATCTACCATCAGTACAGCTTGAAAAAGATAAACACGAAACCGAAACTAGTAATGCCTCCTCTCAAAAACACGATGCCATAATGGAGGAAGTACAAAAATCTCTTATCAGTAAAGTAACAGAACAAAAATAGAAATTGGTATTATATAATACATAAAATATCACACTTTATTGCAAAAAAACCTTTATAGTTACAGTTTTCTCCTAAAACGCCGTTACCCAGCTAACAACGCGGAGTCCATTCTTTTTTCTTTTAAAACTAAGAATTATGTACTTGTTAAGAAAGAAGCCTTGATCCCCTATCAAACGCAGGATTACGAGTCTTTTTTGACGGAATGACAAAATGCAATCAAAGTTCTCGTCCAGCTAGTATAATAAAATATTCGTTCACCATGTGAGACAATTTTTTCTTCAAAAGATAGTGTTCAAAATGTTATTTTGTTACAATGATCTTAAAATTGAAACATTGTAACATGTCAAAACAGAAAAAATTATCTACACAATCTACAAAAACAATAGAAAAGAATAGGCAAGAAACTGAGGATAATCCCATTGCTTTTGACAGTAGATCATATAGTCACAAGATTACATATCCCATAAATAAGGGGCTTCAATTCAGGGACAAGAATGACCCTCATATTGAAGCTATGAATGAATCAAAGCTCGATAGATCGACCAGTAATCTCGAATTCACCAATAAAGAAGCTATTGCCATACTCGCTGGGTTATTTTCATATATAATTTCTAATAATACGATTGTAGGAATAATTGTATATATCATTGTCAGAAATATACAAATATCAGAGAAATTTCAACTATTTCAAAATATAGAAAAAACAGCTGATAATACTAGTTTGAGTAAATCTGTAGACACAATTGGTAAAATAGATAAATCTACGGCTCCTACCTTACTCCGACAATTAAAAGATTCTCATAAAGAGGAGTTTGTAGATCTGATAACGAAGCAAGAAGCCTTAAAAATTATACATTCGCCGCATGATGCCTTAAACAAGGCTTCAGTCATTAAATTAAGTAATAAGACCCTTAATTTCATTGATACTGCCAATATGGCTAATAAAAATCTCAAAATCTCTCAAGTAAATGCTTCGCTGAAAGATCAACAATTAAACCTCAGAAAGTCTCAAGTTATCAAAAAACTCAATCTATCTAACAAAGAAACTATAGAAATGAATAACGAACTTCAGCTAATAGAAAATGAGATTTCCGTTGCTTCGGATAATACAAAGACTAAAATATTGCCCAGTGAGTCAAGAGTTAAACGACTGCTTAACGACAAAAAAAATAACAAGAAAGCTCTAGAGAGGCAACTTTCTATCTATTAATTTAACCGATCGTTAAGATTCTTAGACATCCTAAAATAAACTGAATTACACTCAGTACCTTTATGGCTCGGTCCTTTATTTTCACGAGGATCTGTCGGGGCGATTCTTTTTCTTATCGAAAAACTACCAAACCCCCTAGTTTCAATCCTGTCACCAGCTTTAAGAGCCTCCGACATAGAAGCAAAAATCTCCTCACAAGCAATTTTTATATCTTCTTTTGCAAAGCCACCAGAAAGCGACGAATGAACATGTTCTATTAAATCATTCTTTTTTAATTTCATATTATTTCCATTATTTCACGGAGGCCACGTCATCACGAAGAGGCCAAAGGCCGACGTGGTGATCCATTTTAATTTTCTAAATTATAGAAAGCTTACAGTTTTTAACCGAATTGCTTCAATCGCTATCGCGCTTTCGCAATGACGTTCAGAGCAACTTGGAACCATGCTAAACATCGACTCGATTTTTCTCACGCATAATTCGCGACTGTTCTCTATTCCAATCTTTATCTTTTAGATCACCTCTTTTATCATGCAGTTTTTTACCTTTAGCAAGGCCAATTTCAACTTTAACTAAATTCTTATGATTAAAATATATGCTTAAAGCTATTAAAGTATAGCCCTTCATCTTAATTTTTCCAATTAATTTTCTAGACTGACTCTTATGTAGTAATAGCTTTCTTGGCCTACGTGTTGTTTGGGTGGAAAATTTACTAACCTTATCATATTCGGCAATAAACATATTGAAAATATAAATATCATTTTTCATCACATCAGCATGACTATCTTCAATATTACCAGCTTTTAGTCTCAGTGACTTAACCTCCGGACCAGTTAACACAATGCCAGCCTCTATTCTCTCCTCAATAAAAAAATTGAAAGTGGCTTTTCTGTTAGTTGAAATAATTTTTTTAAATTCTTCTGCCATTAAAACTGGATTTCTCTAGATAATTGATCGATAAGTTTCATGATATTATTTTTTAATTTTTCATCAACCATTTCGTATAAAGGAGCTCTTACCTCAGCGGAACATAATTTCATATAAGAGGCTGCGAATTTGATTGGTATTGGATTCGTATCAACAAATATAACTTTACATAATTCAGTAAGTTTTGACTGTAACTTTAACGCTGAAGCAAAATCTCCTGCAGCTAAAAAGTCTTGAAGTTTCTTACATGCATGCGGCGCTATATTTGATATAACAGAATTACATCCCACTCCCCCATGCGAACTATAAGCAACACAATTAGTATCCTCTCCAGATATCAAACTAAAATCGCTACGAATTTTACCAACTAATCTTAGAGGTCTTTCTATATCAACCCCCGCATCTTTTAATGCTAGAATTCTCGGCAATTTAGATAATTCTATAATTGTTTCATCGGTGAAATCAATGCCCGTTCTAGCTGGTACTGTATACAACATAATTGGAATATTTGTGGCATCATGTATTGCTTCAAAATATTTAATGAGCCCTCGTTGTGGGGCCCTATTATAAAAAGGCATGACGCACATGATGCCATCAACATCATAATTTTCAGCAATTTTTACTATCTCTATTGCTCTTGATGGAGTATTCGCTGAAACTCCAGAAATAAGCTGAGTTTTTCCTGCAATAGTTTTTGCTGCTACTCTTAGTAATTCACTATACTCATCTAAACTAAGCATTGATCCTTCACCAGTAGAACCAGCAATAACAATTCCATCTACCTTTGCTTCTAATTGATTATTTAAAAGAATTTCAAGTGACTTTAAATCAATATTCCCGTCTTTAAAGGGTGTTATTAAAGCTGTATATATGCCTTTAAAAAATTTTGTCATTTATTTTCCATTTACTAAATTTAAATATTCTGATTTCAGGGAATTATATAGATCATTAGTATCAAATAATTTTTTCTCTTCATTAAAAGCTATTGAGCCAATATCTTTAAGACCAATAGCTGTGCCAGTTACAAAACAACCATCAAATGAATGAATATCATCAAGCCTAATATCCTGCTCATAGATTTTTATGCCAAGATTACTCGCAATAGCAATTGTAGTTTGCCTAGTAATTCCATTCAAACAATATTTGATCTTTGGGGTGTATAATTCATTCCCTTTTATAAAAAAAATATTCGACGTAGTGCATTCAGCAATATGATCATCTTGATCAAGTAATAATGCATCATCATATCCGATTTCATTTGCTTCAATAATTGCAAGTGTAAACATTGCATATTGTGATGAGGATTTACATTGCACGGGATGAGAATTCTCTGGTGGCCTTCTCCATTTGCCAACAACAAGGTTTAGAGGATTTAAACTCGGCTTTTTTCTTGGCTCCCACGCAGCTATCATAACGTTCACAATAGGATTTACAGGCTTTACCATAAGGGCTTCCGTTGATCTCCAGACTAGTGGGCGAACATAGGCATTTTGTAAATTATTCTTCAAAAGCAACTCTACGCTAGCCTGAATTATTTCCTCTTTTGTATACGGAATTTCTAATTTCATTAGGGAAGCCGATCTAAAAAGCCTTGCAGTATGCTCATTAATTCGAAAAATTTTTCCATTATATGATTTTTCCCCTTCAAAAACACCACCAGAATAGTGTAGACTGTGGGTGAGAACATGAATTTTAGCATCTTGCCATTTTATAAATGTTCCATTAAACCATATATATCCTTCAATATTTTCAAGATTGGATGTGGTTGTATTTAACATAATTTTATCCTAATACTCCAAGAGGAGAAAGCAATGAACGCAGAGAGACCTAAGGTTTTAATAGTAGATGATGATAGCAGAATACTTGAACTTTTAAAGCAGTTTTTTACCAAAAACGGCTTTGAATCATACACAGCTATTGATGCAGATGAAGGGCATGCAATTCTAAACAATCAAAAGGTAGATATACTAATTTTAGACGTTATGTTACCAGGAGTGACAGGCTTTGAATTTGCAAAAAAGATAAAAGCCCAAAGTAAAAATACTCCTATAATTTTACTAACTGCTTTAAGCGAACCAGATAATAGAGTGAAAGGCCTTGAATCAGGGGCGGATGATTATATCACGAAGCCTTTTGATCCTAGAGAGCTTATATTGCGCGTTAGAAATTTACTTGACCTTTATAATGTTAATATACAAAAAGAATCAAAAGGAGAAGTAATAGAATTTGGGGATTGTTCTTATAGCTTTGCTCAAAAACAACTTACAATTAATGGTGAAGACGTTGCCTTATCATCCACTGATCAAAAACTATTAGAATATTTTATGCTAAATATAGGCAAGACATTAAGCAGGAATGAGTTATCGAAGCTTATGGGCGGGCTTAGTGATAGATCAATAGATGTTCAAATAGTAAGGCTTAGGCAAAAAATAGAAAAAGACGCTGGGCGACCAAAGTTTTTGCAAACCATAAGGCATGAAGGTTATGGATTATATATTTAAGCTTGGAAACATCCTACTGCCTAAGAGTTTACTATCTAGGTTCACACTGATTATTTGCGTACCAATGATCATGTGTCAGCTCGTTGCCGTATATCTTTTTTATGAAAGACATTGGTATAATGTAAGTATGCAAACTAGCAGAATGCTCTCAAGCCAAATCCAACTAGTCGCCGGTGAATATTCTATTGGCGATATGACAAAAGTAGTTAAATATTCGAGATTATTTAACTTCTCTTTTGAGATTATAAAGGACATGCCAAAAGAAAGTAAGTTCTTCCAAAAAAGTGAACTTGATATATTAGACAATGTACTAACAAAAAATCTTGAAGGGTTTTTAGGATTGAGTCAAAATAAAAACCAGACAAAAATATATGTTTTTCTCTCTATTGACGATGGAAAAATCCTCAAAATTTCAATGCCATCAAAACCACTTGTTAACCCAACATCAGAGATTTTTGTTTTTTGGATAATAGGAATTTCGATGATATTTTTATTGATAGCAATGTTATTTGCTAAAAATCAGATCAGATCCATACAGGAACTATCATTTGCTGCAGATAATTTTGGTAAGGGCATTACAGATACTGTTAAATTTAAACCAAGTGGAGCATCTGAAATAAGACAAGCTGGAATAGCACTAATTAAAATGCAAGAAAGAATAGAACGTCAAGTTCAAAAAAGACTACAAATGCTTGCAATGATCTCCCATGATCTACGGACACCTTTAACTCGAATGCTTCTACAACTTGAACTTCTTCCAGAAAATACAGAGAATAATTCTCTAAAAAGCGATGTGGATAGCATGAAACATATGATCGATAGCTATCTTGATTTTGCAAGAGGAGAAGAAGCAGAAAAACCAGAGGAAATTGAACTGAATCATTGGCTTACAGAGTTTTTTGATCATTATAAATTTAAAAGCACTAAGCTCATTCTAACTAAGGAGAAAATCTATGCGGAAATTAAACCCTTGTCCTTTATGAGAGCTCTTACAAATATAATTTCAAACGCCGAGAAATATGCTACTTATTCTGAATTTTCTTGTACCGTAAACGATAGTAATATTGTTCTCACTCTTGAAGATAATGGCCCTGGTATAAAAGACGAAGAAAAACATTTGATTTTCAAAGCATTTTATAGATCTGACAAAGCTAGAAGAATTGATAGATACGGAAGCGTTGGCCTTGGATTATCTATTGCAAAAGAAATCATTCTTAGTTATAAGGGCGCTATAGTAGTACTTGATGGGAAAAAGCTCGGTGGAGCTAAGATAGTAGTAACTATTCCAAGGAAGAAATAGAGGTTTATAATGAGTGATCTTCAGCATATAGCTATTACCATGGATGGAAATAGAAGATGGGCAAAAGCCAAAGGCATTACAACTTTTGAGGGCCATAAAAAAGGTGCAGAGAACGGATTTAAAATTGTTGAATCTGCAATAAAACACAACATAAAACATCTTACATTATATTGCTGCTCATATGAGAACTTGGATAGATCTAAAATAGAGGTCGAAGGACTTAAACAACTACTAAACTACTACCTTACAGAAGAAGTGGAACAGTTACAAAAACTTGGTGTTAAATTAAAATTCATCGGTGAAATCGAAAAATTTGGGGCTTCTTTACATAAGTCTATGCTAAAAGCCGAAGAAATATCAAAAGATAATGGCAAAATAAATCTATATTTGGCCTTTGGATATGGGTCTAGAATGGAAATTCTTACAGCAGCAAAAAAAATGGCTATTTCGGGCAAAGATCTTACATCAATAGAAGAAGCAGAATTTTCAAAATTCATGTATGCGCCAGATATGCCAGAGGTAGATTTATTCATAAGACCTGGAAATCAGTCTAGAGTTAGTAATTTTCTTCTATGGCAATCAGCGTATGCTGAGTTATATTTCAGCACAAAACTTTGGCCTGATTTTAATGAAGATGACCTAAAAGATGCAATAGAAGAATATAAAAATAGAGACAGGACATTTGGTTCTTAATTCAAAAAACTGAGAGGCTAAATAGTTTTTTTATAGAATTCCCCATGCTAATTATATACTATTCCTGCAATAACCCTAAATCAAGGTTGAACAATAATGATATTAAATATTAAAAAAAATGATGTAGTTAGGATAGTTTCTGGTGTCACAATCTTCCTGATTCTCTCTTTTGCTATTTTAAAGTCAGCATTATTATTTTGTTTACTAGCAATTTTGATCTTTGCCTTAATGTCTAAAGAATGGTTCTATATTACCCGTTCATCTAGAACAGATCTTATACTTGGACTATCTCTTATTTTTATAGCGATTTCTTCTATTCTTATTATTAGATTCTTAAAAAATGGAAGTGAGATTCTTCTATGGTACGCTCTAACCATTGGATCATATGATGCCTTTGCTATGTATACCGGGAAATTTATTGGAGGAGCTAAAATTTGTCCAAATACAAGCCCAATGAAAACTTGGAGTGGATTTTTTGGTGGCCTTTATTTTGCATCTTTATTTACAAGCATCTTAGTTGATATTCTATATTACAACAATCTAAAGTCGCAGTTTTTCTTCCAGTTTGGAAACATTATACCTACTAGTCTTATTGTAATATTAGCTCATTTTGGAGACTATTTTGAATCTCATTTTAAAAGAAAATATAGTATTAAAGATAGTGGAACACTTATACCAGGGCACGGCGGAGTATTAGATAGATTTGATAGTCATTTATTTTCCGCGCCTTTTTTGTTAATTATGGTTTTAATTTAAATGAGTAATCTTAAACTTGGATTTATTACAATAATCCTCATGGGCTTATTATCTTATTTTTTTTACCATACAACATATGGAAATAGTGGTATTATTTCGAAAAAAAAAACTGAGGGAAAAGTAGCTGATCTTACTAAAGAGCTTGAGCAAATTAGAGCTACTAGAATTGAGCTAGAACATAATGTTACATTAATGAGATCAGAGTCCCTAGATAAAGACATGCTCGATGAACAAGCAAGGAAGGTTTTAGGGATTGTAAAAAAAGAAGAAGAAGTGATTATTAACAAAGAATAGAAGGAAATTTTAGGAGAAAGCAATGAAATCAAAATTATATTTAAACGATTTTCCAGATGATCTTATTTTAGAAGGTGATATTGCAATAGACACAGAAACTATGGGGCTAAATTTATTGCGCGATAGGCTATGTGTTATTCAAATATCCTGCGGTGATGGCGTTGCACATCTGGTAAAGTTTGATGGAAATGATTATTCTGCACCAAATTTGAAGAAAATTTTAAACAATAAATCTACTGTGAAAATTTTTCATTTTGCACGTTTTGATATAGCTGCAATAAAGCAATATCTGAATGTGAATATTGATAATATATTTTGTACGAAAATATCATCTAAGTTAGTGAGAACATATACAGAATATCATGGCCTCAAAGATTTATGCAGAGAACTTTTGGGTATTCAACTTTCAAAGCAACAGCAACAATCTTATTGGGGCGGAGAAGAACTTACTCAGGAACAAGTAGATTATGCCGGAAGTGATGTATATCATCTTCATAGACTTAGAGAGGTTTTAACAAAAATGTTACTACGAGAAGGAAAACTAGCGTTTGCTGAGAATATGTTTAAATTTCTACCCACTCGCGCAGAGCTTGACTTAGCTGGATGGAACGATATAGATCTTTTTGCGCATTAACATTATGTCAAATTATATAAATTACGCGCGGGAAGCGATAAATAAAGAGATAGAAGGGCTTAAGGCCCTGCGATCAAATTTACCTACAGACTTTGTGAAAGCATCGGAGGCTATTTTAAAATGCAAAGGTAGGCTTGTTGTTTCTGGAATAGGAAAAAGTGGCTATATTGGGCAAAAAATTTCAGCAAGCCTTGCTTCTACAGGGACAAGATCATTTTATATACACCCAGCAGAAGCTAGCCATGGTGACCTTGGGATGATTAGCGATGAAGATATTGTTTTACTTCTTTCAAATTCTGGAGAAACAAAAGAATTACTTGATATTATTAGCTATTGCAAAAGATTTAGCATTGAAATAATAGGCATAACTATGCAAATAGACTCTATTCTAGCAAAGAGCAGCACATACTTGCTAAATATCCCAATCGCTGAGGAAGCATCGCATATTAACGCTCCAACCACTTCAAGCACCATGATGCTAGCTCTTGGTGATGCTCTAGTTGTAGCTCTCCATAATCACAAAGGTTTTTCAAAAGATGATTATGCGATTTTTCATCCAGGTGGAAAAATTGGAGCGAGCTTGCTAAAAGTGGAAGATTTGATGCATACAGAGGTTCAAGTCCCTTTTGTAAGAGAAAACGAGTCAGTGCAAAACTCAATATCTGAAATGAGTAAAAAAGGTTTTGGTTGTACAGCAGTTATAAATAACAATAATGATATCGTAGGTATCATAACAGATGGGGACCTAAGGCGCCATATGGGAATAAATATAGATAATGCAACAGCACGAGATATTATGACTGCAAATCCTATAAAAATTTTACCACAGATGTTTGCGGGAGAAGCTCTAGCAATTATGAGCAAAAAAAATATTACCTCCCTATTAGTATCAGAAAGTGGTAAGATACTAGGAATATTGCATATACATGATTTATTACGAGCTGGAGTAAAATAAAACGCAAACCTATTTCTAGCTGTAATTTCGTCGTCAAAACTTTGTTTACGATGCTCACCTATAAGAATAGGCCGCGCTTCTCAACTTCGTTTTTGCTAGAAATTCTAAGCTAAAATAGATTTAAGTTAGGAGAACTAGCTGCAATTTATTGTTAAAATATTTTCTATATAATTAAAATGAACTCTTATAGATTAAAAGTACTTTTCTTAAAAATATTTTTACTGTCATTCTCAATGACTATGGTGGGATATGTTGTACTTAAGGTGCAGAGTAACCAAGAAAGTAAAAATGTTAAAATCGAGAAAGAAGAAAGTAAATTTGAAAATAACAAGATAGAAAATCATCCTAAAAACCACACATTAGTAGAAAATTCAGAGCTTTCTATTGAGAAGCTAAATTTTATGAGTAAAACTAACGATGATAAAGCGTATAATGTAATTGCTAATTCTGCTGAAAAAAGCGAACTTGGAATCTATAATATGCGTATAATATCAGCAAATATTGCTCTCTCTGAAGGTTTATTAAGTTTAACAGCTTTGGAAGGAAAATATGACGAATCTAATAATCTTTTAAAACTAACTCGAGAAATACTTGGTTCATATAACGGATATAAATTTACAACTAATTCTGTTGAACTAGACTTAAAAACCAAAGATATGCAAGGATCAGAACAGATTTCTTTAGAAAGTGATGATTTAAATTTAATTGCAGATAAATTTTATACTAAAGGCGAAAATATAATTGGATTTGAAGGCAATGTTAAGACTCATATTTATATTAGCAAGTAGTTTTATCTTATCTGGATTCGGCGAAGGGCTTAAAGCTCCTGTAATTATTCAATCAAAAAAGTTTGAAGCTAATAGACTACTCGATGTGATGACTTATTCTGGTGCAGTAAAAGTTGAATTTGATAATTATATTCTTGTGACTGATAAAATGGAAGTAAGTACATATAAAAAAAATGGAAAGCTCACTTTGAATAGAGCTAATTTTCCTAATAGAATAACGATTACAAAGAATGATTTCTCAGAAATAGTAATACTGCCAAATGCTGAAATGCACGCAGAAAAGGGAGAAATTACTAGCTCCGGTGAAATATATGTACAAAGAGGAAATGATTTATTTGAGACTAAATCAATAATAATAGATGTAGGCGGTTGCAAAAAAATAACTCCATTAATGAATTGATATGAGAATAAGAATATCGAAATATTTAGTTTTAATAAGTTTTTTGATGCTATCAGCAGTAGCAATATATATTAATTTTGATAGGATTGAAAATATTGCTGCGCATGACTTTAGCAAATATTTTCAAAATACACAGGCCGAAACAGTAAAAACTAGCAAACACCTTAACCCGAACGAAGAAACCTCCCAATCTCATCACAAAATTGATACAAATATAACTTTACTTCCAAGGCAGGAAGAAAAATTTCTATTTAAAAATGATCAGGACGCTGGTGGAGCTATAGGCGACACAATGGGTAAAGATGATATTACCATACACCAAGATATTATGATCTCATACATTAATGCTTTTTCTTTAGCAAAAGATATTGATATAAATGACCTCAATTATTCCGTTGAAATCCTTGAAAAAATTGAAAATGAGAAACTATTTTTCGACATGAAGCCTCAGATAAATTCGCTAATTCTGGATATTAAAAAATTACAAGCAATAAGACCAACACCAGTATACCCTATGGATTTCGCTTTTTTCCGTTGGATCGAATCCTTGTTTAAAATTACATATCTACATACAGAAGAGCTAGAAAATCAAAGAAAGAAAGTACAAAATGAGATGAAAGATTTTAAAATTAATTTATATAAGAAAGATAGAGTTTCAAAGATTTTCGAGGAAAGATGAGTAAACAAACAAATTTCTTAGGATTTATATTATCAAAATTGCTTGCATGCATTTTACTATCTATAGCACTTATGTTTGTTTACAATAGTTTCAGTAACTTAAATGTTGATGTTGTAATAAAATTTTCTGATTACAATATCAATACTTCTTCTGGATTTTTATTTTTTGCTCTCCTATGCGCTATACTGATACTATTTCTTCTAAATGGCTTTATTGGATCTATTGTAAATAGTTTTTATAATTTTAGGGAAAGATATAGAGGATCAAGGATAAGTTCTTCGATCTCATACCTTATTGAATCCGCTATTCTTCTTGCCATTGGTAGTAAAAAAGAAGCTCTAAAACAATTAGCTAATATTGATACGAAATATTTAAGCGACGAACAAAAAGGGTATGTAGATCTGATACATATTTTTAGTTCTTCAGAAGGAATACCTCTTACATTAATTGGCTCTGTGCAGAAATTTCCCTTTATAAAAAATCAAATTTCAAAAAAACTTGCAATAGTTGAATATAAATTAGGAAATCTAGAAAAAGCTTTGGAATTCGCTCGCCAATATTATTCCATTAATTCTTCGGACGAAGAAATCAACCTACTAATTGCAAGAATATATTCTCGTAAACAAGATTGGAAAGCTATGGATGGTACGATTTCCTCAGTCTCTCATCATGAAATATCTATTGAGACTAAAAACAATTTGGCAAATCTATATTTATTAGCAGCTAGAGACCAACTTAATAAACAAAATATCAATGACTTGTTTACATATTGCAGTAAAGCTCTTGAATTTAAACCTGATTTTCTAGAAGCCGCCTCTCTATTTGCAGAGGTAGCTGCTAGCCAAAAAAATTATGATGCGGCTAAAATTAATCTATTAAATGCCTTTGCTACATTCCCAAATTTTCAAATTTTTCTTATTTTAAAAAAATTCTCTGATTCAACGAATTCAGAATTATATTATAAATTAGTTGAATCTTGTGACTTCTTGTCACACCAAAACCTCTTTCTTTCGATAGCGACAGTACTTGAATTGAAAGATGCTCAAAAAGAAATTCTAGAGAAAATTAATAATGGAAATTAATAAGTTCCTAGATGAGTCAATTATTCTTGATTCTTCTCAATCTCTATTAATTCGAAAATTAGAAGAAATAAAAAAAGATATTTCTCGCCCCAAATTTGCCAGGCTTTTTAAAAGCAACAAATATTCTGGAATTTATGTATATGGGTCTGTAGGGAGAGGGAAAACAATTCTTATAAAAGCTCTTTACGACTCAATTAAGCTTAAAAAGAATTTTTATCATTATCAATCTTTTATAAAATATCTTCACCAGCATTCTCATATTCTATTTAAAAAGAATGAAAAAGATCCAGTTGTAAAAATCGCAAAATCTCTTGCAAGAAATTATAAATTTATCTGCATTGATGAGCTGGAAATTAGAGATATAGCAGATGCGATGATAATGCAAAGATTATGTGAATCTCTTCTAAAACTAGGCGTATTTTTAGTTTTTACATCAAATATTAAGCCTGATAGTCTTTATAAAGATGGATTGCAAAGAGAATTATTTTTAAAATTTATTGATATAATTGATAAAAGATTTTTCATACATAATTTGCAAAGTACAAAAGATTATAGATTCGGAAAAATTACTTCAAACAAAAATGTTATCCTATATCCCGCAACTGAAAATAAAGTTAAATTATTTGGTGAAATGCTATTAGCTCTAACTCATAATGGAGACTATAAAGAAACAGCAATCACAGTTTTTGGAAGGTTAGTTAATTTTAAACGATGTTATGGTGATGTACTCTATACTAATTATCAAGAAATGTTTGAATCTACTCTTTCATATAATGATTATTTATCTATAACAGAGAAGTATGATGCTATTATCATTGAGAAGCTCAGTCAATTATCAGATAATTCTGACATTGTAATTCGCTTTATTAATTTTATTGATAATGCTTATGCGAATAAGGTTATGATTGTTGCTCTTTTTGAAGTTGCTCCTGAAGATCTATATATAGGGTCTAGATATAAGAAAGAGTTCCAAAGAGTAATTTCGAGAATTGCTGAAATGAATAGTCAGGAATATATTGTAAATTCAAAATATCATAAGGAAAATAATGGGTAAATTCATAAGTTTTGAAGGTATAGACGGTAGCGGAAAAACTACTGCAAGTAAAAAGCTTTATGAATATCTTCTATCTCTGAATATTGATGCTATATGGACTCGAGAAATAGGCGGCACTGAAGTCGCAGAGAAAATTAGAGATATAGTTGTTAATAATGATATGGAGGATATGACAGAAATTATGCTTATTATGGCAGCAAGATGTGAGAATATTGAAAAAATTATCAAGCCAGCACTTTCATACGGCAAATATGTTATTTGCGATAGGTATATTGACTCTACAGCTGCATATCAATCTAAGAATGAAGAAGAGATGGAGCGTATATTTTCACTACATGATCATATATTCAATGGTTTTCTACCAAGCAGAACAATCTATATGAAGATTGATCCTAAAATAGCATTAGCGAGAGCTACTATTAGGGGAGATACAAATAAATTTGAAGCAAAACCTGAGGACTTTTATCATAAAGTAACAAATAATTACGATTATTTAGCGGATAGATTTAGTAAAAGAATTTCCATTATAGATGCAAGCCAGACTCAAGAACAAGTCATTGATGATGTTATTAAGGCGCTTAACTTAAAATAAAATACAACCTTGAGTTAATTTTACAACAATCTTCAAATAAATATGTAATAATTTATTTTACACTTGCGAAATTCAATCCTAAGTGCTAATTTCATAGTTAGGCATAACTTACGGTTATAGTCTAGTAGGGTTTAGCAAGTTTTTATCCTCTGGTTCCTTCTGTTGCTTATAATTTGCTAAACTCTGCGTTTTTTCAAGTAAAAATCTACAATCTTTCTGCTAGAATTGGATATATATTACAAAATTCATTTTCGTAATTTGTACTATTTGTTGTGATAATCTCTATCCCATCTCTGATATTCCTTATATTATCTAAAACATTTGGATTTATTACATGAGAAGCGCATACTATAATTGTTTTAACATTGTCCTTTATATGATTAATGCAAGCAATAATAGTAGAAGCTGAATCTATAATATCATCGATTATAATCGCTGTTTCAAATTGCCTATTTAAAGGAAACCCTGAAATCTTTACACTAGTTCCTATACGCACTTTATCTAAAGCTATATAATCAATCCTAAGCAACGAAGCTAGTGGTTTTGCCCTTGTTAAACTTCCAATATCTGGTGAAATTACTACAGAAATTTGCTGGTCAATAGGAGCTATTGTTCCAATTTTCTCTACAAAAAAATCAGACAATTCAACATTTACTAATTTTGTACCGAAAAAATTGGCAGCATTCTTTGAATGAACATCAAGAGTAATTATGGAATCAATAATAGTATTACTCAGTAGTTTTGACAGTATTTTGCTCCCAATACTACTTTTCTCTTTTAACTGTCTATCTTGTCTTAAAAATGGGAGATAAGCAGATAGAAGCTTCACACGCTCCATACCAGAATTTTCCAAACAATCTAATAATAGCAAAAGCTCGATTAAATTATCATTAGAATTAGGCCATAAATTATGCACAACTATTCCATCCTTAGGAATAATCGTTTCATTATTAAAAAACAAAATTTTTTCATCGCCACAAAAATTTTCTATGGAAGGAGAAATGATCTCACTCTTAATAATTTTTTGCACATCAAGCGCAGCATTTAAATTTTTTTCTGTAGAAATTATTTTTATCATATAAAAAAAGCGACTTAGTTAGAAAATTATATGTATAAGATATTACAAAGGAAAGAGAATATTTGACAAAACTTCAGTTAAAATTAGTATACTACCTACACAAACAAGCGACTAGAGAATGCCTAAACTTTTAAAACTAGAAAAACACCAATATTTAGAAGCCTATAAAGATATGCTTCTAATAAGGCGCTTTGAAGAAAAATGTGGCCAGCTATACGGAATGGGTGAAATTGCAGGATTCTGCCATCTTTACATTGGACAAGAAGCTATAATCGCAGCAGTAAAACTTGCGAAGGAAAAAAACGATAGTATGGTCACAAGCTACAGAGACCATGGTCATATTATAGCAGCAGGGACTGAGCCAAAATACGTACTTGCCGAACTCATGGGGAAATCCACAGGTTGCTCTGCAGGCAAAGGTGGTTCAATGCATATGTTTGATATACCGAATAAATTCTATGGTGGACATGGCATAGTTGGTGCGCAAGTCCCAATAGGAACAGGAATTGCTTTTGCAGAAAAATACAATAATACTTCTGGCATTTCATATACATTTCTAGGTGATGGAGCTGTAAATCAGGGACAAGTCTATGAAGCCTTCAATATGGCAGCACTTTGGAAACTCCCAGTTCTTTATATTATTGAAAATAATGAATATTCAATGGGTACATCCGTTTCCAGGTCAACTTCTATGACAGAACTATACAGGAAAGGTGAATCTTTTGGTATAGAAGGTAAAAAAGTTGATGGGATGAACCTAGATGAAATATATCAAGCTATTGTTGAAGCTAGCGCATTTGTAAGATCTGGCAATGGTCCATTTATTCTAGAGATGAAAACATATCGCTACAGAGGCCATTCAATGTCAGATCCTGCAAAATATAGAACCAAAGAGGAGGTTGATGATTATAAAAATAATCACGATCCAATTAACACTGTAAAAAATATATTAATATCAAAATTTGCAGTTTCTGAAGACGAACTAAAATCAATTGAAAAACATATAAAATCTCTTATCCAGGAAGCTGTAGACTTTTGTGAATCTTCAAGCGCTCCAGATGAAAGAGAATTAGAAACACAAATATATATTGGTTGAAACTTATATGAGAAATTTAACAGTGAGAGAAGCACTAAGAGAAGCTATGAGAACTGAGATGATTGCGGATAATTCTGTATTCATTATTGGAGAAGAAGTAGCACAGTATCAAGGCGCATATAAGGTTACCCAAGGTTTGTTAGATGAATTTGGAGAAAGAAGGGTCATTGATAGTCCAATAACAGAACATGGTTTTACTGGGCTTGCAATCGGCGCAGGATTTGCTGGACTCAAACCAATTGTGGAGTTTATGACTTTCAATTTTTCATTACAAGCTATGGATCAAATAATAAATTCAGCGGCTAAAACACATTATATGTCAGGTGGCCAAGTTTCTTGCCCAATAGTGTTCAGAGGCCCAAATGCTGCCGCTTCCAGGGTTGGGGCTCAGCATAGTCAAAATTTTGCGGCTTGGTTTTCTCACATCCCAGGACTCAAAGTTATAGCTCCATATTCAGCCGAAGATGCATGTGGATTACTTCGTAGCGCTATTTTAGATCCTAATCCTGTAGTTTTCCTTGAAAACGAACTTATGTATGGAATAAGCTTTGATGTTCCGGATTTAATCGAACCTATTGAAATAGGGAAAGCAAAAATAGTAAGAAGTGGAAAAGACGTAACTATCACAGCATTTTCTATACAAGTTAAATTAGCCCTTGAAGCAGCTGAACTGCTTGCAGAGATTGGAATAGATGCTGAAATTATAGATTTACGTACAATTTCACCACTAGATAGCGCAACTATTATTGATTCTGTAAAAAAAACCAATAGACTTGTTACAGTTGAAGAAGGATGGTTTTTTGCAGGAATAGGTGTTTCAATCGCAGGGATTGTTATGAAAGAAGCATTTGATTATTTAGACTCGCCTGTTGAATTTGTTACAGGGAAAGCGGTGCCAATGCCCTATGCAGCTAATCTCGAAAAATTAGCGATTCCTTCGGTTGAGGATATAATAGAAGCAGCTAAAAAAGCTTGTTACAAAAAATAACTAAGGAACAAAGCATGATTATAGAAATTCTAATGCCAGCCCTTTCACCTACCATGACAGATGGAATATTATCCAAATGGTTTAAAAAAGAAGGCGATAAGATAATACCAGGAGAAGTAATAGCTGAAATTGAAACAGATAAGGCAACTATGGAGGTTGAAGCTGTCGATGAAGGTATAATCGGCAAAATTCTAATTACTCAAGGTACTGCAAATATTCCTGTAGGTTCTACAATCGCCCTTGTTTTAGAAGAAGGTGATGATAAATCTCTACTTGATGGATATAAAATAAAAGGCTCTAAACATTCAGCTACTAAAATTGAAGAAAAAAAAGAACATATAATTGAAGCGCCAAAACAGCAACAAACAAGTAATGAACGAATCTTTGCCTCACCTCTTGCTAAAAGAATTGCTGAAGATAAATCTATAGATCTAAGAAATATATCCGGCTCTGGCCCTCATGGCAGAATTGTAAAGTCTGATGTTCTAGAAGCAAAGACTTGTACAAAACCAGCTTCACTTACAAGAGATGGTGGATATAGTATAGAACCTCATTCTAATGTAAGAAAAGTAATAGCAAAAAGACTACTCGAATCAAAACTAACAGTGCCTCATTTCTATTTAAATATAAATTGTAACCTTGATAAGCTCCTAGAAATTAGACTTCAAATTAATTCTATGGAAGATGCTAAGCATAAAATCTCTGTAAATGATTTTATTATAAAAGCATCAGCCATGGCTTTAGCTAAAGTACCACATGCTAATTCAAGCTGGTCAGATGATGGAATTATAAGATATCATGATGTTGATATAGCTGTAGCAGTAGCAATAGATGGCGGGCTCGTTACCCCACTTGTTAGAAACGCTGATCAAAAATCTTTAATTGAAATTTCAAATGAGATGAAAATTTTAGCCTCTCGTGCTCGTGATGGAAAATTAAAACCTGACGAATATCAAGGCGGCAGCTTCACCATTTCAAATTTAGGTATGTTTGGAATCAAGCAATTTGCAGCTATTATTAACCCTCCTCAAAGCTGTATACTCGCAGTTGGAAGCGGTGAGAAAACTCCAGTTGTTGATGGTGATAAAATTAAAATCTCAACAATAGCTGAAATGACACTTTCATGTGATCATAGAGTTGTTGATGGCGCAATTGGCGCACAATTTTTAGCTGAATTTAAAAGCTACATAGAGAATCCAATTAAAATGTTTCTACAGGATAGATATGAATGAAAAATATGATGTTGTTGTAATAGGCAGCGGCCCCGGCGGCTATGTATGCGCAATTAAAGCCGCTCAACTTGGAAAAAAAGTTGCAGTTGTAGAAGCTGAAAACCTTGGCGGAATTTGCTTAAACTGGGGCTGTATTCCTACGAAATCACTTTTACGGTCAGCTGAAGTTCTTCATTTAATGCAAAACCATAAAAATTTCGGATTACACGCTGAGAAAATATCAGCAAATTTGTCTGAAATAGTCGCTAGATCAAGAAATGTTTCCTCCCAATTATCAGGAGGTGTTACTGGCCTACTTAAAAAAAATAAAGTTACAGTAATAAAAGGCTTTGCAAGCTTCTTATCAAATAAAAAAATAAAAATTGATGGAGAGAAACAAATTGAAGTTGAAGCTAATAATTTTGTAATAGCAACCGGGGCAAGAGCAAGGGTTATAGCTGGTTTTGAACCTGATGGCCATAATATTATTACTTATAAAGAGGCTATGACATTAGACAAATTACCTAAATCTATCGTAGTTGTAGGTTCTGGCGCGATAGGAATTGAATTTGCATCATTCTATAATACTCTTGGAGTTGATGTTACAGTTTTAGAAGCGCAAGATAGAATCCTACCAGTTGAAGATAAGGAAATTTCAGATTTTGCAAATAAAGCATACACAAAACATGGTATAAAAATACTCACTTCAGTAAAACTGAAGGAACTAAAAAAACATAAAGATTTTGCTGAAATTACTTATGATGTTAGCGGAAAAATCATTACACAAAAAACTGACAAAATAATAATGGCGGTTGGCGTCACGCCTAATACTGATAAATTAAATCTTAAAAACACTTCCGTAAAATTAGACGAAAAATCTCTCATAAAAACAAATGAATTTCTAAAAACAGATGATCCTCAGATCTATGCAATTGGAGATGTTATTGAAGGGCCGTGGCTAGCTCACAAAGCAAGTCACGAAGGTGTTTTAGTTGCGGAGCATATAGCGGGCCAGAAAGTGAAACCTATCATTAAAACTAGAATAGCAGGTTGCACCTACTCAATGCCACAAATAGCAAGTGTAGGACTTACTGAAGATAAGGCAAAGTCTCTTGGCCTAAAAATTAAAGTCGGAAAATTCCCGTTTATGGCTAATGGTAAGGCGATAGCACTTGGCGAACAAGAAGGTCTAATAAAATTAATTTTCGAAGAAAAAACTGGTGAGATACTGGGAGCTCATATGTGCGGCGCTGAGGTTACAGAACTAATCAGTAATATTGTTCTTGCTATGCAATTAGAGGCTACTGAAGAAGATCTTATGCATACTATCTTCCCTCACCCTACATTGTCCGAAATGATTCATGAAGCAGCTCTTAATGCTTATGGAAAAGCTGTTCATATTTGATACGTATTCTTCATCAAGCAACCTGACAGAAAAAACTTTTGTAATAGCTGTATTCTTCATATGTGAGGATAGAGACTTACGCAGAATTACTTCTAGAAACTCAATTTCGACTTGGTATTCTCGTCGCCATCATAGCTTGCTGCTTCTACAAGCTGCTTTACAAGCTCTTTAAAACTAATACCATTATATGCGGCGATTTCAGGGCAGATAGATAGTGGGGTCATACCTGGATGTGTATTTAGTTCGAGAATATAATGTTCATCCTCTTCTTCATTATAAATCATCTCAACTCTTGTCATACCGCGGCAACCTATTGCCTTATATACTTTTTCGCTTATCTCTAATGCTCTTTTATATGCATCTGGATCAATTCTTGCTGGTAAAATATGTTCAGCGAATCCATCTGTATATTTTACTTCATAATCATAGAATCTTTTTTGCTTTAAAAGTTTTATTTCTAAAACATCTAGAGGCTTGCCATTTAATACAGCAATTTGGAGCTCTCTGCCCTTAATGTATTTTTCTACAATTATATCGCCATATTCAAAATTATAATCTGCAAAATCAAACGCATCATCAGCGAATATCACTTCTACACCGACGCTAGAACCTTGAGATAATGGTTTTATAACATAAGGTCTTGGTAGCGGGTCTGTTTTTATATTATCAGCTTTTGTAACTAATTTTCCTTCAGCACATTTAATCCCACTACTTATAAATATTTCTCTAGATTTATTTTTATTAAATGCAAGAGCAGATGCGAGAACACCAGAATGTGTGTATGGGATTCTTAGAATATCAAGCATTCCAGGAACGCATCCATCTTCACCATATGTGCCATGCAGGCAATTAAATACAACATCAGGTTTAAGATCCAAAAGTACCGATGCAAAATCAACGCCCATATCGACAGAAGTTACTTTATAATTATTTTCAACTAGTGCTTTCCCAACTCCTACACCAGAAGAAAGCGAAACTTCTCTTTCAGCTGACATTCCTCCTTCAAGAAGCACAACGTGGGTTGTACCAGATTCAGATAATTTTTTTACTATGGATTTTGCACGAAATTCAGTGTGAAAACTAGTCATATTTCCCTATTCTCTTTATTTCCCATTTTAACTCTATACCGCTCTTTTCTTTTACTTTATTAATTGCTAATTCACCTAAATCCTCAAGATCCTTAGCTGTAGCATCACCTATATTTATCATAAAATTACAATGTTGATGAGAAAATTCTGCACCGCCAATTCTATACCCCCTTAAACCAGCTTCATCAATTAATTTCCACGAACTATTTCCATCAGGATTCGCAAAAGTACTGCCACCTGTTTTTTCCTTTATTGGCTGAGTACTAACTCTTTTCTCGTTTATTTGTTGCATTTGTTCTTTGATAAGATTTTGATCCATCTGGATAGTTTTGAAGCTTGCCTCTACAAAAATTAAATCATCACTCAGTAAACATTTTCTATATTTAAAAAAATCAACTGATGAATCAAATTCATGAATCTTTCCAGCAAAATCGATTGCTTTGAATTTTATCAGCACGTCCTTAAATTCTGTACCATATGCGCCTGCATTCATTCTAATGCCTGCTCCAATAGTTCCCGGTATTCCAACTAAAAATTCTAAATTTGACCGTGAATTTTGAGCCGCATATGTTGCAACACTTGAATTTAAAGCCCCTGCCCCAGAAATAATAGTATCTTCAGCCTCCATATCAATTTTAGCAAAATTCCTGCCAAGCTTTATAACAACCCCGTCCACTCCACCATCTCTAACAATAATATTTGAACAATTTCCAATAACTGTGATAGGAACTGTTTTTTCAATATTAGATAGAAAAAATTGCAGATCTTCTAAATCCTCTGGCCTATATAAAACTTCAGCATTGCCTCCAACTTTAAACCAAGTTACAGGAGCCAAATTAAATCCAAACCTATATTCCCCTCTAATTTCTGGAAGTTTTATTTTGGTCATTTATTTAGACTTATCACTTAAAATTTCTGGAACTTTATACGCCCAATTTGTAACATTACCTGCTCCCATAAATAGAACAAAATCATCTTTAGCTGCCCTTTCTTTAATGATTTTAGGAATATCATCTTGACCATCAATAACTCTAATTTCCTTTTTAGGAAATCTCATTTTTAATGCTGATACTAGTTTAATATGATCAAAATCTCCAACCTGCATTTCACCAGCAGAATAAACTGGCGCTACATATATTTCATCAGCTTCGTTTAGACTTTCAACGAATTCATCAAATAAATGTGCTAATCTTGAGAAACGATGTGGTTGAAAAATAGCCAATATCTTACTTTTTTCTGATTGCAAAACTACTTTTGCAGTTGCAAGCGTAGCTTGCACTTCAACTGGGTGATGAGCATAATCATCTACAAATGTAATGCCATTAACTTCACCAGTCTTAGTAAAACGTCTTTTAACCCCCTCAAATCTAGAAAGACCTTCTTTTATCGCTCTAACACCAAAATCAAGCTCAGCAGCGACTGAAATAGCAGCTAAGCAGTTTAAAATATTATGTTTTCCTGGAATAGAGAGTTTTACACCTTCTATAACATATTGCACACAAGTTCTTGGAAAATTAACCCTCACATCAAAAATTGAACCATCTATTCCCATTTTAATATTAGAAGCTCTAACATGTGCGTCTTCAGAATCAATACCATAAGTTATAACTTTTCTATCTATAATTTCTTCGGATAACTTTCTTGTAATTGCATGATCTACACAGCAAACCGCAAAGCCATAAAATGGAAGATTATTTATAAAGCTTTTAAACGCATTATAGAGATTCTCAAATGTTATATAGTGATCTAGATGTTCAGGATCTATATTTGTAATGATACCAATAGTTGATGGGACATGTATGAATGTAGCGTCTGACTCATCTGCCTCAACTATCATATACTCACCATTACCCACATAGGCATTTGTAGATTTTGTATTTATTATTCCGCCATTAATAACGGTAGGTTCAAGTCCGGCTGCTTCAAAAACCGATGCAACAATAGATGTGGTTGAAGTTTTGCCATGAGACCCTGAGATACTAACGCAAGTTTTCATTTTCATGATTTCTGCAAGCATTTCAGATCTTTTGATTATTGGAATATGGAGCTTTTTAGCTGCTATAAATTCAATATTATCAGGCTTTATAGAGGTTGAGATAACAACGTAGTCAGCCCCTATAATATTTTCAGCATCATGGCCTATATATACTTTAACTCCCCTTTCTTCCAATCTTTTTGTATTATAATTTGCTGCAACATCAGAGCCCTGTACATTATAACCAAGATTATTTAAAATCTCGGCTATCCCACTCATTCCTATTCCACCAATTCCCACAATATGAAACCTAGCTTCCATACCGAAATTATTTAAACTCAATAAACGTTGCATAAAATCCTTCTAAACTTATTTTGAAGCTGGATTATAGACTAACAATATCATTTATTGCCACAAATATTTTTAAATAGATTGAACTAGAAAGTGCAAAAAAGAAACCCAAATATACAAGGCTTCTCGGCCTACTCTTACACAAAGGTCACATGATGGTGTTTTTAGGGATTGCGATTATTACAAAAGTTATTTTGTCATGTAGCGCGTGATAAAATACATAAAGCTACGGTAGAATTAGGTTTATACGCCTACTATTTTAACTCCTATATTATTTTGGTCGCGACTATTTTAATATAAGCGTTAAAATAGTCGGATGAATTACATTTAGAAAAACTACAAATTCTTTTCTGCAAAATCCCAATTCACTAAGTGATTCAAGAATGAAGATAGAAAATCAGGTCTTCTATTACGATAATCTATGTAATATGCATGTTCCCATACGTCGCAACACATAAGTGGTTTTAAACCTGAAGTTATTGGCGTATCAGCATTAGAAGTTTTTACCACTTTTAATTTCCCAGATTCATCAACTACAAGCCATGCCCATCCACTTCCGAATTGAGTAGCTCCTGCTTGTTTGAATTCATCTTGAAATTTATCGTAACTACCAAAATCTTTTTCTATTTGAGATAAAAGCTTAGCAGAAGGTTTGCCGCCACCATTCTTTTTCATTGAATGCCAAAAAAATGTATGATTCCAGACCTGCGCCGCATTATTAAAAAAACCTGCAAGACTTGCATTTTTATGCGTTGCTACAATTATTTCTTCAAGATTTTTTGATGCTAACTCAATGTTAGATTCCAACAATTTATTCAAGTTTGTCACATAAGCCATATGATGTTTTTCATGGTGAAAATCAAAAGTTTCTGCACTCATATGGGGAGCTAAATCTGCTTTTGCATAAGGCAACTTAGGCAAAATAAATGGGCATTTTTCTTGATTTGCTTCTTTTGAGTATATCATTTTAGCCTCCAAAATTGTGTATTACTAAACTATAGAGGTAAAATCTTTTTGGAGCAACAATTTGTATTGGCTGGCAATATTTTCTAAGACTTCAGCCACAGTCAGCTCATCTTCTTTTGAGAATTTACTTAAAACATAGGATGAAACTTCTCCAGAATGTTCCGGTCTTCCTATTCCTATCCTAATCCTATGGTAATTATTTCCTATATGTTGATCTAAAGATTTTATACCATTATGCCCTGCACTACCACCTGCTTGCTTATATTTAACTACGCCGAGTTTAATATCAAGCTCATCATGTAGTACTACAACGTCAGCGATAGGAATATTATAATATTCTTTGATTATAGATATGGATTCGCCAGAAAGATTCATGTAAGTATTTGGCTTTACTAGGATAATTTTTTGATTAGCAAAATTTCCAGCTGCGACTTCTGCTTTAAATTTTAAAGATGTCTTCCAAGAAAAATTAAGGCGATCTGCTAATAGCTCGACCGCCCTAAAACCTATATTATGTCTTGTACTTCTATATTCAGCTCCAGGATTACCAAGGCCAACAATAAGCACATCTTACCTATTTTGCTGGAGTTGCAGCAGCTTCATCTGGGTCAACTTTACCAGCACGCCCAATAATAGACGCTACAACAAAATCATTTTTAGAAACCAAACTACAACCTTCTGGCAATTTAACATTTGAAACTTTTAAAGAAGTTGCAACCGGCATATTCGTAACATCAATAATAATATCTAATGGAATATTTCCAACTGGACATTCTAGCTCAAGCCTACGTTTAATAATATTGAAAAAACCACCTCTTTTAACACCGAGAGATCTTTCTTTCCCTTCATACACAATAGGAACAGAAACTTTTTGAGTTCCTTTTGCTGGTACAAATAGAAAATCTGCATGCCTGACCAAATCTGTAATAGGATGTAGATCAACTGCTTTTGGTAAAACTTTATGTTTCTTTCCATCAACTTCAATTTCAAGAAGAGTTGAAGTAAATCCATGTTTTCTGTAAAGTCTTGTAACATCTTTTTCAACAAGGCTTACAGACATAGGCTCCTGCTTATTACCATATATTGTAGCAGGTATTAAACCAGCGCGGCGTAAGTCTCTTGCAGGGCCAGTGCCCATCTTATTTCTTATTTCGCCTTTTAAGACAACTATTTCTGACATTCTGACAGTCTCCACTCAATGCTATAAAAACTCGCATAATAAAGAGAAAGATTAAATTTTGCAAGAAAATTTTACCCAATATGGATAGAAATCATCATTTGATAGATTTAAAATATTCACAATAGTTAGAAATCGGACAGATATCACACATTGGCTTCCTTGCTTTACATATATATCTACCGTGTAAAATCAACCAATGATGAGCATACATGAGCCATTTTTTTGGAATATTCGCAAGAAGCTCATGCTCCACTTTTTCCGGTGTAGATCCAGAGCAAATCCCTATACGCTTTGCCACTCTAAACACATGAGTATCTACAGGCATTGTTGGAAGTTTTAGCCAGCAATTTAAAACAACATTTGCTGTTTTCCTACCAACTCCTGGTAGAGACTTTAACTCATCGAAAGTAAGCGGGACTTCTCCTTTATATTGTTCAACTAACATCTTAGAAAGAGCAATTGTGTTTTTTGCCTTATTATTATATAAGCCAATAGTTTTAATATAAGACTTCAGCCCATCTTCACCAAGGGTAAGCATTTTAGAAGGTGAATCAGCTACTTTAAATAGAGAGTTTGTTGCTTTATTTACTGACACATCAGTTGCTTGAGCTGAAAGGCTTACAGCTACTAAAAGCGTAAATAAATTTGTATATTCTAATTCTGTTTTTGGCTCAGGATTTTTTTTAGAAAGAATAGTAAAAACATTATCTGCGAGAATGGATAATTTACTCATTCTTTAGCTTCCTTGTTATAAAAACTAAAATATAAAATAATGGCACACTACATAATATAAAGAGCAATTTAAACGAATAGCTATTATGTATAAGATTAAATGCCTGCTGACTAGGCAAAGCACCAAATATCGTCATAAAACCTATAACTATTGACGTATCGACAAAAAGTGATATGGATGTGCTTAGAAGATTTCTAATCCACATGAATCTCTCCTTAGTAATTTTCTTAAGCCAGAGATATATCTTAATATCTATGGATTGCGATATATAACAAGCAACTATTGAACCAATAAATGCCACGCTATAAAAACCAAATATATTATGAAAATTCTCATCATTAATTTTTGACCAGCTAGTAGCTTGCAGAGAATCCATAAAGGCAATGATAACTACTGTCATAATATTCATAGCAACGGCAAGTCTTACACAAAAACGAGCATTCTCTCTCCCATAAAACTCTGCTATTAAATCCATCACTAAAAAAGTAAGAGGATATAGTATAGCCCCGACAGATAATTCAAATCTGCAAAATTGAAAAATATCTAAAAATACGAATTTTTGATAAGTTAAATTACCAACAACTACAAGAATAGAGAAAACAACGCATAAAATAGTATAGATTCTCGCTGAACTCGTCATAGAAGCTCTTCTATTTTACTAGCAAGAGTAAAGTCATTTTTTGAAAGCCCATTAATAACGTGGCTCCAAATCTCAATAGTACATTTACCCCACGATATTGTAATATCAGGATGGTGAGCATCTTCTTCAGCTATTATTGCAATCCTATTTACAAAATTCAGAGGGGCAATAAAATCTTTAAATTTATATTCTTTATATAGATGGCCTGAGTCATTAATTCTCCAGCCCTCTGGCAATTTTGCTAGCAATTTATTCGCTTCCTCAAGCTCGAGCTGAGGCGTGTTTTTATCAATCGGACATAGATGGTTCATGGGTTTACTTATAATTATATATTCCTTATTATTGTTTTTTGGTTTTTTACAAGTGGTATACTACTTGTTGAACTCGTAGACACAGGCACATCCGAATCCGCAGTACTCACTTTTTTTCTCCAAAGCACAACTGGCTTTGATTTTTTATTAACTCTAGAAGATGCCTGCTTCTGATCAGGTGCAATATTTGTCGAATTTACAACATTCTCTTCCTGTGAAGAAGCCTTTTTTCCAAATAAAGGTAAGCGAAAAAAACTTCTTTTTGGTTTTGCACTTGTATCTTTCACCTCCATTGAAATACGAGCCTCCTCTCCAGCGCTTGCACTAACACCGGCAAATACGAGTAGAGCAGCGGCATCTTTTTCTTTTCTCCATTCTAATGGGTCCTTTCCTTCTATCATTTTATTATTCTCACTAGCCCAAATAACTGGGTCCTTCCCCCTTATATCTTGTAACCACTTCCCTTGTTTCCAATTTTCATCAACAGGTGCAATTTTTTCAATTATTTCTAAAGTTCTAGACATTTCTTTTAATTGATCTCTCCTCTTTTTATATGCCTCAATATAAGATTGATCGAACATGTCTACCGAATCTTTGTGCATTTTGTCTAGATTGCTAACTTTTAACCCATTACTACTAAATACACCTACTCCTTGCTTAATTAGTTCATGAGTTGAAGATTGAACCATTTTTGTAATCTCATCATCACTAATAACTGCAATATGAGAAATAGAGTCTTTTAGTTTAGAAACATCACAAGGGATATTTAATAATGAATAATTTTGTACTACAGAAGCAGTCTTCTCCCTTAATTCGCTTTCGCTTTCATATATATCCCAAGACCTTCCATAATCTATTTTAACCATATTATATTTTGATGGCTTACCGTCTTCCCCTAATTCAATATTCCCCTCATCATTTCTCTTAGGGACAACACCTAGATTACCAGCATGATAATCCGCATCTCCAGCTAATATACAAGCCGCGATTACCTTCTCAAAACCATCTATTTTTTGTAAATTCGGATGCGATGGATCAAAGTATTCATGCATACTAGGAGCTATATCCGGTATCCCATGAAATTCTTCAATAAACTTAGAAGTTAGATGTATCTCATTAGAATCTTTAGAAGTTACAACTAATGAAATTTTAGCGGCTCTATCCTTAAGCGATAATTGAAAGAACTTTGATGCTATAAATTCATTTTGTAAATCTAACCTATCCTGCTGTATTTGACGTGAACTTGTACTTTCAAGTGACTTATAACTTTTTTTTAATAAATGTCTTTTTCTGTCCTCAATTCTATCAACAACATATCCAGCACTTAAGCCGCTAGTCTTCTCTCCAACTGCTTGAAAATCCGTTATAGGACGAGTTATTTTGTCACCAAGAAACTTATTAACCTGAGCCGCTGATTCAGCCAGCTCAGGATTATTTTTTATCTTTCCTGGCAGTGGTTTATCTGACATTTATTATTCTCCGTAAATGATGCTATATTTTAATTACATATACATATAAATATCTAATAACATTACATGTTATAGCTCTTATTTGTAGAGCTTAGTATGCGTAAATATCACATAATTGAGATATAGTAAAACTTGTCACATTACGGCTCTCTAAGAAAAACGAATTTCAGATATAGCCCTATATCCAAAATAATTATTAATTCTCTCTAGAATAATCATTTTCGAGAATTGGATTTCTAAAATATTCGCATTTTTTTCTAGTTTTAGCGCTAGACTTGCTACTTTCTCACCATTTGCTATATAATGTTTTATATTATAAGGCTCTATTTGATCACTCATTTCTGCACCAATGATGGATTTCCAATTTATCATTATTTCTGCAAATAACGGCCCCTTTTTGGCATAAGCTTTCCGAAGAACAGATTCTATAGTCTGTTTAAGACTGTAATTTGTCATGCTGAAAATGTACGAGCGTATAAGCTACTGTAATTATTGAAAAAATAATGGAAATATGAGGCAAATATATAGACATAATTGAGAGAACTAGCAAAACACCATTACAAATAGTAATTTTTTTGACAACCTCAGTATGATTCATACCTTTTCTACCAGCCTGCTGGAAAAAATGATTCAAATGCGGAAGCCAAAACTTCTCTTTATTTATTATGCGTATCAAAATTGTGATCCCACCATCTGCTATGTAATAAAGGCTTGAAATAGCAGCTGCTAAAAATAATCTTTCGCTTGACGCTGCAATTATAAGTAGATTCATACCATGCAAAATCCCGAGTAGAGTACTTCCAACATCACCTAAGAACAACTTTGCAGGATGCCAATTGAAGAATAAAAACCCAATGGAACATCCAAGTAATATGGCGCTACTGTAAAATACCATATCTATATTTATGATAACCTTATCCCTTACAATGCAAAGTAGTAAGGTTGTTAGACTTAAATGGATAGATTGCATAGCGCTTATTCCATCTATACCATCTAAAAAATTATAAATATTAAGAAAAGAAACAAGTGCAAAAACCGATAATGCCATATCAAGCCCTGGTATTAACTCACCTCTAAATATTAGATGCGGAGCTAAATATGCTTCAAGACATAAGTAAGCAGCAATAAAGTGAGCTCCAAGTCTTATAAAGATTCCAAGATTTTTTACATCATCAACAAAAGAAACAAGGCCAAGCAAACCTATAGGGAGAAGCAGGCTATTCATGTTAAACTGCTCTTCTGTATATTTATCCATTAAATATATTGAAAGTAGAAAAGTAAAAACTAACGCAATTCCGCCACCTCGCACAGTTGGTTTTTTGTGCACTCTCCTACTACTTGGTATATCAACAATATTGAATTTACGAAGAATAGGCACAGCTATAAGAATAAAAACCACAGAGAGAATTATGCTTAATAATATGGACATAGGTAATAGATATAGCTTAGGACTATTTATAAAATTTTGAATATGCCAAATAAGAGATTCAAGCATTATTTACTTCACAATAAATTGTTAGACTTAAAGCTAAACACATCATTTCCAGCTATTATTATATGATCATGTACATTTACATCAATCATTTTACAAGCTTCCATAATTTTTGTTGTAATTATTATATCAGACTTTGATGGTTTTGTTACTCCGCTTGGATGATTATGCGCAAGAATAACTGAAGCCGCTCCATGAAAAATTGCCTTTTTTAATATCTCCCTCGGATATACAGAAGCTTGATCTATAGTGCCTGTTGCATGGACTTCATCTGCTATTAGGAAATTTTTTGTATTAAGATATAATATTCTAAAATGCTCAATATTAAGGTGCCCCATATCTGCTTGCAAATAATCGTATAATGCATTCCAATTATTAAGCAAAGTTTTTTGCGAAATATTCTCTTTAAGCAATCTCTTGAGAGATTCCTTAAGTAGTTGAAACTGGAAATTTACAGATGGAGAAATCTCATCAGATTCATTAATATGATTTTCATCAAAATTTATTACTTTTGCAAAATTTCCATATTGAGAAATCAAAGATTTAGCAAGAATTTTAACGTCTCTTCTAGGCAAAGCGTTAAAAAGTACAAGCTCTAGAATTTCATAATCAGGCAAAGATTCTGGAGAGATCATAAATCTTTCTTTCAAACGCTTTCTATGACCTGCAACCATATCTGTCATAGCATTAATATGGAGGATAATTGAGATTTTTAGGAGATTTTGTAAAAATCTCATACCCATCCTTTGTAACACCAATAGTATGTTCAAATTGAGCAGATAATGACTTATCACGAGTAGTTACGGTCCAATCATCTATAGAACTCAAAATAGTTTCATACCCGCCAACATTTACCATTGGCTCAATTGTAAAAAACATTCCTTCCTCTAAAGCCATTCCTGAGCCAACTTTCCCATAATGTAATATCGATGGCTCTGCATGAAATACTTTCCCAATTCCATGTCCACAATAATCTCTTACAACAGAATAATTATGTTTTTCGGCATGACACTGAATGGCATTACCTATATCCCCAAGCCTTACTCCCGGCTTCACCATCTCAATCCCTATCATCATCGCTTCATATGTAACCTGCACAAGACGCTTTGGTTTTATAGCAACATCACCTATTAAATACATTCTACTTGTATCACCATGCCAGCCATCAACTATAACAGTCACATCTATATTTAGAATATCACCATTTTTTAAAGTTTTTTCACTAGGAATACCATGGCAAACAACGTGATTTATTGATGTACATATTGATTTAGGGAACCCTCTGTAATTCAAAGGAGCCGGAATTGCATTATGGGAGATAATAAATTCATGGCACAAATCATTTAGATAATTTGTTGAAACACCAACTTTTACAAAATCAGTTATATAATCAAGAACTTCTGCCGCAAGCTTTCCAGCTTTACGCATTTTATCAAAATCTTCCTCGGTATGTATCGTAACTGACATATTTATTTTTTTACGAATTTAAGAGTTTTTATGCTTCTAGCAGTAGATTCTACTACTTCAACCAAAATATTATCTTCAATAATTATAGTACTTCCAGCTTTTGGAAAATGACCTGCCCTTGCTAGCACCAAACCGCCAACAGTTTCATAATATTCATCATGTTTTTTTAATTTCACGCCGAGTAATTTTTCAATTTCATCAACATGAACCCGAGCATTACACAATATTGTACTAGGATTGATTATTTTAAAATGCTCTATAACTTCGTCTTCAGCATCGTGCTCATCATCAATCTGCCCAACTATTTCTTCCATAATATCTTCAATTGTAACGATACCATCTGTACCACCATATTCATCTAAAATAATGGCAATATGAGTCTTCATCTTCTGCATCTCTGCAAGAAGATCTACTAACTTCATTGAAGGAGCAGAAACTATCGGTTTTCTAACCAGTTTCTTCAAATTATATTCTTTCTTCTGAACAATAGTATTAAACAGATCTTTAATATGAACAAAACCCAAAATATTATCGAGTGTATCTTCATAGACTAAAGTTCTTGCATGACCATTTTCTACAACTATCTTGCTTATTTCAGATAAAGAACACGTAACTGGAACAGCACAAAGATCACTTCTGGGTATCATGACTTTTATTAGAGTTTTCTGTCCAAAAAGGAGAAAATTGTTAAAAATATGTTTTTCCTCTTCCGACAAAAGGTCTGCTGTGGTTTTGATTTCATCAATTGTATCTTCAAATGAATCGTGGTTACTTCTTTTCTCTATATTCTTGTTACTAAGATAGCATGTAAAAAAGCTCTTCAAAACTTGAATAAGTGTTCTTCTTTTTTCTTTATTGACTGGTGGTTTTGTGTGTTTTTTAGGCATATATTGGAGGCTTTTTTATGTGAAGTTTCTTTAGTATTTTTATTTCTAAATTTTCCATCATCTCAGAATCTTCATCTTCTTCATGATCATATCCTATCAAATGGAGTATAGCATGCACTAACAGATGAGTACAATGATTTTCAAAACTGATATCAAAAGCTTTGGCTTCTTGGTCTATTGTATCATAAGCCATTGCAATATCGCCAAGATTTATATCGCCTGTAAATGTATCCTCGCTAGTTTCAAGATAATGTAAGTCCCTATCAGGAAAAGACAAAACGTTAGTTGCCGAATCTTTATTACGAAATTCTGTATTTAACTGAGTAATTTTTTCATTATTACATAGTAATACTGCAAACTCAACTTGATTGCATTTGTGGAATTTGCCAATTTCTGACAAAGTTATATCAAGAATATTTTGCATAAGTTTCTTATTAAGCAACTTATGCTGATTCCAGGATTTGTATTCTTTGATAATATCGACTATAATCTTCATGAATTTATTATATAAGAGTACGAAGTAGAATGTCAAAAAAGATTTTCATTATTGCAGGAGAGAATTCAGGAGATAAAATTGGTTCTCTTGTGATGAATGAGCTTAAGCTTCTTAACCCGACAATTAAATTTATGGGAATTGGCGGAGAAAAAATGACAGGCTCAGGCCTCAAGTCACTTTTTCCTATGAATGAAATTAGTCTTATGGGTATTTTTGAAATATTACCTCATATATTTCGCCTAAAAAAGCTTATAACACTGACATTAGATACAATAAAAATTTTCAACCCAGATATAATAATCACCATAGATTCACCGGGTTTTTGTTACAAAATTACATCAAGCTTAAAAGGACAAATTAATTCACGCTTTGTCCATATAATTGCTCCAAGTGTATGGGCCTATAAGCCAGAAAGAGCAGCAAAATTTGCGAAAATCTATGATCTGTTGCTTACAATACTTCCGTTTGAACCTCCTTACTTTGAAAAAGAAGGGCTAAAATCCAGATTCGTTGGAAATTTTGCCTTTGAACAACAATTCTGCGAAGATAAAAATATCTTTCGGAAAAAATATAATATTAGCAAAGATGAAAAAATATTATGTGTAACTCCTGGCAGCAGGAATGGCGAGGTCAGAAAACATTTAGCAATCTTCCTAGGAGCCGTTCAAATATTACAAAAGGAATATAAGCTAAAAACCGTGATTATAGCGGCAAACACGCATATACAAAATTCCATTCAAGAATATGTATCAAAAAATAACATAGAGAATATTTTGGTAATTTTAGATGATAAATTTGAAGGTTATAAAGCAGCTGACGTAGCACTTGCCAAATCAGGCACGAACTCACTTGAAATTGCGATCCACGGTACGCCGCAGATAGTAGCTTATAAACTCAACTGGCTCACAGGATTATATATAAAAGCTAAAGTTCTGATAAAATTCGCAAATCTCATAAACATATTTGCGAACCGAGAGATAATACCTGAATTATTACAGGAGAAATGCACATCTCAAAATATAGCGTCCAAATTATCTGATCTACTCTCAAACAAAAAAATAAGAGATAAACAGAAAAAAGATACTGAGCTAGTATTGAAAAATATGAAATCCGATATAGAATCTCCTAGCAAACTTGCAGCAAAAGAAATTTTGGAGATACTATGAGCAGAGACCTCACAAGCGCCTGGTTTACAGAATTACGTAATATGATATGCGATTCTTATGAAGAAATAGAAAAAGAATACGCGCAAAAACATAATCTTCACCCAGGAAAATTCGAAAGAAAAAAATGGGATAGAGAGCTTGGCGGCGGCGGAGAAATCTCTATAA
>CAYPDX010000002.1:0-3098 GCA_964409695.1 uncultured Rickettsia sp. | reverse complement strand
CTATAATGAAAGGGAATGTCTTTGAAAAAGTGGGAGTAAATATCTCAACTGTACACGGAAATTTCTCTAAAGAATTTTCTAAAGAAATACCAGGCACGGAGGAAAGTAGTGAATTTTTTGCAACTGGTATTTCACTTGTATCCCACATGCGTTCACCACTTGTCCCTGCTGCTCATTTCAATACTCGTTATATTGAAACTGCTAAATCCTGGTTTGGAGGTGGCGGAGATCTAACTCCTATATTTCCACTCACCTCAGAAACTGAAGAATTTCATAAAGCCTTTAAAAATTCCTGCGACAAACATGATCTAGGATATTATGATAAATTCAAGAAACAATGTGATGAGTATTTTTTCTTAAAACACAGAAATGAACCAAGAGGCGTTGGCGGGATTTTTTATGATTATCTAAATAGTGGAAATTTTGAAAATGATTTTGCATTCACACAAGATGTAGGCAAATCATTTAGAGACGTCTACCCATCAATTATTCGGAAAAAAATGTTTGAAAACTGGACAGATGAACAACGAGAGCAACAACTTGTAAAACGCGGGAGATATGTTGAGTTCAACCTTTTATACGATCGCGGAACAAAATTTGGACTTATGACAAATGGCAATGTTGATGCGATACTTATGTCTATGCCACCAGAAGTCAAATGGCCTTAATATTATTTTCCATTTTTAAATTAGTTTTTTAGTATTAAAAACGTCTCATTTTAGCAACTTTTCGAAAGTAATAAGTTTTTAAAACTATTTTTATTATACAAGTATTATCTCATTAAATTAATGTGTAGATATAAAATATCATTCTGAATTATTTCAATATTTATTAACTGCTAAGCCTAATACAGATGACGCTACTAATGCAATGAAATTATTGATTGATAAAAATTTTACCAAATGTCTTGAAGCCAACGTTTGTCTATATTCTATAGAAGCTTCCAAGCCACTCAAGATTCTTTTGGAATCTGAAAATCATGATGTTACAAATGCTTTGATTTCTAAATTGCTGCCTACTAACGATGAAAAATCGATTTATACTTTATTTGCAATTGCAAGGGATGATAAAACACCTCGAGAAACATCTGCTATGATTGCAGAAAATTTATTGGCTCCAGATAAAATGCGGGTTACTTGTCGTATTTTAAGTGGTTATAATATAACTAATTTACTCAATAAAACTAAAGACGAGACAAAACATCGAGTGCTTGATGAGTATTTACTCGCTACTCCAAGTAGGATAAACACTGAAACCTTACAGAGTATTGCACATAGCAATAGAACGCCTCGAGAAACATCTGCTATGATTGCAGAAAATTTATTGGCTGCAGATAGGATAGAAAATACTTGCATATTCCTCGGTGAAAGCGCCGGATACTTACTTAAGTATTCCTCAACCACAGACACTAGGCTGCGTTTAATAGATCACCTACTTTCTATAAACAACCAAGAATCTCTAAATGCGCTGACTGGAATTGTTGCTAGAGAGATTGCAACTCAGGATGAAGCTCAACGAATTGCAGAAGGATTATTCTCTGAAGCAAGAGTAAAAGATACTTGCGATATTGTAATATCCGGTATATTGGCTAAATCTACTCAAGAAACAGAGACAGGAGAAATTGACTACGATATTAAAGATGGCTACGAGTTTAGTAGTTTTTTCCCTCATTCTTCCACTTCCACTAGAAATAGAGTACTTGATTATTTACTCTCAAAAACTGATAAGGAGTCATTAAGCATACTATCAACAATCTCTGGAGATAAATATCCAATAGGTAGCTCTAAAGAAGAAGGGGCTCAAGCACTTGATAGAGCCCAGCAAAAAATAGCATTGATAACGGATGAGGACGAGCGTACTAAAAAACTTGGCGATCTAGTAACTAAAGCTAAGCATCTAAGATGGGAACTTCCAGTAACAAACAAAGCAAGCGAAAGAACTAGTCCAACAACTATAAGTGCAGCTCTGACTTTTAAAAGCATTCCTTCATTATATGGTAAATGATTACTTCCCTGACAGCACGTACACAAATACAAATAAGAACAGCCATACTACATCTACGAAATGCCAATACCATGCAGCGAATTCAAATCCTAAATGGCCATTACCTTTAATAAAATGGCCATTTTTAGACCTAAAATAACATACAGCAAGAAATATAGTTCCTATAATTACATGAAGACCATGGAAACCGGTAGCTAAATAGAAATTAGCTGGATAAATACCTTCATGAAATTTAAATGGCGCATGAAAATACTCAAACGCCTGAAAACATGTGAAAGTGATGCCAAGTAGCACTGTAATACCTAAAGCGCGCGTTGTTGCCGCTTGATTATTATCATCGATCTCATAATGAGCCCATGTAACAGTTGTGCCAGATAATAAGAGTATAAGCGTATTTATGAATGGAATGTCCCACGCATCAAACGTTACTATACCAGCAGGTGGCCAAGTACTTAATACTGTAGCCCACACTCCATCAAGAAGATGTACAGGCTCCAGCCATGCTTTAAAAAACGATCCAAAAAATGCAGCAAAAAAGACAACTTCTGACAAAATAAATAAAGCCATTGCAATGCGTAGACCATGCCTAACTTCTTCTGTATGAGCTTTATCTTGCCTGCCTTCATTAACTATATCCTTCCACCAAGAAAAAACCGTGGCAATCAAAGAAATAAAACCTAGCGCACAAAAACCATGCCCAATTACATGCCCATGAAATGACAGCGTTGCGCCCAATGTTACAAAAAACAATGAAAATGCTGTGCAAATCGGCCATGGGCTTGGATTCACTAAATGAAATGGATGAGTATGATTTTCTGACATAATTTTTTGTTTTATAGATATATCTAGGGATTCTAATCCAACTGGACCCATTTCTCAATAATTTTTTGGAATACTAGCAAAACTATTTTATGAATGGTATTATCTGACAAAGATGCTGATTGTACCTCTTGCTTAGAAGTCAAAAAGAATCACCACAATTCTACGATAGGCTTTGCAGCTACTGTTACTGTAAAATATAACCTTTGTTAATAACACATAACCACTATCGCTATTATATGAAGAGGTGTCGCCCAAGTAGATGCTCGTGCGTC
>CAYPDX010000001.1:32357-62396 GCA_964409695.1 uncultured Rickettsia sp. | reverse complement strand
GATGCCATTTCTTACTTCTTTAAAATGCCTAATCCAACCTAAATTACTATAGTAAATATGAAACTACGTCTATTAATACAGCATTAAGAATTTAATTGTTCTGGGCGTTGCTGTTAATTTGGACCAAAATATGATATAATTAAGACGTGGTTAACATCTTAACCATTAACAATTAAACAGGAGGTTATGTGTCTAAATTTGCAAAAATTTTTAAAAATCTTTCTTGTTGTACCTTCGATAAAAATTCTGTCCATAATCCAGGTGATGCTGCTAGTAGTGATGATGGTGCACAAAGTATCCAGCCACCCAAAGGATTGTTTGATGAGGATTTTGATCTTTTTGAAAGCATCTATCCTAGTAAAGCTCCAAAACCTATACAATTGCCAGAACAGACAAAAGAAACAACGTCTGGTGGTGCTCCTAGGAAGGATACTCCTGTTCCAGTAAGAGGTCTAGATCTAGATTTTGTATATGATTCTGGTTATGAATTAGCAAGCGTGCGTGCTGAAGGTGCTGATAGCACCGTCTCTACACCACAAGTTAGAGCTTCAAGGTCTGAAAATGTTCCTGAGGGTCTATCTTTGTCTGACATAGAAGATCTTGCCTGGATAGCTACCAGAGCCAGATTAGAGTCTGATGAAGCATATAGTGACTGTCGTGGAACTCCTATAATAAAGCCATTTCATGCATTAAATGTAAAAAGTCCTATGGTAGATCAAGTAGAAAATATTGAAAGTGATTTATCGGGTGACGTGGCTGCTCCTCCAACCACTCCAGTCATAGAAAAGGATGTTGTAAGATTTGCATCTGATGATCAAATTGCAGATCACGAAATTAAACATCATTCCTCTTTGGGCGCTATGTCCGATATGAGTTCTGTGGATGCGTCATTTACCCCTACAGATTTATTGTCTGCAAGTTGCAGTCCTTCATGTGTGAATAGGGCTTTAGATTTTGATAATGGTTATGAGCAAAACCCACTAGGGATAGTTGAAGCATCGGCTCTTGGTCAAGAATATTCTTTTTGATAATTGTTATTTATGACTAGCATAACACAGCGGGACAAAAAAACTTTTGCAATAACCGCATTTCAAAAAGCACTGTCACCCCGTGTTACGACACGGGGTCCAGACTTTTTTTAAACAGATTAATCAGTTGTGGCATTAGTATTACTTCTTCATCCTAATTATATGTGTAGGTTGATATTTTTCTGTTGAGCAAAGCTTGTTAATAGCTTCAAGCTCGTTTTGTATTTTAGATGCAATAACTGCTCTGCCAACATTCCCAGATGTTACAAGAGCAGAATCAATGGAGGCAAGCTCTGCGCCCTCTATATCGGTTGCAAAAGTATCTCCAATCATCAAAGTTCTTTTAGACCTATCAAAAGTTTCAAAGCAATGATCGAAAATAATTTTTTCAGGCTTACCTGAATATATAACCTTGCCACCAAGTTCTTTATATATATCTGCAAAATAACCAGCGCAGCGTCTAAAAGCACCCATATGCATTACTTCTCTATCTGGATTGGCGCATAAAGCGGTAATATTTAGAGCAGCTGCACGTTTAAGAGCTTCAATAGTGTTTCTTGAATCTTCGTTATTATCTTGAAAAACTGTTAAAAGCATTAAGTTCGCCTCCTCTGGTGTATATACGATACTTATATCCATGCCACTTAGGATTTCTCTATTAGTATCCATACGTGGTTGGTAGACTCTTAAAGAATCAAGATCTAGGTATTTTTTTGGATCTTGCATCATTATTCTAGCAATTTCTCCTGAAGTCCAAACTGAAGTTGGGTCAATATTCATTCCTAGGTCGATAAGTCTTTGCGCTGTGGTAGTTCTTAATCTCGGAGCATTTGAAATTACGCGAACAATTTTTGTTTTTTGTAATTCATTTACAAGATCCGCTACGCCATCAAATAAATCTTCACCATCATGAAAAACTCCCCAAATATCAAAAATAAAAGCATCATATTGATCTTTTAAATCCTTTAATTCTTGAATTTTCTTGTATTTATATGAGTTTTGCGAAGTCATGAATTCTACCTGTTATTTTACTTGTGATAACATAGTTAAATGTTATATACTGCGACACATAAATAACAAGCATGAAAACTATGACATTAAGTAACGAAGAACCAGAAACTGTTCAAGAATATGGCGCTGATTCCATTAAAGTCCTAAGAGGGCTTGAAGCTGTAAGAAAACGTCCTGGAATGTATATTGGTGACACTGATGATGGTAGTGGACTTCATCATATGGTATACGAAGTAGTTGATAATGCTATAGACGAAGCGTTAGCTGGACATTGTGATAGAGTAGATGTTATTTTGAATAAAGATGGCTCTATAACTGTAAAAGATAATGGTAGAGGTATTCCGACAGATATTCACCATGAAGAAGGTATGTCAGCTGCTGAAGTTATTATGACTCAGCTTCACGCTGGTGGTAAATTTGATCAAAATTCATATAAAGTTTCAGGCGGACTTCATGGTGTTGGTGTATCGGTTGTTAATGCCCTATCTGATTGGTTAGAACTTAGAATTTTTAGAAATGGAAAAGAGCATTTTATGCGTTTCCGTAATGGTGATTCTGAAGCTCCACTTGCTATTGTTGGAGATTCAGGTGGTAAAACTGGTACAGAAGTTACATTTTTTGCATCGCCTACAACTTTTACAAATATAGAATTTCACTTTTCTATATTAGAGCATCGTTTAAGAGAATTAGCTTTTTTGAATTCTGGAGTCAGGATAATACTCACTGATAATAGAGAAGATGAGCCAAAAATTTCAGACATGGCTTATGAAGGTGGTGTAGAGGCTTATGTAAAATACATAGATAGAAGCAAAGTCGCCGTCCACCAAGTTATAAGCATTGCGGCTGCAGATGTTAAAAGTGGTATAAGCACAGAAGTATCTTTGCAGTGGAATGATTCATATCATGAAAATATTCTTTGCTTTACAAATAATATTCGCCAAAGAGACGGTGGTACGCATTTAATAGGGCTTAAAGCGGGTGTAACGAGAGCAATCAATCAATATGTTGAGATTTCTGGCCTTAATAAAAAACACAAAATTGCTTTTACTGGTGACGATGCGAGGGAAGGTCTTTCTTGTGTTGTTTCAGTAAAAGTTCCTGATCCAAAATTCTCATCACAAACAAAGGATAAACTTGTTAGTTCTGAGGTTAGACCAGTTGTAGAAACGAACGTATATGAAAGATTGCTTAAGTGGTTCGAAGAACATCCTTCAGAAGCAAAAATTATCATTAGTAAGATTCTAGAATCAGCTGTAGCTCGTGAAGCCGCAAGGAAAGCTAGAGATCTGACTCGCAGAAAATCTGTTCTTGAAATTTCAAATCTTCCAGGAAAACTTGCAGATTGTCAAGAAAAAGACCCGGCCAAATCTGAGTTATTTATAGTAGAAGGGGACTCAGCTGGCGGTACTGCAAAGCAAGGTAGGGATCGTAAGTCACAGGCAATACTTCCGCTTCGTGGAAAAATCTTAAATGTTGAAAGAGCTAGATTTGATAAAATTCTTAATTCAGAGCAGGTTGGTACATTAATTTGTGCTCTTGGTTCTGGAATTGGAAAAGAGGATTTTAATATTGAAAAATTAAGATACCATAAAATCATTATCATGACAGATGCTGATGTTGATGGTTCTCATATTAGAACTCTTCTTCTTACTTTCTTCTATAGGCATATGAAAGAAATTATTGAAAAAGGTTACTTATACATAGCAAACCCACCTTTATATAAGATTAAGCGAGGAGCGAGTGAATTATATCTAAAAGATGAAAGAGCTTTAGAAGAATTTTTAATTTCTGCTGGAAGCGCTGATTCAAAAATTATTACTAGTGGCAAGGAAGTTTCTGGCAAAGAGTTGGTTGAACTACTAACAAATATTACGGTATTTTCTAATATTCTCAACCAGTTAGGAAAAAGATATAACAAAGAAATAATCGAGTGTTTGGCAGTTAATTTTGCTTTGGATTCAGAAAAAATTGAATCTAAAATTACTTCTGTTTTAGCAATTTTAAATGACTTGGACGTGGATGCTGATAAATCAGAGTGGCAAGCTGTTAAGGGAGCGAACCATACTGAATTTTTCCGTCAAGTTCGTGGTGTTAAACAGATGTTTACATTACATGATCACCAATTATCTTCGGCTGACTTTAACCATCTTACTAAGGTTTCAGAGCTTGTAGGCGGATATTTTAAATCACCAATTACGCTAATAATAAAAGACCAAGAAACAAAGATTTTGTTGCCTACAGATTTACTTAAAAAAGTAACTGAAGCAGGTAAGAAGGGACTAGCTATCCAAAGGTTTAAAGGTCTAGGTGAAATGAATTCAGAGCAGCTAGCTGAAACGACGCTAGATCCTACAAAACGTACATTGCTACAAGTGAAAATGGGGGATCTAGATGAGACAGAAGATGTATTCTCCACATTAATGAGTAGCGTTGTTGAGCCTCGTAGAGATTTCATCCAAGATAATGCTCTTAATGTTCAAAATCTTGACGTTTAATCATTGTGTCAGTCAGTGTTCATTTAATATCTGACTGGTTCTCTGTTGCTTAGCAAATATAATGCCAGCAATTAAACGATAAACCTTGCTCTTTTTTAAAATTTTTTTTAGACTTTTCAAATTGCTAAATTATCAATGTAAAAAAATGCCGACAAAACAAGAAATACATGCGCGTAGGCCAACTTCTCCGCATTTAACAATTTATAAACCACAGATTAGCTCGAGCCTATCTATCCTTCATAGACTAACTGGCGTTGCTATGTTTTTTGCGCTAAGCGCAATATCATGGTGGATGATTATTGTGCAATTTAAAGGTTTCTGTGATTGTATGGCGCTAAATCACTGCCTAATAGGCAGGCTTTCTCTATACGCTATATCCTATGCAACAATTTATCATTTTTTTAATGGTATTAGGCATTTATTCTGGGATATTGGCTGCGGTTTTTCAATTAAAGCTATGAATTGTACAGGATGGCTGGTAATTTTGCTTTCTATTTTACTTACATTAGCATTTTGGAGTATTATCGTATGAAAAACGAATATTTATCTTTAAAATCAGATATTAAAAAAGCAAAAAACTTAGGATCTAGTGCTCATGGAAGTCATCATTGGTTAATGCAAAGACTTTCAGCTATCCTAATGATTCCTTTGTTTATTTGGCTCGTTTATTTTTTTTATGAAGCTAAAGGTGCAAGTCATACTGACGTAATGACGTTAATAAAACACCCAAAAAACCTTATACCAATATTGATGTTGCTTGTTATCAGCTTTTATCACGGGGCTATTGGTATGCAGGTGGTGATAGAGGATTATGTAAGCTGTTTGAAAAGCCGTTATTTTCTTATTATCCTTACAAAACTATTTTCTTTTGTAACGGTATTTTCACTAATAATTACCACTATCTATTTTTTGACAAGTTAACTAGAGAATTAAAGCATGACTGAATATAAAATAACGGAACACGAATATGATGTTGTCGTAGTAGGCGCTGGGGGCGCTGGACTTCGTGCCACTCTTGGCATGGCTGAACAAGGTCTTAGAACAGCTTGTGTTACAAAATTATTCCCAACTAGAAGTCACACAGTGGCAGCTCAGGGTGGAATAAGCGCTGCTCTTGCTAACATGGGAGAAGATGATTGGCGCTGGCATATGTATGATACTATAAAAGGTTCAGATTGGCTTGGTGATCAAGATGCAATCGAATATATGTGTAAAAATGCTATGAAGGCAGTGATAGAACTAGAACATTATGGTGTTCCTTTTTCTAGAACTGAAGAAGGGAAGATTTACCAAAGACCATTTGGTGGCATGACAACTCATTTTGGTGAAGGAAAGCCAGCTCAAAGAACATGCGCGGCAGCAGATAGAACAGGGCATGCAATACTTCATACTTTATATCAACAAGCCTTAAAACACAAAGCTAAATTCTTTGTTGAATATTTTGCTCTTGATTTAATTATGGAAGATGGTGTCTGTAAAGGTGTTGTAGCATGGAATTTAGATGATGGTTCAATACATATTTTTAAAGCTCATATTGTTGTTATGGCAACGGGTGGATACGGAAGAGCATATTTTTCTGCAACATCCGCGCACACTTGTACAGGAGACGGTGGAGGAATGTGCGCGAGAGCAGGAGTGCCTCTTGAAGATATGGAATTTGTGCAATTTCATCCAACTGGCATTTATGGTGCAGGTTGTCTTATAACGGAAGGATCTAGAGGCGAGGGTGGCTTTCTAGTCAACTCAGAAGGTGAACGTTTTATGGAAAGATACGCTCCTCACGCTAAGGACCTGGCTTCTCGGGACGTCGTATCGCGAGCTATTACTATGGAAATAAGAGCTGGTAGAGGTGTTGGGCCTAATAAAGATCATATATATCTTCATCTTGATCACCTATCCCCAGAAGTACTTCACGCAAGGCTTCCTGGTATTTCAGAAACTGCAAAAATATTTGCAGGTGTCGACGTTACAAAGGAACCAATTCCTGTCTTACCAACTGTTCATTATAATATGGGCGGTATACCAACAAATCACCATGCAGAAGTAATTACTAAGAATGGAAAGGAAAATGTTAAGGTTGAAGGGCTTATGGCAATTGGAGAGGCTGCGTGTGTATCTGTTCATGGGGCTAATAGGTTAGGTTCTAATTCATTGTTAGATTTAGTTGTGTTTGGAAGAAGCGCTGCTTTAAAAGCAAGAGAACTAATTAAACCTAATACAAGCCATTCTGTAATTTCAAAGACAAAAATTGACAATATATTAAATAGGTTTGATAAAATTAGAAATGCTAATGGCAAAACAAAAGTTTCAACACTAAGGCTTGCCATGCAAAAAACAATGCAAAATCATGCGGCAGTTTTTAGAACAGAAGAAACTTTGCAAGAAGGTGTTAAGCAGATAGACAAAGATAGAGCAAAATATTCCGATATTCAGCTCTCAGATCGTTCTCTAATTTGGAATAGCGATCTTATTGAAGCATTAGAGTTAGCAAATCTTCTAGATCAAGCTGTTATAACTATGCATGCAGCGGCGGCTAGAAAAGAAAGTAGAGGTGCTCATGCGCGTGAAGATTATCCAGAAAGAGATGATAAAAAATGGCTTGTTCATAGTCTTGGCTGGATTGACGAGAAAGGTAAGGTAAGGCTTGAATATAAAGATGTTAAACTTAACACACTTACAAATGAAGTAGAGTCTGTTCCTTTGAAAAAAAGAGTATATTAAGAGAGTAGTAATATGGCAGAGTTAAGATTACCTACAAACTCAAGGGTAAAAGAAGGTAAGAAATTTAAGCTAGATAAACAAGCTAAGGAATTAAGGGAATTCAAGATCTATAGATATGATCCGGACTTAACTGATAATCCAAGGATTGATACATATGAAGTAGATATGGCTGAATGTGGCCCTATGGTTCTTGATGCTCTTATCAAAATAAAGAATGAAGTAGATCCAACTCTAACTTTTAGAAGATCTTGTAGAGAAGGTATTTGCGGTAGTTGCTCGATGAATATTGATGGGACAAATACTCTTGCATGTATTAAACCTATTGATGAGGTAAGTGGTGATGTAAAAATTTCCCCATTGCCTCATATGAAGGTTATAAAAGATCTTATCTCAGATATGTCGCATTTTTATGCTCAATATGAATCTATTAAACCTTGGCTTCAATCAGATTCATCGCCTCCTTCGGATGGTGAGAGATTACAATCACCTGAAGATAGAGCGAAATTAGACGGATTATATGAGTGTATATTATGTGCCTGTTGTTCAACAGCTTGTCCAAGTTATTGGTGGAATGGCGATAAATATTTAGGACCAGCGGCACTTCTTCAGGCAAATAGATGGCTTGTTGATTCTAGAGATGAAGGTTCAGGAGAAAGGCTTGATGAGCTAGAAGATCCTTTTAAGCTTTATCGCTGCCACACAATTATGAATTGTACAAAAATATGCCCTAAAGGTTTAAATCCTGCTAAGGCAATCTCTGAGATTAAACAAAAAATTATTGAAAGAAAAGGTGTTTAATTAGATGAGTGATATTATTTGGAATTCCAAATCTCTTTCAAGAGCTTTGGATAAGGATATAGACATTGATATTAAGGCAGAAAATATTTGTTATTCGTCTTCCGATATAATTCCTGGCGATATTTTTATAGCGCTTCCGGGAGAAAATAAGCATGGTGTTGAATATATAGAAGATGCTTTTAAGCGTGGGGCATCTTGCGCGATAAGTGATAGGAAGTTTGAAGATCCAAGGGTTATACTTGTTGATAATTCATATAAAGCCTTCAATAAACTTGCAGAATATAAAAGAAGTAATTCTATTGCTAAATTCATAGGAGTTACTGGGAGCGCTGGTAAGACTTCAACGAAAGAAGCATTGAGAACTATATTGTCAGCATTCGGTAAGACTTATGCTAATAAGGATAGTTATAATAATCATACAGGTGTTCCTCTAAGTCTTGCGTCAATTTCTGATGATACTATTTATTCTGTAAATGAAATAGGAATGAATAATGCTGGAGAAGTAAGAAATCTTACAAATCTTGTAAAACCTGATATAGCAATCATTACAAATATATCTGAAGCTCATATGGGCGGAGAAGGTCTTGGAACTTTAGCAAATATTTGTAAAGCAAAGTGCGAAATTTTTGAATATATGACGAAAGACGGGTTTGCTATTCTAAATATTGATAATTCAACTTTCGATATTCAAAAATCAATATTGAAAAATTTAGAAATTACAAAAATCTATACATTCGGAGAAGGTGAGAAGGCAGATTGTAGAGTTATTGATTATGTAAGAGATGAAGATCACGCGCTAGTTACATATAGTATTTTTGATAGGATTTATCATTCTAAGAATTATCTAATAGGAAAACATCAAGCAATAAATTTCGCGGCAGCTTTTCTTGTTCCTTACACTTTAGGGTTAAATATGGATCTTGCTGTGAAAGCAAGTGAGAATGTAAGGCCATACGATGGTAGAGGAGTTACTTCTGTTCTTAATTATAATGGCCATAAATATACAATAATTGACGATGCATATAATGCAAATCCTGCGTCTGTTAAAGCTGCGCTTAAAAATTTATCGGAAATAGCTGGTGTAAAAATTGCTATACTTGCTGATATGAGAGAACTTGGCCCTAAGTCAGCTGAAATGCATGCTGACTTATCTAATTTTGTTATTGAAACTGGTGTTTCAAAACTCTTTACTTTGTGTGAATATATGAAATATCTAAATGATGAATTGTCTTCTAAATTAGAATCTTATCATTATCATGGTACTTCTGATAAATCATTTCATGATATTCTTTCTAAGTTCCCAAATTCCGACGCAACTATTTTAGTAAAGGGATCTAAAGGTACAAAAGTAAAAAGATTTGTTGAATATTTTTCTAATTATATAAAGAAGTAAAATGATATACGCATTATTAAAACCATATATAAATCAATTTCATATAGCTAATTTATTCCACTATATAACTTTTAGATCTATAGTTGCTTTATTATTGAGCTTTTTTTCAACCATAGTTATTGGAAAAAAATTGATAGTTTTTTTAAAAAAATGGAAGGAAGATGGGCAACCAATAAGAGAATTGGGGCCTGAAAGTCACAAGTCTAAAGCTGGAACACCTACAATGGGTGGAATAATGATTATTATTTCTGTCATTCTTTCTAGCTTGCTACTTTGCGATTTAGCTAATCCTTATGTGTGGTTATTTTTACTCGTTTTCTTAACCTTTGCAGGATTAGGTTTTTATGATGATTATTTAAAAGTTGTTAAAAAAAATCACCATGGAGTTAGCGCAAAAAGAAAATTATTAATTCAGTTGATAGTAATAATACCTGTTTGTTTTTTAATTTTAAAATTAGCACCTAATGCTCATGCAACAGATTTATCATTCCCATATTTTAAAAACCTATTCCTGAATTTAGGCTATTTTTATATACCATTTGCTGCATTTGTAATTATAGGAGCTTCAAATGCAGTTAACTTAACAGATGGTCTTGATGGACTCGCTATTGTACCAATCGTCATTGCTTTTACATGTTTTGCTCTAATTTCATATATTGTGGGGAGTAGCATCTATGCAAATTATTTGCAAGTAGTATATACACCTGGCGCAGCTGAGCTTACAGTTGTATGTTCCGCTATTATAGGCTCTGGTCTGGGATTTTTATGGTATAATGCTCAACCAGCTGAAATATTCATGGGAGACACTGGCAGTCTTGCTCTTGGTGGAGCTCTTGGAGTACTTAGCGTTATTGCAAAACAAGAAATATTGCTTGCAATAATTGGTGGATTATTTGTTATTGAGACACTTTCTGTGATAATTCAAGTTTATTATTTCAAAGTAACTGGCGGAAAAAGATTTTTTAAAATGGCTCCTATTCATCACCACTTTGAAAAAGAGGGATGGAGTGAGTCAAAAGTAGTTGCTAGATTTTGGATTGTGTCGGTAATTTTTGCAGTTATCGGATTAGCATCCCTTAAACTTAGATAATATTATGTTTGGAAAAAACCCAATCAGAGCTCCTGAAAAATCAGATGGCGAGATTCTCAAAATACAAAATATTTTTCTTACATTTCAAGGAGAAGGGCCGTATACAGGAAATCCTGCTTTATTTATTAGGCTAGGAGGATGTAATCTTGCCTGCAGTTTTTGTGATACTGAATTTGAAACTTTTGAAGAAAAGTCGCTTGAAGAAATTCTTAAGCAAACACTCGATCTTACAAAAGATACAAAATGTTCTTTAGTTGTACTAACTGGAGGTGAGCCACTGAGACAGAATATCACACCACTTTGCAAATTTTTAATAGCCAAAGGTTTTAGAATCCAAGTTGAAACTAATGGCACTTTATTTCAAGAATTACCGAATGAAGTAGAGATAGTTTGTTCGCCTAAGTCATCAAATGGTAAGTATCATCGAATTAGAGCTGACTTAGAGCAATATATAATTGCATATAAGTTTTTAGTGTCAAAAACTTTGGATGGTTATGAAGCTGTACCTGATTGGAATTTTTTTGATAAACCTGTGTATGTGCAGCCAATTGATGAAGTTGATAAGATAAAAAATATTGATAATAACAAACTTGCTATGGAGATAGCAATGAATAATAATTATATATTTTCGGCTCAGATGCATAAGTATGTGGGGATTGAATAGTTTTAAAAAAATATAATTAAGTATAGAAATAGGCAGAAAATATAGATATATTATTTTGAATATAAGCATAAAACACGAGAAAAAATGAAGAAAAAGGGAGTAGTATTAGTTAGTGGAGGAATTGACTCTATAACTGTAGTAGCTATGATGTTAAAAGATGGTTATGAAGTTTTTCCTATAAGCTTTATGTATGGACAAAGACATATCATTGAACTAGAGAAAGCAAAAAAATCTTTAGAACTCCTTGGCGTAAAAAATCTCAAAATTATCAATCTTGATTTAAGAGAATTGGGGGGGTCTGCGCTTACGGATGACTCAATTTCTGTTCCTAAATATAATCTTGCAAGTGACTTAGGAAACCAAGTCCCTGTAACTTATGTTCCTGCTCGTAATACAATATTTTTAAGCCTAGCTCTTGCTTATGCTGAAGTAATCTCAGCTTATGATATTTTTTATGGTGCTCATTCGCAGGATGCAGCTAATTACCCAGACACTAAACCTGAGTTTATTCAAGCTTTCGAACAACTTGCAAATAAGGCAGTAGATTTTACCTCAGAAGAACATAGGATTAAAATTCATGCTCCTTTAATCAAAATGACAAAAGCTGAAATAGTAAAGACTGGTTTGGATTTAGCTATTGATTATTCACACACTATTTCCTGTTATGATTCGACAAAAGATGGTTTATCTTGTGGAAATTGCCTTGCTTGCTTAATGAGAAAGGAAGCATTTAAAATTAACAATGTAAAAGATCCAACAAAATACGTGTGAGGAATAGATGTTTTCAGAATTTCCAAGCTTTAAATTTGGTGATTATGGTTTAAGGCCTATCAATGCAGAAAAAGATGCAAAGCTTTTTTTTGAGTATATAAATCAGAAAGATGTTAGTGATTTTATAGGCGAAGATAGTGTTCCTAAAACTATTGAGGATGCTTATAATGAGCTAAAATACTGGGCAAGCTTATTTTCGTATAAAAGGAGCTATTATTGGTCAATTGTAAATGAGAAAGATGAAATAATAGGTACTGCTGGTTTTAATAATATAAGCGTTCAGCATCTTAGAGGCGAACTTAGCTATGATCTAAATAAACACTATTGGGGAAAGGGCATTATGACTAATGCTGTTTTTCATATAGTTGAATTTGGATTGAAAAAACTTGGATTAGTTAGAATTCAAGCAACAGTTGGTCAGCATAATTCAAGATCATTGAAACTCATTGAAAATATAGGGTTTAAGAGAGAGGGCGAATTATCTAAATATGAAAAGCTAAAAGGTAAACACTACGATTTTTATATGTATGCAGTCACAAGAAACGTTTAATCCATACAATTATAGGCAAGTTACTCAAGGTATTGAGATAATTGTTAGGCCTTTTTTTGCAAAAGAGCTATCTGATAAATCTAATCATAAATACGTATTTATTTATAAAATAGCGATAAAAAATCATTCTCCCTCTTCTATACAATTAATATCTAGAAAATGGCATATTATAGAGAAAGATGGGACTACTAATAGTACAATAGGCGAAGGTGTTGTAGGTCAGCAGCCAATTATCGAGGTTAATTCTGAGTTTGAATATGCAAGCCAAGCTGTCTTATATACTGAATCTGGTATTATGTATGGAAGTTATTTTTTTACAAATCTATCAAATTCTGAATCTATAGAAGCGATTATACCTGCTTTTTCGCTAGACATATAATAATACCAAGCTTCATTTTTAAATGATCCAAACGATTTTTGCTGGAACTTGCGCTTTACGCACTTATTAAGTATAAGTTTGCGCATCTTCGCATTAAAAATCATTCGTCTGATTTAATATGGGGCTTGGTATGAATCCAGCTCCGAAATTAATTGAAATTTTCTTTTATCTATATAAACTTCAATCAGTGGTTGTTAATTTACACCAAGATTTGGAGTTATTATATGAAAACGTTGTTACAATTAGCATTTAATCTTATTTTTATTTTTTTCTCAGCTTCTGCTGTAGCTGAGCATAATATAAATTGTTTTCACGAAGAAATAGATGATTTTGGCAAAAATCTTCCTAGAGCTGAAGCAATAAAGATAAAATCAAGTAAGAAACCTTCCAATTACAGGCATCAATCAGATTATCTTTTAATTTCTTGTATAGATTTTAGGCTAAACGATGAGGTGTCACAATTTATGCAAAAAAGAGGGCTAACTGATAATTACGATACGTTAGTTTTAGCAGGTGCAAGCCTAGGAGTTTATAACAAACAATATCCTGAGTGGGAGAAAACATTTCTAGACCACTTAAAATTAGTTGTAGATTTGCATAAGGTAAAGGGTGTTATTATTATTGATCATAGAAATTGTGCATTATATAAAAAGTTGCTTGGAAGTGAAATTGAGAGTAGCAGAGAACGTGAAACAGAAGTTCACCGCGCTCAATTTTTAGAAGTAAGAGAAGTAATATATAAAAATTATCCTCAATTAAAAGTAGAGTTCCTTCTTATGGATTTAGATGGAAGTGTTGAGACAGTTGAGGCATTTACTTCTAAGAAAGATATAGAATGTTTTGAAAAGAAATATTAATTCAAAATAAAAAAAAGCACAGAGTTGAGTACGTGCTTTTACTTTATAATTGAATCTATGGAAGTTAAGCAGCTGCGGCAGCTTCTTGAGCATCTAGTAAATCTAAACCATTTTCTCCAGTTAAAGCTAAAACATGATCATTCGCCTGTGCAAAAATATCATCAGGAGATAAATCTACATTATTTAGTAATTCAGAGAAAGTTGGTTTAGTATTTTCTTTATGATGAATTACTTCTTGCGCAAGATTTGAAGGTACTTTTACAGTTTCAGTCATACCATCCTCAGAACAGCTTACTTCAATCTCATCATGCTGATCACCTTTGAAAAATCTTTTAACATCATCTAATTTTTTGCTAACTAATTTTTTAAAGTTAGAAAAGAAGCCAGTATCTTTATTTTCATTTTCTACATGTTCTTCTGAGTGATGAGGCGCATCTTTCTTTGATGAGAGCGCGGATTTAAATTTAGCAAACAAGGTTTTTCCAACTTTTACTTTTAGCCCCTTGTCCGATTTATTGTAACCAGATAATACTTCTAGTGTGTTATCCTCACCTGTATTAAAGGCAGCTACAAAATTATCAAGCTTATGTTCTGTTAATCTTGGAGCATATTTAACAACTCTAATAGATTCTTCATATAATGTGGTTGTTTCACCGTATAGGCTTATGGCTTTTTGTCCAAGAGATACTAAAGAATTAGTTGCCTCAATAACTTCTGGTATAAGAGATGGTGCAAGTGTCCCACCGCTCATATAAATTGATGCTATAATTCCTGCAAGTTTAGCAACTTCAGCTATTGTTTCATGGCCTTCAATTACAGCTTTTGCATTATCATAGATATGATTTAAACGATTTATAGCTGATACAAGAAATTTAGTAGTCTCTTCATAAATTGGTGCAAATTTTGAAAGCTTAAGAATGGCGGTTGCAATGTATTTTGGATCATACATATGTTGATAAGCTGAATTTATAGCCATTGCATTTGATACAAGATCAATAATGGAATTACCAAATGGATTTAAACCAGCAACTGTATCCCAAAGTGCTGAACCAACTTTACCAGACAAGTAAGAAAGAAAATTAGAATAACTTACTACTGCAGCTTTTTCTTCTGCTACTTCAACTTGGATATCTTTTGGAAGGATTACAAGTTGAATTTCGCCCATTTGTGTGTTGGTAGTATTTATTAGATTAGGTCTAACAAGATTAGACACGAAGGAAATCTCACCTTCTTCTTTTGCGGCTAATTTAGCAATTATGCCTTTTTTTACTGCGTCTTCAATAACTGGTTTAGCACCAGGGTTATCGAAAGTGATAGATTCGATAACGTTTAAACGCATTGTTTTTAGGACATAGGCTGTAATATCAGAAACAGCGCCACCTAGAGAATGTCCTGCTGAAGAAAATGTATATTCCTCTGGATTTTCTATTTTAGATAAGACTAATGGTATAAATTCTTTTATTGAATAAATTTTCGTAAATGCTTGATGTCTCATTAATAGGATATCATCATTGATATCATCCAGACTTTTTGGATCAGTGCCGGCGCTAGCAAAAATAACTTGCTTTGTAGCTTTATTTACAAATGCAAGGGCTCTATAATTATGTGCAGCTGTGTCAGCATTATCAGCTGAATTAGCAAGGAGCTCCCACCCATAAGGTATTGTTGCTAAGTGCCTTTCTAGAACCTCTTGAACTTCTCTAGATTTGTAAGCTACTTGAGTAAATTTGGTAAAAAGTTTCTTTGTTATATTCATTATTATGTTTCTATGGACTAATTTATTTTAGTATTATAATATATTATTTCTACTAAGTCAATATATATATTAATGAAAATTAGAGGGTTCATAAAATAGAATAGAGTTAATTTAATAATTCGAAAGGTTACTGAATTAATGAAAGTAAGTATTTTGAGGACTGTGTAATTAATAAACCTGGGTGATGTCCGGTTAATCTAGCGTCATTGCTAACGCAGCAAGCAATCCAGAGTGAAAAAGGTGGGTTGCTTCGTCATTACATTCCTCGAAATGACGTTGTTTCAACTTACAATTGCCACAGTCGCTATTCCCCCTTCGCGATGGTATTTATAATAATCTGTGTTTTAAATCAGTCGAAATTAGCTTTAGAAAAAACTCTTCTAGCATTTGAAGTGGTGATTTCAGTAATCTCAACAATAGATTTATTATGTAACTTTGCCAAAAATTCTGCTGTATATTTGACAAAAGCTGGTTCGTTTCTTTTGCCTCTATGAGGCATGGGTGCAAGGTAAGGAGCATCTGTTTCAACTAGAATCATATCAAGCGGGAGCTTAGAAACTATTTCTTGAAGAGTAATAGCATTTTTAAATGTTACAATACCTGCTATTGAAATATATAGGCCGAGTTCTAGTGCCTTACGAGCGAATTTTTCGCTTGCTGTAAAACAGTGAATTATTCCTGTATATGGAGCGTTTTTCATTTCTGATGTGAGAATATCTATTGTATCATCCTCTGCATCTCTAGTATGAACTATAATAGGTAATTTATCAGAGTGGCTTGCATGAATATGATTAATAAATGATTCTTTCTGTACTCTGATATGTTTCGTGTCATGGTAATAATCAAGGCCCGTCTCACCGAAGCTTATAATTTTTGGATGTTTTGAGAGATGAGACAATTTTTCGGACGTGGCTATATTCTTTTCAGTTACATTGCATGGGTGAATTCCAACCGAACAATATATATTTTCATTAGTTTCTGAGATAGAGATAATTTCTGGAAGTTCTTCTAAACTTGTACAGATAGTATGAAGATATTTGATACCAGCACTATTTGCATTATTGATTACTGAATCAAGGTCGTCTTTAAATGGCTCCATATTCAAATGGCAATGAGTATCTATTAAAAAACTCATAGTTCTAGTCTCTTGAATATTGGTGATGGAGCGGGGAGTATTTTTCCTGGTTCAATTCTGTCTTTATGTGTTAAATTAGCAAACATCCTTTCCTGAGCCGAAATATCAATTTGATTTAGAATTTCGTGAGCGCTGCAAGGAACAATAGGTATGAGGTAAATTCCAATACATCTTATTACCTCAAGAAGTACATATAAAACTTCATTCATTTTCTCAGGATCTGTTTTTCTAAGAGTCCAAGGAGCTTCTTTGTCTATATATATATTTGCCTCATCAGCAATTTTTACTATTCCGTCAAGGAAGCTGTTAATATCTTGGTTATCTATTTGAGTTGTAAACAGGTCTAATGAATTATAAGCTAATTTTATAAGATCTGAATTTTTGAGAATTTCTTCTGGATTCTCAAGCAAAGGGACCTTGGCTTCAAGATTTTTATTTATAAAAGCTAGCGTCCGCTGGCATAAATTACCTATTTTATTAGCGAGTTCACTATTTATTCTATTAATAAAGCTTTCCCTCGAGAAATTTCCATCATTACCCAAAATTACTTCTCTCATCATATAATATCTAACATAATCGCAGCCAAATTCTTCAACAAGAGCAAATGGGTCTATTACATTTCCAATTGATTTAGAAATTTTTTGTCCTTCGTTAGTCCACCATCCGTGGGCAAAAATTGTTTTAGGTGTGGCGACACCGGCTGCCATTAGAAAGGCGGGCCAGTAAACAGCGTGAAATCTCAATATATCTTTTCCAACCATATGTACGTTAGCTGGCCAAAATTTTTGAAAATCCTCTGTATTTTCTGGGTAGCCTAATGCTGAAATATAATTTGTCAGAGCATCAAGCCATACATACATAACATGATTTTCATCGCCAGGAACTGGGATTCCCCATTTCATAGTTGTGCGTGAGATTGATAAGTCATTTAATCCATTTTTTACAAAACTGATAACTTCATTTCTTCTTGAAGAAGGTTTTATAAAATCTGGATTTTGCTCATAGAATTCAAGTAATTTATCTTGCCATTTTGATAGATCAAAAAAATAGCTTGGCTCTTCTACCCATTCAACGGGCGCGCCTGTAGGTGCTAAACCTGCTTCTGTAAGTTCTGATTCAGCGTAGAAAGCTTCGTCTCTAACAGCATACCAGCCTGAGTATTTTCCTTCATATATGTGACCATTTTTTTTCAATATCTCCCAAAAAAATCTAGCAGCTTTTTTATGCCTTTCTTCTGTAGTTCTAATGAAATCATCATTGTCTAATGAGAGTAGGGTGGATAATTCTCTAAATGGGACTGATAATTTATCTACAAAATCTTGCGGATTCAGCCCTGCTTTCTCTGCTGATTTTTCAACTTTTTGTCCGTGTTCATCAGTTCCTGTAAGAAATTTCACATCTCTAGCTGAAAGTTTCATAAATCTAGCCAGAACGTCGCATGCAAGTGTTGTGTACGCATGGCCGATGTGCGGCTTATCATTTACGTAATATATTGGGGTAGTTATATAATATGATGACATGTTTATTTTGAATCCTGTAGACTAAGTTTAATAGGGAGTATATTCTATTATCAAAATAGATTTTTGCAAGAAAAGCGTGAAACACTTCAATATTCTGACGTCAAGGCCAAAAGTTCCAATGTTAACATATCAGACTGAAGAAGCTGTATCTTTAGGAGATATTGTGCTGGTGCCATTTAGGAATAAAAGTGTAATGGGAATTGTTTGGAGTGATGCTGATAAACGAGTTAAAGAAAATACAAAAAAATATGCAATCAAATCTATAGGTTTTAAATTCCAATTACCATCAATATCCAAAGAATTCAGAAGATTTTTAGAAGCTTTGGCTAAATATTATATAATTGACCAAGCCTCTTGCTGTAAGATGGTCCTTCCTATTACTCTAGATCCGTTAAAAGAATATAAATTAATTCCTCAAATAGCTTCAGTTAAGATGCCTGAACTAAATAAAGAGCAAAATTCAGCTTGCATTGAGATGCAAAATACATCAAAAGTTTCGCTCCTAGAAGGTGTTACTGGTTCAGGGAAAACTGAAGTTTATTTTCATGTTTTAAATGAATATATAAAGGATGGGAGGCAAGTATTATTGATGCTGCCCGAAATTGGTTTAACAAAGCAGCTTATTGAACGTTTTACTAAAGTTTTTGGATTTAAGCCATATGTTTGGCATTCCGCAGTAACACCATCTAAAAAGAGAGATGTATTTGTAGCTATTTCGACTGGGAAAGCAAAAGTTATTATAGGAACTCGTAGCAGCTTGTTTTTACCGTATAAAGACCTTGGGCTTATTATAGTTGATGAAGAGCACGACGGTGCTTATAAGCAAGAAGAAAATATACTGTATAATGCTAGAGATGCAGCAGTTCTTAGAGCGAGTTTTGAAAAAATTAAGATAATACTTGTTTCTGCTACCCCATCTATGGAAACATATTTAAATATTAAAAATGAGAAGTATCACCACTGTAAATTATCAAAAAGATATGGAGTAGCTAAAATTCCTTCTGTTAAAATCATTGATATGAAAAACACTCGGAAGGGCAATTGGATATCAAAACAATTAGAAGATGCTATTAGAAATGATTTAGAAAATGGTCTTCAATCACTATTATTCTTGAATAGAAGGGGCTTTGCTCCATTGATGCTTTGTACTTCATGTTCATTTCGTTTTGCTTGTAAAAGTTGCTCTGCCTGGCTTGTTGTGCATAAAAAAACAAACTCATTAATTTGCCATCATTGTGGTCATACAGATACTATACCTAATTCTTGTCCAGAATGTTTAAGTGAAACAATTCTAGCATGTGGCCCTGGAGTAGATAGAATAGCTGAAGAAGCTCAAAATATATTTCCTAAAGCTAGGATCCACGTTTTTACACGAGAGCAATCCTCATTAGTTGGTGGCACGGATGAATTCATTCAAAATGTTGAGCAAGGAAATATAGATATAATAATAGGAACTCAAATTATTACTAAAGGCTACCATTTTCCAAAAATTTCAACAGTTGGAATTATTGACGCTGATTTGGGAGCAAGTAATATAGATCTTAAGGCAAATGAGAGATGTTTTCAGGTGCTTCAGCAAGTGAGTGGAAGAGCGGGAAGGGATGAGTACGAAGGCACTGTATATATCCAAACCTATTTTCCTGATAATCCTATTTTACAAATTCTCTCCAATAATTTAACTCAGGAATTTTATGACGCTGAACTTGAGTCAAGAAAAAATTCTTTTCTCCCGCCGTTTTCAAGAATTATAGCGTTAATAATAACAGGTAAAAATGAAATAACTACAATGAATTTTGCTAAGAAAATCAAAAACATGGCGCCTAATACGGATAGAGTAAAAATATTAGGCCCAGCTCCTGCTACTATGAGCAAATTAAAAGGAAATTTTAGGTTTAGAATTTTGCTAATTGCTGATAAAAGTTTCAATTTGCAGAATTATGCTTCGCAGCTTGTGAATTTACAAATTCCAGCAACTCATGAAAATATCAGGCTAGAAGTAGATCCTTATAGTTTTTATTGAGTATTATTTTGATATTAAAGCCACATGTTAAGAGTGATTTTTAATATTTATGTATAAATTGTTCAACTATATTACTTCACTTGTTAACATCAAATATGCAATTATTATGCGAGTTAATTATGAGTAAACCTTCAAGTCCAAAAAGACGTTCACCTACTCCTCCTGTTCCAGGAGACCACGAAGAGTTTGACGTTATTATGCTTCCGACTTTATGTGGTGTTAAAGCACCATCATTTGCAGCTCCTACACATCACTTTCCTGCCGGTGTAGCTCATGAAGCCGTTGCTGCGTGTAGTATAATGCAACATCATCCTGTTCCCCCTCCGTTTCCACTTAGAGATCCAGCTGGAGCAGTACCAACTATGACCCCGATTACTGAATGCAGTGTGCGCCCAGAGCCGCGTACCCGTCCTAACGTGCGACCTTTTTCTGCCGGTGGTAGGTCAAGTTGAGCTGCAATAGATCGATAAATATAAAACTATGCTACTTATACTTGCTTAAATGCTATATTTAAACATTTTATTTAGAATAAATGATATTATTTTCATTTTTTTCTTGTGTAATATCATTTATATTCATAGCATAAAATTATAATCAACTAGAACTATAGGTAAGCACAATGACACAATCTCCAAACAACGCTTTTTTTGATGCTTTCAAACAATTCGGTGATAAGGATGCATTTACAAATATGTTTAAGAATTTTGGAAATTGCGATGCTTCTCTCTTTTCCGAACTAGCTCAAAAGAATTTAGATTCAATGATGAAGGCTGGACAAATTACAGCTGAAAATGCGCAAGCAATTATGAGAAGAGTAGGTGAGATAGCTCAAAAACAAATGGCTGATTCAATTGAGGCTTCTCGTGATTTTTTGTCTTCCCCTAATCCTGAACATGCTATGCAAAAGCAACAGCAATTTGCAAAAACAGCAACTGCAAATGCTATTAGCAATTCAAAGGAAATGGTAGAAATGGGAGCTAAATCAATGATGGAAGTATTTGATATTTTTGGTAAAAAAATGTCTGAATCTATGGATCATTGTCACCATAATCATGCACCAAAGAAAACAAAATAAATTTAAATAGTTTTTAATTAATTATGAAGAGGCGCTTAATCACTTAAGCGCCTCTTTTATTTAGAGTTTTTATTTTTTTGAACTATGAGAAGCAAGGACCCAAGAACTATTCAAATAGTCACTTTCATACCTTGCTAAATACTCCGTATAGGATCCTTTGAAGTCAATCATCTTTTTCTCAGATAGAGATATAACTCTTGTTGCAATTGAGGTTGCGAAATCCCTATCATGGCTAACAAGAATAACAGTCCCTTCAAATTCGACTAAAGCATTCTTTAGAGCTTCTTTCGTTTCTATATCCATATGGTTGGTAGGTTCATCAAGTATAAGCACATTTGACTTATCTAACATTATTTTTCCAAGTAGCAACCTAGCTCCTTCACCACCGCTTATATTGAGTATATTTTTACCAACATCATCCTGACGGAATAGCACTTGTCCTAAAGTTGCTCTGATTTTTTCATTTGTTTCTTCTGGAGCTTGCGCCTGAAGCCAATCATAAATTGTCATAGATTCATTCAGCAATTCATAATGATCTTGAGCAAAATAGGAAATATTAACCTCGTGCCTCCAATCAATATTTCCTGAATCTGGTTTTATTTTTTCCAAGATAATTTTAAGAAGAGTGGATTTACCTACGCCATTAGGCCCCATGACAATAACTTTTTCTCCTCTAACAACATCAAATCCAACATTCTTAAGAACATTCTTTTCTCCAAAATGCTTTGAAATATTATCAATCTTAACAACTAATTTACCAGAAGGTCTTCTTGAACGAAAATTAAAATTAGGACTCACTCTTGAAGATTTTTGAATATCTGGAAGTTCAATTTTATCAATTTTCTTTTCGAGTGATTTACTCTGACTCGCACGAGTTCCTGCTCTAAATTTGTCAGCAATAACTTGCATCCGAGCTATTTTCTTTTGAGAATAATTTAATTCATGCAGTTTTAGCTCTACAACTTGTTGCTTTAGGAGGCAGAATTTGTCGTAATTTCCTGTATATTGTCTTACTTCACCATAATCAATATCAATTATATGAGTTGAGAGATTATTTAGGAATGTAACGTCATGAGAGATAAAAACCAAAACACCTTTGAAAACCTGTTTTAAGTATCCTTCCAGCCAGTATATAGAAAGAATATCAAGGTGGTTTGTTGGTTCATCAAGTAGCAGAATATCAGGGTCGTTAAATAGGCTCTGAGCAAGTAATACCCTAAGTTTATATCCTCCTGACAAAGTTGAAAGCGGTAAATAATGTTGCTCTTCTTTTATTCCCAGACCAACAAGAATCTCAGCTGCTTTAATTTCAGATGTATATCCATCATTATCATAAATAATTTGTTCAAGTTCACCAAGCCTATAGCCAGTAGCTTCATCGCATTCTGGCAAAGCTAATAATCTTTCCTTTTCCTGGATTGCATTCCAAAGTTCTTCTTTTCCTGCAATTACAGTATTTATTATGAGTTCATTTTCAAATAAATATTGATCCTGTTTCATGCAGCCAACACGTGCATGTCTTGGGATTGAAACTTCACCTAGAGATGGCGTCTCATCACCAATCAATAGTTTTAATAATGTAGATTTACCTGCGCCATTTGCTCCAACTAACCCATATCTATAGCCAGGAAGTAAATTTAATGCGCAGTCAGTAAAAAGTAATTTAGCGCCATAACTCATGGCTAAATTTGTAATAACAACCATATTTCTATTCTATTTGATTTTAAATGTAATTTATTTCAATGGATCATCGCTGTGTGAATCATTTATTCGTAAGATGCGATTAATGTGTTAGGACAAAAAGAAACCGTCTGATATCACTCCTAGAAAATAATTTCTGCAGAAGAGACTTTATTGAAATATTCATTATATTACTCTGTATTGATCTGGATTTGTTCCAGATATATGCTCTAGCTTATACAGATTTTTACTAAAAAGTCAATTATTTGTAAAATGTCTTCAGGTAATACCTTATCCATATGGCCATAGATAAGATTTGTTTGATAATGGGTTTTCGACATATCGGGAAGAATTTTTGCAAATAAACTATAAAGCTTTTGGTTTTGTGAAGTTCTAAGAATTTGCTTGTGACATCGCTAGTGCTAAGTTTATGATAAATAATTGCATCTTTAACAAAACAAATTTTTCCACCAGCTAGAGCTATTTTTTTACTTAAATCCATGTCTTCAACATGGAGAAAATATTCTTCGCTAAGTCCGCCTACCTTAAAGTAACTTTCTTTGGAAGCAAAAAATAAAGCGCCAGAAAAAGCCTCGATCTCAGATATTTTACTCAATTTTTTAATTTCAGATACGTCTCTATTTATAGATGGGAGGCCAAATATGGAGAGCCCAAAGCTTTGACTTATTGCGTTTAAAGGTGTCATTAGGTTTCTTCTGCAAGTCTTTTGAATTGAGCCGTCAGAATTAAGAATAAGAGATGTTGCAAACCAATATTTGCTATTTTCTTCTAAGGCTTTTTTTAGTTTTAATGCATAAGAAATATCGTTAGTGTAGCAATCAGGATTTACAAACATCAAATAGCTTCCTGTGGCTAGTTTTGCCCCCAGATTACAGGCTTTTGCAAAGCCAATATTTCCATGGCCGTCTATTATTTTAATTTCTCCTGTATTTTCAAGCCATTTGAGTCTATTTATTGCGTAAGTAGTATTGCCATTGTTTACAAGAATAACTTCCTTTATGCCACTCATCTTCCTACAGCTTTCAATGCAGTCGAATAGAACCTCTCCAGTAAAATATGATACTACTATTATTGAAATATCTTCGGTGTTCATGCTAGATTCTTTTCTATTTTAAAGGAATCAACTAATGAAGTTTTTGCTCCTACGACTGATATACAAAGTTTAGATGAAAAAATTTCATTAGCTGTGGTAGTAATATCTGAAGTAGTTGTTTTGGCTATTTCATCTAATACATCTTCAGTACTAATAAATCTTTGAAATAAACTATAGTTTTTTCCAATTTCTTCGGACTTAAAAGATGTTTTTTCCTCTGCCATTAGAATACTGACTTTTATTTGATCTTTAGCTCTTTGTAATTCTTCCTGAGATAAAGAATTTTTTATTTTATTTATCTCATCACCCATGGCTATTGCAACTTTCATCACATTATCGTGAGATGTTCCTGCATAGAGGCTAAATAACCCATTATCTAAAAAAGCAGAGTTAAATGAACCAACGGAGTAGGCGAGGCCTAAATTTTCACGAATATTTTGGAATAATCTTGATGATAGCCCACCACCAAGTATTAGTGATAGTATCTGAGTGTGGTAGAATTTTTTAATATTTTTATAAGAACTACTTTTAAAGCCAAGTAAAATTGTACTTTGTTCCAAGTCTTTATCTATAAGGGATTCACCTGTAGTATATATTGCATCTTCTGCTAATACAAGAGAGCCTTGCTTGATCTTGTTAAATTTAGATTGAGCAATCTCTATAAATTTCTCGTGATCAACGTTACCTGCGGCTGAGAGCACCATATTTTGTGCATTATAATGTTTACCAACATAGGAATTAAAGCTTGATGTATCAAAGTTAAAAATTGAAGATTCAGTTCCAAGTATTGCTTTTCCAAGAGGTTGATTTGCAAAGGCATTTCTTACAAGATGTTCATAAGCAAGGTCGTCAGGATTATCTTGAGATTCTGCAATTTCTTGGCATATAACATTACGTTCCTTGAGAATTTCTTCATTATTATATGTAGATTCTAGGATAATATCAGAAATTATATCCATAGCCTTATCAACATGTTCTTCTAAAACTTTTGCATAATAGACTGTTTGTTCTTTTGATGTATAAGCATTAAATTGTCCGCCTATAGCATCAAATTCTTCTGCAATTTTTTTGCTAGAACGAGTTTTTGTGCCTTTAAAAGCCATGTGTTCTAGGAAATGCGAGATTCCCTCTTCTTGACTATTTTCATATCTACTTCCTACATTTACAATCAAATTTATAGAGACTGTTTTAGATGAGGGCATTGTATAAGTTACTACAGGTAGATTATTAGATAGAAATGATAATTTATATGTCATTTTTGAGAATTTTTTTTATATAAGTTTCTAATCTTAGGGCTGAATGTTTAATACCATAGTTTTCTGCAACTCTCAAGAAAGCTCTTTCACTAAGAGAAGTTGCTGTGTCTTTATTTTTTACTAGAAATGATATTTTTTCAGCTATTTGTTCTGGTGAATCTATATCAACAAGCATTGCTTCATTCGGTGTTAGTATTTCTACTGGGCCTTCTGATTTTGTGGAGACAATAGGTACTTTATGTAACATAGTTTCAAGAATAATGATTCCAAATGGTTCATGTCTGGATGGAAGGCAAAAAATATCTATTTCGTCAAAAAATTTAGCTTTATCTTTTACCCACCCGATAAGATTGATACAATCTTGTAAATTTAGATCTTTAATAAGCATTTTAATATTACCTAGCTCTTCCCCGGCTCCACCTATTTTTGCTTCAAATTCAATTCCTTGATCTTTCAGAATGGATAATGCTTTAATAAATACATCTATGCCTTTTTTATGAACGAATCTAGCAAGAGTGCCTATTATAATTTTTTTACTAGTGAATTTCTTGCGGGTAAGTTTTTGGACAGGTTTAATATCTATTGCATTGGGCATTAAAAATATTTTATTATCCCTATAACCATTACTAATCAGATAGTTTTTTAAATGAGTCGTTATGCTTAAAATATAATCACATGAAAGTAGTGACTCTATCCGGTAGTTATGAGCTACACCTATGATAATAACTTTATGAGACGAGGATTTTCGAGTACTAAGAGCAAATTTTATCGCTCTTTTCCCATGAGCTATTATTAAATCTGGATTTTCCGATTCTACTATTTTTTTTAATTTATATTTTGAGAAAGGATCGAAGGAGCAATAGTTTGGCAGAGTGTAATGCTCTCCCTCAATTTCAGCATTTACTTTTGCATTTGTTGAAGTAACGAGTATAGCTTCAAATCCTACGGCCTTGATAATATCATTGTAATCAATGAAGGCTTGTTGAATTCCTCCAAGGTCTCTACTTAACATTATATTAAGGATTTTAAGCATTAGGCTTTGTATATTAGATTAAATTTGGATCAGTTTTGTCTGATAGTGATTTTAATAGGTCTACAATTTTTTTTCTTACGCTAACATCCTTGATTTCGCTGAATGAACGGACGAGGGCGAGCAATTCTTTTTCGGCAATATTATAGCTTGAATCTAGAAGTTCTTTTTCTTCTCTTGCAACATGATGCCCAATTTCTCTTTCAACATCTGTAAAGAAAAATTCTACAGGCACTAAAAGAAGTTTTGCAAAAGCATATAGTTTTCCGCTTGAAATTCTATTCGTTGCTTTCTCGTATTTTTGAATTTGTTGAATACTTACATTAACTGCTTCACCAAGATCATGCTGACTTAATCCTAGCATAATTCTTCTAGTTTTAAGTTTTTTACCGACATACGTATCAATGGGATCAACTTTTCCCTTTGCCTCTAATTCTTCGAGGATTCCGACTTCTTTCATTCTGATTCTTTGAATTAATATTTTAATCGCTCAACATACCAATGATTGTGGGTATAGTAAAGTTATTAGTTATGGTTACGTTGGTATTTTATTCATGCGTGGTAGTAAAAACTCTATAAAAAGTGAAATAAGCATATAAAGATATAAAAGTCTATTGCCATACATGGAGTATGGAGTCTCATTCTTAATACTAGCAGGTATATAAGAATCTATATATGTAATATCGTTTAATTTAGTTTTTATTAAAATTCTGCCAAGAGGGTCAAAAACAGCTGATATTCCATTGTTAGCCACTCTAATGAGTGGAATGCCATTTTCCACGGCCCTCATCCAAGCCATATAAAAATGCTGATATTGACCAGAAGTATTACCGTAGTATGAATCATTTGTTAGGTTTAAAATCACATTAGCGTCTTTATTACTCATTCTAACCTCATCTGGGAAAATTATTTCATAACAAAGCAATGGTCTAATTCTAAGGTTAAAATTATCAAGGCTAACGATAAAACCTGGTTTACCTGGGTAAAAATCAATATTACCAGGCGTAAGTTTATGAAAAGGTAAAATTGATTTTAATGGCATATATTCGCCAAATGGTACAAGATGTGACTTATGATATTCAAAGACAAGATTTGGGTTATCTTGTATTGCATATATTGATGTAAATAATTTATCTTTTTTTCTGTTGTCCTGAGATACATTATCTGTAATGCCGCCTGTAATTAGCGTCATGTTTGTATTAGAGACTATATGTCTTAAAGCATTGAAAACTTGCGTATAACTCGGTTGTATAGTAATTGCAGCTTCTGGCCATATTATAATGTCAGGGTGAGAGTCTGAGATATTGTCTAAAGAAAGAGATTTATGTTGGTTAAAATTACTCCAAAACATATCAATTGTCCATTTATCCGTTTGCTTGATGCTTGGTTGAACCAATCTTACTTTAATCTCATATTCTGTGGTTTGATTATTAAAAAGCCTATGGTTGCCATAATAAAATATAGAGCTCCATAGAATTGCGCTAATTCCAGCATAAACTAAAAACTTCAAGTATTGTCTCTCAAGTAAAAGGCAAAAACTAGAAAAGGAGAATACTACTACAGCGCCAAGCCCGTATGAACCTATAATATTTGTGATTTGTATCGCATTTTCAGAGAATGAAAAACTAGAACTTATAATATTCCAAGAAAATCCTGTGAATAAATATGACCTTAGCAATTCAGATATAATCCAAATACAGGTAAAACTATTTATATAAAAGTTTTTAGTTTTTATGGAGTAAGAAACTAAAGCAACGAGCATTGTGTATATAGATAAACATGCTGGTAATGCGAATAAAGCAAAAGGTATAGCCCACCAAAAATCATCTATATATACTGAGACACCAATACTAATCCAATAAAGATTACAAAGATAGAATCCTAGACCAAAAAGCCATCCTATCTTCATAGCTTCTTTTATGCTCACGCATTGTTTTATGAAATAGGAGAAAAAACCAAGTGAGATCAATAATGGAAAGAAAAAATAGGGCGCAAAAGCAAAGCTTAGAGCGCAACCAGATATAAATGTGAATAATTTAGGTCTTTCATTCAGTATTTCAATGAATCTTTCAATATACATGTTTTCTTCTTTTATTTTATAAGCATTACTATTTACAAAATAATATGTAATGATATCCTTCTTACAAGTACTTTTCAGAGTTTTTGGAGAAAATATGAAAAATTTTAATAATGGATTGCTTTTAGAAGGTAAAAAAGGTGTTGTTATAGGCGTTGCAAATAATCTTTCTTTAGCATGGCACATAGCTGAATTAGCAAATAAACATGGGGCTGAGATAGGTTTTACATATCTAAATGACGCATTAGAAAAAAGAGTTCGTCCACTTGCTGAAGAAATTGGAGCAAAACATATCTATCACTGTGATGTTTCAAAAGAGGGGTCTATAGAAGCTCTTTTTGAAAATGTTGAAAAAGATATGGGAAAAATAGATTTTGTAATTCATTCAGTTGCCTTCTCTGATAAGAACGAACTTAAAGGCAGATATGTAGATACTTCCCTTACTAATTTCCTAAATACAATGCATATTTCATGCTACTCGTTCGTTTCTGTTACAAAACATGCTGAAAAAGTAATGAATGATGGTGGAAGCTTTCTGACGATGACATATTACGGCGCTGAAAAAGTAATTCAAAATTATAATGTTATGGGTGTTGCTAAAGCCGCGCTAGAAGCTAGTATTAAATATCTTGCTAATGATTTTGGTATTAAAAATATTAGAGTTAATGGAATTTCTGCAGGGCCTGTAAGAACTCTAGCCGCAAGTGGAATTGGAGATTTCAAAACTATGTTATCTCTCCATCAAAAAACTTCGCCATTAAAAAGAAATACATCTTATGCAGATGTTGCTGGTGCTGGAGTTTACTTATTAAGCGAGCTTGCTAGTGGAGTTACAGGCGAAGTTCATCATGTCGATTGTGGTTATAATATTATGGGCATGACATTTTCTGATGATAAATAATATAAGAGCAAATCTTCTTGAGGAGAGTAGAAAAACTAAGAAGCTGAATATTATTTACTATAAAACAGGGAAGGGTGATTATGCTGAACATGATGAGTTTATGGGGGTCACCGTTCCTTACTTGCGAAAACTGGCTAAAGAATATCAATATCTCTCATTACCCGAAATCCAGCAATTAATAGAATCTCCAATAAATGAGGAGAGATTTTTAGCTCTTGTCATTCTTGTAAATCAATATCAAAAATCAGCTCATGTCTCTAAGAATGAAATATATAATTTCTATCTTAAAAACCTAGAATATGTAAATAACTGGAATTTGGTAGATGCCTCTGCGCATCTTATCATTGGATCTCATTTGTATGATTCTGATAGGTTTAGCTTAGTTGAATTGGCAAAGTCTGATATAATGTGGAGGAGGCGTATTTCTATTGTTTCAACTTGGTTTTTTATTAAAAAAAATGATTTAGATTGGACTTATAAGATCGCGAAGCTTCTACTAAATGATACCCATGATCTAATTCATAAAGCATCAGGCTGGATGCTTCGTGAAGCTGGTAAAAAGGATGTACAGAGGCTAAGAAGCTTTCTTGATAAAAATTGTACAAAAATGCCGAGAACTATGCTTAGATATTCAATCGAAAAGTTTGAAGAAGATATTAGAAAGGATTATTTGGATAGAAGATTATAACTGAGAGGATTTGTGTCTCTAAAGATACAG
>CAYPDX010000001.1:16228-32347 GCA_964409695.1 uncultured Rickettsia sp. | reverse complement strand
TTTTTGCCTAGTTGGTGTTCATATAAAGTTGTAAAATTTTCTATCAACAAGCTAGTCTTTAGGAAAACAAATTAAGAGGATTATATGGTTGGAGAAATTGATACTAAAAAACCTGGCTTTTTAACTCGTCTATTTAAAAGAACTCCAGACCCAGCTGTTGCAGAAAGTATAGCTAAAGCTAGAGGAGAGGCTCAGAAAGCAACCGATGAAAGAGTTGCAGCTCTAAAGGAGCATAATTCAAAATTTACATCAGCTCAAGATGCTGCTAAAAATTGGAAAAAACCAGCTTTGACACCAGCTGTACCATCAAAAGGAACAAGTAAAGGTGCCAAGGTGAGCCGCTGAATCTAAGTTTTCATAATTCTTCTTATCTCGCATAGATTTAGTTCGTTTATTTTCACTGAATCTTCAGAAAAATTATATATAAGATTTAGTTTATTATGGTTTTTTTCTGACTTATTCAGCATTAATTCAAGAAAACTATCTATAGATTGAGAAATTTCATTTTTTTCTGTGAAAATATCTTGTGTGAGATTTCGCGGGTTTATTATACCAACAACGATTTTCCCCGTAGGGTTACCATCTCTATGATAATCTAAAAAACCATACGCACTAAGCTCTGATGAATGTAATTTTATTTTATAATCTACAATATTAAATGACTTGATGTAATTAGTACGAGTTCTTTCGCTTTTACCAAATTGTATAATCATGTCTAAGGAAGATTTCTGAGACTTCTTAGTTTTAGCGGCATAATGATAATCAAAATTTATTTCAAATATTTTATTACGCCTCGATCCGTTCTGAATTTTAAATCTATCAATAGCGAGGTTCCTATCCATAATTTGATTATTATTAGAGTCATAAAAATTCAATGATAATTTATTGCGAATTTTGAGCTCATTATTTCTAATTTTAAAATCAAATATTGGCTGGTCTTGAAATCTAATAAAATTTATATTTTCACTACCAAGTAAAATAATCTCATCAGGAAAAGATATTGTTATTCTATCAATATATAGAGAAACTCTAATAGAAGAAATCTTGATGGAAGAAAAAGAAAAGCTTGGCGAACAGAAGGTTAGGTTAGCTAATGTGAGGTTTAGGTAATTAAGGTCTTTATATGTAATATTCGTGATATAGCCTAAGCTATTTTTTGTTATCTTTTTGAGAAGAATTCTAACTGCAAATTTTAGCAATAGACAATATAGGAAAAGAATAGAAAGAATTATAGTTAAAAAAATCACTTCTTCTCTATATTTAAAGCAGCTTTAATTTTTGAAATAATCTCATTTGTATTATATGGTTTTAGTATATATCCAAAAGCTCCAAGTGTAATTGCTTTTGAAATCTCGCTTGGATCGGATCCACCACTTTGTAATATCACAGGTATATGAGAGTGCTCTTTACTGGACTTAACATTTATCAGTACTTCAGTGCCGTATATATCAGGCATCATTAAATCGAGTAAGATAAGATCATATTTCTGTTCATCTAGCATTTTAAGAGCAGCTGTGCCGCAATCTGCTACATCAACTCTAAAACCAGCACATTCTAAAATAACTTTTCCTGCAGTTGAACATGCTTTTTCATCATCTACAAAGAGAATTAAATATTTACTATTTGTTGTATCAATTGGTTTTTCCACTTTATCTCTAATTGAGACTTTAGGAGAATCTATTGAATTTTGCATTGGTATAGTAAAACAGAAGGTAGAACCAGCTTCAATTTGATTATTATAGGCCCATATTTTTCCTTGATGACCTTGTATAATTTCAGCGCATAATGCAAGACCTAGGCCTGTTCCAGTCGATTTCCTGTCAGTAAGTGAGCTTTGAGCGAAAGGAAAAAATATTTGTTTCAATTCGTTTTCTGGAACGCCAATACCATTATCTTTGACTTTAACTAGGATAGAGGAAGCATTTTCTTTTTCGCAAGTATTACCATATTGGTCTGCAAAACCAAGGGTAATGGTAATATTTGTATTATTTGCTGAATATTTAATAGCATTTGAGAGGTAATTTCTAATCACTTGTGAGATTCTTAGATTATCAAAAGAAAGAGCAAATTCATCTTCATCACCATTAAAAGAAAAAGATACATCAATATGCTTGTCGTAAAACAAAGGTTTTAATTCAGTGATAGTGGACCTGATTGTTGATGCTAAATTATTTATTTGAAAATCAAATAGCATTTTTCCAGCTTCAAATTTTGATACATCAAGTAAATTTGAAACTAGGGACACTAGTTTATCACTACTTTCATTGATTATATGAATCTGATTCTCTTTTTCGTCATTAGTAAATTTATTCCAATGATCACTAAGTGATGATGCTAAACCAAATATCCCTTGTAATGGAGTTCTTATTTCATGACTTATATTATTTAAAAATTCTGTCTTTGCTTGTAGCGCTTTATTTAGGAAATCAGTTCTTGTTTTAACTTTATCATCAAGAGTTATGTTAAGTTTCTCTAATTCTAGATTAGATTCTGTAAGTTTCTTCTCCATTATTCTTCTTTGGTAAAGAAAAAAGCCTCCAATAGCAATGCTAAAAAGGTGAGCATAGATTACTAGGAAATAATTTACATCTTCATAATTAAAATTAAAGTTTCCAGTAATAACGCTATATAATAAATAGCCTGCGCTTATACCTATGAGTTCTAAAATAATGAAACTAATCGAATCAACAAGCAAAACTAGCGTTAGAATTGACAATGATGAATTAACTATCCATGTAGTATCAAAATAGCTGTCCAATAAATTGTAAGTCGACATTAATGGTAAACAAAAACACAATGAAATATACCAATAGAGTGGTAAGAAACCACTATTTACATTTTTTGAGATAAATTTTGTAGAGTCTGAGTTGGATAATATTTCTTGGTGATTATTTTTTTGATTGTATTTATCAAGTAATCTTTGAGAGATCATGATTTTAATTTGATGGTATATTAATAGATAAAAACACAATAAACATGAGATTATCCTTAGTGCTAAAGTTTTAGGGCTAACGTCTGAATTACTGGAGCACAAGAAATACGGGACAATATAATAGATAGTACCAAATATTCCAAAAAGAGTGTAATACTCTCCGTGCAAGAGAGATCTTTTCTCTGATAAAAATGATAGTTTATTAAAAATATTATTGTGACAAGACATTATATGTTCTCACAATAAATTGCTATTCCCATTCCGCCTCCAATACAAAGTGATGCGAGGCCTTTTTTTACCTTGTTCTTAATCATATTATGAAGCAGGGTAACAGTTACTCTAGCGCCACTTGCTCCTATCGGATGACCAATTGCTATTGCTCCACCATTAATATTTACTTTTGATCTATCCCACTCTAAAAGCTTATTAACAGCAATGGATTGGGAGGCAAAAGCTTCATTTGCCTCAATTATGTCTAAAGATGCAATGTTTAAATCAATTTTCTTAAGTAATTTCTTTACAGCTTCTACAGGGCCAATACCCATAATAGAAGGTTCAACTCCTGCTGAAGCGTGAGCTATTATTCTTGCTATGGGCTTTAAATTATATTTTTTTAATGCTGCTTCAGAAGCAAGCAATAAAATTGCTGCTCCATCATTTATTCCTGATGCATTTCCTGCCGTCACTGTGCCATTTTCTAAAAAAGCAGGTTTTAATTTCTGCAATCCTTCTAAGGTCGTATTTTGTCTTACAAATTCGTCATGAGCAAAATTTATTAAATCTTTTTTAATTTTTACTTCAATAGGTACAATCTCATCTTTAAATCTACCTTCAATAATGGCTTTCGTAGCTTTCATCTGAGATTGACAGGCAAATTCATCTTGCTCTTCTCTTGTTATAGAGAATTTTTTGGCTATATTTTCAGCTGTAATTCCCATGGCTGCGCCACTAAAAGCATCGGTTAATCCATCATATAACATTTGATCTATAAAATTTACATTCCCCATTCTAATATTCTGCCTTATTAAGGCGCCATGGAAAGCTGTTGACATTGATTCTTGCCCACCTGCTAGAACTAAATCATTATCACCGAGTCTTATACTATCAAATCCAAGAGTAATTGCTTTAAGGCCAGATCCACAAACTTTATTTATAGTGGTTGCTGTAGTTGTAACATCTAACCCAGCATTAATAGAAGCTTGTCTTGCAGGATTTTGTCCTTGCCCACCTGTTAGAACTTGTCCAAGTATTACTTCATCAATAGAACTAGATGGTAACTTATTGTTAGTCATGATATGTTTAATTACATGGCTTCCAAGCTCATGAGCTTTGAAAGATGCTAGTGAACCTAAATAACTTCCAACTCCAGTTCTTTTAGCATCTACGATATAAACATCTTTCATATATTAATCCTTTGGGTATATCATGTCTTCAGGTTTAATTAACCTATCAAACTCTTCTTCGGTTAGAATTTTTAGTTCAATAGCACTTTGTTTGAGGGTTTTATTTTCTTTGTAAGCTTTTTTTGCAATTTTAGCTGCATTATCATATCCAATATGAGGGTTAAGTGCAGTTACTAGCATTAATGACTCATCTCTGACTTTATTTATTCTTTCTATATTTGGTTTCATACCCTTAATGCAATGGTCTACAAAACTATTACAAGAATCAGCTATAAGTTCTATAGATTGAAGAAGTGAGTAAATTATAACTGGTTTAAAAACATTGAGTTCAAAATGACCATTTGACCCAGCAATTGTTATAGTGACATTATTCCCCATAACACGAGCACATACCATTGTTAAAGCTTCACATTGGGTTGGATTGACTTTTCCGGGCATAATAGACGAACCAGGTTCGTTTTCTGGTAAAATGAGTTCCCCAATACCGCATCTTGGTCCAGACCCTAGCATTCTTATATCATTACCTATTTTCATTAGACTTGTTGCAAGAACATTTAGAGCTCCCGAAAATTCAACCATAGCATCATTTGAAGCTAGGGCCTCGAATTTATTAGGAGCGGTATTGAAAGGAAACCCTGTCTCTATTGCTAATTGTTCTGCAAATAATTTGCCAAATGCTTTTTTGCTATTTATTCCTGTACCAACTGCTGTTCCACCTTGAGCAACATTATATACTCTGATAAGAGCAGCTTTCACTCTTTCTATACCATATTCTATTTGTGCTACATAAGCTGAGAATTCTTGACCTAGAGTTATCGGTGTTGCGTCTTGAAAATGAGTTCTACCAATTTTTATTATACCTTCCCATTCTTTTGCTTTTTTATCTAAATTATTGCGTAAATATTCTAACGCTGGGAGTAAATGATTGTGAGTTTCTAACACTGTAGCAATATGCATAGAAGTTGGAAATGAGTCGTTAGAAGATTGTCCTAAATTAACATGATCATTTGGGTGGACTGGTTTCTTTGAGCCTTTTTTCCCGCCCATAGATTCGCATGCAATATTAGAAATAACTTCGTTTACATTCATGTTAGTTTGGGTTCCAGAGCCAGTCTGCCAAACAGCTAATGGAAAATTATCTTGATATTTACCACTAATAATAGAGTCTGAAGCTATAACTATTTCAGTGCCAATTTTTGAATCTAGAATCCCCATTTTGACATTAACTTTTGCTGCGCATTTTTTGAGAAGAGCAAGAGCTTTAATTAGAGAAGATGGCATTTTCTCTGTGCCAATCTTAAAGTTTAAAAGAGATCTTTGTGTTTGAGCACCGAAATAGAATTTATCATCTACTTCTATGTCACCTAATGAATCTGACTCAATTCTCTTTGTCATTTATAAGCTCTAACAATGGATTAAATAATCTATTTGGCCTTCTTGGCTTTCGTCTTCAGTTATTTTTATTTCTAATTCTTTAGCAAAATACTGAATAAAATATGATGTGCAATTTTGAGTTGTTAAAGGGTAGCTAGTAGAATTTTTACAAATAATATCATTCTTTTCTTTGTCAATTTTTAGAGAGCTGCCTTTGGAAGAGATGCGAACTATATTATTTGCTTCAATTGTAATAGTAATTTCTCCGCCATGAATTAGGTTGCTATAAGCGTGTTGAACGAGGCAAAGAATGAGTTTTCCTATGTTGGAGGAAATGAAAATCCCTTTAATATGAAAATATTTTTCGTGAAAAGTAAATTTAACCTTCGTGTCTTTTAAATAATTTTCAGCAGTTATTTTTAACTCATCAAAATTAGCTTCGCCGTTATTTTTAGCAACACCATAGGCCTGTCTAAAAAACACTAATTTATTTATAGATTGTTCGGAGCTAGCTTTAAGTAAATCTATGGCTTTAGCTCTCATTTCAGGGTTTTCAACTGAAATAAAGTCTAAACTATTATTGATCGCTCCAATTGTCCCAGCTAAATCGTGACATAATTTTGTGGCTATAAATTGAGTTATTTCAACTTTTGATAGCATAATAATACACACTTTGTTTATTTTTTTAAGATTATATTGAGAAATAATTAGAAAAGCAATTCTCAATTGAGAATATAAATTTTTATATTAATTCTTAGTTGTTTTTTGGAAATAATAGTCCAATATTCTCATAATATATGGGTTTTTTATCCCAATCTTCGCGAACTTTAACATATAGGAATAGATGGGCTTTTATATTTAAAGCTTTAGATATTTCAATTCGAGCTTTTGTGCTTATAGCTTTGATTTTATTGCCATTTTCACCTAAAATAATTTTTTTATGAGAATGTTTATTTACTATAATATTCTGAAAAATCTTTACTTCGTTTTCGTTGATCTGCTCCCAAGTCTCTGTCTCTACTGTTAGGTTATATGGAAGTTCTTCATCTAAATTTAAGAATAATTGTTCACGCGTTATTTCGGAGCTTAAATATCTCATGGGAGCAGTTGTGATTTCCTCCTCTTCGTAATGCCATTCTCCAGGAAGAGCCAATGAAGAAAGTGCTTTAATATATTTATGTATATTTTTATTTGATTTTGCAGAAATAAGCATAGCTTTAGCATTTTTGAAATGCTCAATTAGAAATTCTATTTTTTGGCTAAATTCAGTTGGGAATTCAAAATAATTCTCTAGATCTCGGAGTTCTTCTATAGGAAATAAATCATCTATTTCTTTTGTGAGTTCCAGTTTTGGTTTCATGAGGTCTATTTTATTAAGCAGAATAATAATATGTGTATTAGACTCTGCTATAAATTTTACTATTTTTCTGAATTCGTCATCGAAATCTGAATTATTCGCCACGTCAATAATTAAGCTTATTATATCAGTTCCAGCCATCGAAGACCAAGCGCTTCGTACCATCGCTTTTTCAAGATTTTTTTTAGGATTAAAAATACCAGGAGTATCTAAGAATACGAGCTGCGTGTCTTTTTTTGTGAATATCCCCTTAATAATCGCTCTAGTTGTCTGCACTTTTGGAGTAACAATCGATATTTTTTGCCCAATGATTTGGTTGAATAATGTGGATTTCCCTGCATTTGGTTTACCGAGTATGCTAATTAAAGCTGTTTTTTTCATGATTATCCTCTGAATCCAGTGGCTACTAGATATATTTCTGATGAGTCTTTTCTACTAGATTCTGGTTTATAGTGTTTTACAACTGAGAAGTCTTTTTTTATTAAAGCAAGAATTTGAGATTCCGCTCCACCTTGAAAAATCTTAATCACTATTGTACCACCTTGATTTAGAGTATTCTTTGCAAAATAAAATACTCTTTCACATAAATCCATGATTCTTAAATGATCGGTAGCTTTGTGCCCGGTTGTATTTGGAGCCATGTCACTTAAAATCAAATCAGCTTTTCCAGCCAATTTATCTATCAAGTTTTTTTGAATCTCTGGATCACAAAAATCTCCCTGCATAATATCAACGCCTAAAATTTCATCCATCTCTAGTAGATCTACAGCTAATATTTTCCCTGAAGAATTAAGCTTTGAAGCAATAACTTGACACCATCCACCAGGCGCTGCGCCAAGATCAATTACTCTTAGATTTTTCTTTAATATTTTATATTTTTCATCAATCTCAACTAGCTTGTACGCTGATCTTGACCTATATCCATCAATTTTCGATTGAATAACAAAAGGATCGTTTAATTGCCTATTAAGCCACTGAGTTGATGATGTGGAGCGATTCTTCGCTGTTTTTACCTTTGTAGTTTTAAGACGCATCTTTACTAGTTTCTTTGTTAATAGTATCAAGAATTGAATTTACAAATCCAACTTCTTGAGATTTTAACATGTCTGAGGCTATATTTGTATATTCATTTATTGTTACTTTTGGAGGAATTTTGTCAAAAAACATAAGTTCAGCTACTCCGCACCTTACAATAGCTTTTAAGTTAATATGTAAATTTTCAAAATTCCATTCAGGAAGAAGGTGAGTTTTGATCATCTCATCAACTTTCGCAAGGTTCGTTATTGTAATATGGCAAAGCTCTTCAAAAAATGATTGATTCAACTTTATTTTGATTTTTTTGTTTGAAACTTCTAAGTCCTCAAGTAATTCAGTGTCTTTGTAATATTCTTTTACTCTTTGAAGCAGTAAATCAGTATCTTGTGATTCGTCATCTTCAACGATTTGATAAAGAACTTGTATTGCAGCAATTCGAGATATTGTTTTTGAATTTATAATTGTCATGGATCTTGTTCAGATTATTTGTATAATCATTATAGATCCTTTTGTAGATGAGATAAAGTGTTAAGTTCTAGTTTTGGTTTTTTACTTGTTATAACTATCATTGTTTTTGTACATGAAATGGGACACTACATAGCTGCGAAGTTATGTGGAGTACGTGTTTTGGAGTTTTCTGTAGGGTTTGGAAAATCTTTGCTAAAAATAAAAGATAAATCAGGCACTTTATGGAAATTATGCCTTATACCACTTGGTGGCTATGTTAAAATGTTTGGTGATAGAGGGGTTGCTAGTGAAGAAAATGTAGCATTGGTCTCAAGATTATCAGAGTACGAAAAGAAAAAAACATATGCTTTGCAACCACCTCTAAAGAGATTCTTTATTGCTTCCGCCGGTCCGCTTGCTAATTATATTCTAGCAGCATTTATCATTGTCTCATTTTACTCTTATCATGGGAAGAATTTTATTCCCCCCATAGCTGCTAATATTATTGAAAATTCTCCTGCAGAAAAAGCTGGTCTAGAAAGCGGTGATAAAATCATTTCTATAGATGGAATTGCTATTAATTCTTTCGACCAAATATTAAATGAAATAAGTTTGTATCCACATAAAAAAACTAATGTTGAGATTGAAAGAGATGGGAAAAAAAGACTAGTTCCCATTGTAACTGGAGAGAGAAAAATAAAAGATAGTAATGGTAAGATACTTGGAAAAGTAGGATTCATAGGAATTTCTTCGGGTAAAGCTGAGTATAGAGATGTGAATTTTGTTGATGCCGTTAAATATACATTGCAAGATATTTGGAATATTTCTGCAATGACGCTAACATCAGTAAAACAAATGATAATTGGTGCGAGATCTGCAAGTGAGTTAAGAGGAACGCTAACAATAGCTCAGCAATCAGGAGAATCTATAAACGAGGGTATTAGTGAATTTTTTATTTATGTTGCTATGCTTTCAATAAATATTGGTTTTGTAAATTTACTTCCTATACCAATTCTTGATGGTGGACATATGGTATTTTGCTTATATGAGACTATTTTTAGGAGAAGAGCCAACAAAAGAATAGAAGCTATATTAAATAAAGTTGGTATTATTATAATTATTTTTCTGTTTGTAATTTCCACTTCAAATGATATAAAAGCTATATTATTTTGATCGTCGGGAATTCTTTATATGAGAACTAAAAACAAATTTTTAATAGCTTCCTTATTACTATCTTCCAGTATTCTATCTAGTATGCCAGCTTTTGCTGAAAAGATAAAAGATATTGATGTATCTGGTAACGAAAGGATAGAGAAAGAAACCATCATTAATTATATTTCTTTAAAGATAAATCAAGAATTTGAACAAAAACAACTTTTGGAATCTGTAAAAGAATTATACAAAACCGATTTATTCAATGATGTGTCACTTAAATTTAATAATGGCGTCCTTAGGGTTTATGTAAAAGAAACTCCTCTTGTTACGAAGGTTCAGTTTAGCGGAAACTCAAGAATTAAAACAAGTGTCCTTTCAAAAGAAATTCACTCTCACCAGGGATCTTCTCTAAGAAATTCAGATGTAAAATTAGATGTTGAAAAAATCAGAGAAATATACAGAAAATCAGGCAGATATGCTGTAAATGTTTCATCTAAAATTGAGAATATTGGAAATAATAGGGTAAAATTAATTTTTGAAATATCTGAAGGTCCAAAAACAGGTATTAGATATATTAATTTTGTTGGAAATAAAAATTATAAAGATAGTGAATTAAGGTCAGTAATAATAACAAAGCAATCAGCTTGGTTTAGATTTATGGATTCAAGTGATACATATGACCCAGATAGAGTTGAGTATGATAAATATTTGATGAGACGTTTTTATAACTCTATAGGTTATGCAGATTTTAGAATTATATCTGCTATAGCTGAACTTTCTCCTACGCGCGAAAATTTCACATTAACCTACACTATTGAAGAAGGTGATCAATATACTTATGGTGATGTTGGAATTGAAAGTAATATTAAAGAAATTAATCCAGAGCAATTTCTGGGCTTGATTACACTTAAGAAAGGCAAAATCTACAACGCTTGTGAATTAGAAGCAATTTCTGAACTTATAAACGACAGACTAGCTGATATGGGTTACACAGGAGCTGTGATTTACCCTGAAGAAAAGAAAGACAAAAATAACAAAGTTATTTCAATCAAATATATTATTGAAAAAGCTTCGAAAACTTATCTAGATAAAATTAATATTAATGGCAATCTCAAAACTCGTGATTCTGTAATTCGTCGTCAGTTTAAGATAAGTGAAGGTGATCTATTTAACCGAACCGCTATTAATGATGGTGAAAAAAATATAAGAAATCTTGATTATTTCGAAACTGTTGCTGTGGATGTAGAGCAATCCCCATCAGGAAATAATAAGGCAGATGTTAATATAAACGTAGAGGAAAAATCAACATCTTCAATCCAATTTGAAGTTGGATATAATAGTATGGAGGGACCAGTAGGTAGAATCAATTTTATTGAAAGAAATCTTATTGGTACAGGAAGATATTTAACAGCTGGTGTTGACAAATATAGAAAAAAAATCGCTACTCATGCTGGTATTACAGATCCATATTTTATGGATAAGGAATTATTAGCTGGATTCTCAGTTTTTAATGTAAATGCTCAGTCCGGCAGTGGTGATATGCCATATAGTATAAAGTCTCTTGGAGGTAATATACGTTTTGGCTATGAAGTAGCGACTGATTTAAGACATGATTTATTCTATACTTTGAAGAAAGATCAAATTGGCGGGGGAACAAGAAATTCAACCTCTATCTTTATCAGAGAACAGTACGGAACTATGCATACTTCTTCTATAGCTAACTCCTTGACTTATGATCAATTAGATAGTGCGGTCGTACCTAAGAATGGTTATATAGTTTCTTTTACAGAAACTGATGCTGGCCTTGGAGGCGACAATAAATATATGAAACATGAAGCTGATTTCAAAGTTTTCAAATCTTTCTTTAATAATGCATACACTGTTAAGGTAGCTGTTGATGTTGGACAAATACATGGTTTTGGCGGTAAAAAAGTTAGAATTAGTGATAGAACTAATTTAGGTGACTATACATTCAGAGGTTTTGCAGCAGCTGGTCTTGGTCCTAGGGTTAAAGAAACAAAAGAAGCATTAGGGGGACAAAAATACTATACAGTTTCAACAGAGCTTCTATTCCCAATAGGTTTACCAAAGGAGTTTAACGTTTCTGGCGCATTATTTACAGATATTGGTAGTTTATGGGACTTTGATGTAATTAACCCTAATAATTACTCTCGAAGCGATGTAAATGATTCATCGGCTCCGCGAGTGAGTGTTGGTATGGGTATATTGTGGATAACTCGTTTTGCTCCTATTAGGTTAGACTATGCTATTCCAATTAAAAAGCAAAAATATGATGAGACTGAACGTTGGTCATTTAGATTCTCAACAAGCTTTTAGACTAGGAAGATAATATGAAAAAAATAAATTATATAAGCCTATTATCACTAACAATTTTGGTAAGTGCATGTGGTACACAAGAACATGCACCTGTTGAATATGGGACTAGCATTTCTCCTACTTCCTCTAAGTCTTTTGACTCTCATAATAAAATATCATCTAAGACTTTTGATATACCAGATAGTTCTGAAAATTCTTTAGAAGATAAAAAAAATTCAGAAAAAGAACAGATGGGATACTTAAACGAAAAAAACAAGGAAGATAGGCAAAATAAAAAATATGTTAATGAAGAGAAAGCCGAAGATTTAGATCAAGAGCTTAGCTCTTTGAATGAAGATAAAGAACCAAAAAAAGAAGAAGCTAGAGAGAAAAAAGTAGCACAAGTTATTCTTCATGATGATAAAATAGACAATAAAGAAACTATAGTTGAATTTGAAGAAGAAGATGCAAATCCTTTACCAGTTCAACAATCTGTTGCAGGACCAAAATTTCCAATGCCTGTAAAAGGGAAAATTATTACTAAGTTTGGTGAAATATTCAATGGTGCTAAGCTTAATGGTGTTAACATTGAGGGGGCTCTTGGTGAACCAGTTCACTCTGTAGCTTCAGGAAAAGTTGTTCATGTTGGAGAAGATGGTAAATTTGGTAAAATTATTATAGTAAAGCTTGAAGAAGGTGATTTTCAAACGGCCTATGCTTATCTACAAAATATTAATGTAGCTCCTGGAGATATTGTAGTAAAAGGTCAAGAGATAGGAACGGTTGGAAAATTATTAAATTCAGGTAGGCCTATGTTGCATTTTGCTGTAAGAAGCGGAAAATTACCAGTAGATCCTATGAAATTTCTAAAATAAGAAAAATTAATGCAAATTCCTAAAGCTAAGAAAATCCTTCATAAATATAATGTTAATTTCTATGAGATAAAGGATAATTATGATTGGCTTAGGGACAGAAACTGGCCAAATGTAACTGATAAAGATGTTTTGGGCTATTTAGAAGAAGAAAATAAATATACTGATAATTTTTTTTCTAAACATACTGATCTAAAAACTAAAATTTTTGAAGAATTAAAATCAAGAATAAAACTAACTGATACAAGCGCCTATACTAAAAAAGAAGAATATTTCTACTATACTCGAACAGAAGAAGATAAGAACTACCCCATATATTGTAGGAAAAAAACTTCTTTAGCTTCGGAAGAGGAAATTATTTTGAACGTTAATGAACTGTCTCAGAATCAAAAATTTACAAAATTATCTTCATTTTCAATTTCCCCAAGTCAGAATCTATTAGCTTATTCTGTAGATTTTGCTGGAAATGAACAATATACAATATATGTGAAAGACCTTACGACTAATAAATTATTATCAGATAAGATTGAATCGACAATTTCACAAGCTCACTGGCATGAAGATGAGTCTGGATTTTTTTATACTCCAACAAATGATAACTGGCGCCATGACAAGGTGAAATTTCATAGATTAAGTGAGCCGGTAGAAAAAGATCAACTTATAATGCATGAAGAAGACTTATTGAATCAACTCTCTATACATAAATCTGCCAGTAAGAAATTTTTTATAATTGAATCTTCTGGGCATGATTCTACAGAAGTATTTTATTTCTCTATGGAAGATAAAAACTTCACTCCTATCAAATTAATTACTAGAAAAGAAAAAACCTTTTACAACATAGACCACTCTGGTTCATATTTTTATATTCATACAAATGATAAAGGAAGTAATTTTAGAGTCATTAGAATCAATGATCAAAATCCTAAAGAACAAGATGCTGAAGAATATATAGCTCACAGTAAATCAGGGTATTTAAGCAGTATATGTGTAACTTCAAATTACCTTATAGCAAATTATAAACGTAATGCTCTTCCTGAGATAGAAATTCATGATTTAAATAGTAAGATTATAAAAACTATTTCATTCCCAGATAACGCTTATACAGCGAATGGTTTTTCAACCAATTTTAATGAAGATGATATTAGGATAGGGTATTCTTCTCTTAAGAGGCCTGATACAATTTATAGTTATAATTTTGAATCAGAAAAACTTGATATTTTAAAGCAACTGGAAATACCTTGCGAATTTGATCCAGATGAATATGAAGTTGAAAGAATCTACGCAGAAAATGAAGGAGTAAAAATCCCAGTTAGCATTTTCTATAAAAAATCATTATTTAAGAAAAACGGCACAAATCCATGCTACTTATATGGTTATGGCTCATATGGTTATGCTATCCTACCAAGCTTTAGAAATACAGCTATAACACTTGCTGATAAGGGGTTTGTCTTTGCAATCGCTCATATTAGAGGCGGTGATGATTTTGGCTATGAATGGTATGAAAGCGCAAAATTTTTAAATAAGAAAAGAACTTTTGAAGATTTTATATCCTCAAGTAAATTTCTTATAGATGAAAAATATACTTCAAAAGGAAATATAGTTATTTGTGGTGGTAGTGCTGGTGGTCTTCTTATTGGTTATGCGATCAATAATGCGCCTTCTCTTTATAAAGCAGCTATAGCCCATGTTCCATTTGTTGATGTAATAAATACAATGCTCGACGAAACTTTACCTCTTACTCCTGGAGAGTTTAAGGAATGGGGAAATCCAAAGGAGAAAGAATATTTTGATTACATGCTTTCCTATTCTCCATATGATAATGTGGCTAGCCAGTCATATCCAAGCCTATATATAACAGCCGGGCTGTCAGATCCTAGAGTAACATATTGGGAAGCTGCTAAATGGGTAGCAAAACTTCGTGAGCATAAAACTGATAATAATTTGCTTTTGTTCAAGATAAATATGTCAGCTGGACATGCAGGAGCTTCAGGAAGATTTGACTATTTAAAAGAAGTCGCAGAAGATTATGTGTTTATTTTTTCAATGTTTGAAATTGTATAGATAAGTGGCATTAACAGAAATCTCAACTTGTACTATAAAAAAACTTAATTCGAAAGCATATGGAGAATCTTCAACAGAAAAAGGTAAAGTTACCTTGCCTTATGTTTTAGAGGGTGAAGTTGTTGAATTTGAAAGACATTATTACCGAGGAAAAGAAAATTTTCTCCTAAAGAACATTATTTCACCTTCTTCAGAAAGAATCATTCCTGAATGTTCTTTTTATGAAAGATGCGGTGGGTGTTTACTTCAGCATTTATCAAAAGAAAAATATCGGAATTTTAAACAGAGTTTACTAAGCAAAGTCTCAATCACACCATCTGATATAATTACCCCTAAAAACCCTAGCAGAAGGAGATTAAATTTATTTTTTAAAAACACTGAAAAGCAACTCTATTTTGGCTTTTATAAATTAAAATCAGATGATCTCATAAATACTGATTCATGTATAGCAGCGACTTTCCAAATATCTGAGATTATTCCTCATACTAGAGATTTTCTTTCATCAATATCAAAGATTAATGACTCTGGTGAAGTATTTATTCTAGAAGCTGATAACGGGATAGATATAAAAATTATTTTAGATAGTGCTCAAAGTTTTGATGAAAAAAATAGAAAAAAAATAAGATCATTAGCTGGTAAATATGGAATAGTTCGAATTATCTATATTCATAATAAGCAAATAATTTCTAATCATACTATATCAGAACCTTATGTTGAATTTGCTGAAGAGAAGGTTTTTGTCGAAGCTGATTGTTTTCTCCAGGCTACAAAAGATTCAGATAAATTATTATCCGATCTCGTTATTAGTTACCTAGGTAATAGTAAGAATAAAAAAGTAGCAGATCTTTTTTGCGGTAGAGGAACTTTTACAATAGGAATTGCAAAAAATGGCTTTAAAGTTGTTGGTTTTGAAAATGACAAGAAGGCTATTTTAGCATTATTTGAAGCCACAAAAAAACTTTCAAACAAACCTGTTTTGCATATAAGAGACCTTCACTATAATCCTTTGTTTGAAGAACTAGAACAATGCCAAATTATAGTTTTAAATCCTCCAAGAGCTGGCGCAGAAGAGCAGGTTAAAAATATTGTTAAATTACCAAATATAGAGAAAATAATATACGTATCTTGCTCGGTCCAAAGTTTTTTAAGAGACGCAGAAATTTTAAG
>CAYPDX010000001.1:9571-16218 GCA_964409695.1 uncultured Rickettsia sp. | reverse complement strand
GAAAATCTTTTATATTGAAAGATCTAAAAGTAGTAGATCAATTCCTATGGACCCCGCACATTGAATTAGTAGCTGAATTTATAAGAATTGATTTGAGCTGAAGCTGCTAAATTTTATCTTTAACAAAATCTATAATACTCGTCTTATAACCTTTGTTACAATCAAAGAATAGACTATGACTTCCTGGAAGCATAACTAGTCTTGAATTAGGAATATTCATATGAATTTCGTATGAGAAACTCGGATCACATATCCAATCATATTTTCCGCCAATAATCAGAGTTGGGATTAGTATATTTTTAAGCTTGCTAGTGAAGTCAATTTTGCGAAGAAAATCTCCAAAACCTGCATTTGTGCATTTATAATTGAAATCTTGAAATTTTAAGCCCGAATAATTTCTCTTGAGGTTTGGATTATTTCTTACCCTGTAACTATATAGAGAATCAGCATCGGAAAATATTTCTTGTAAATGCTCCTGATCTTTAATAGTCCCATCCAAAATATGCATTCCAGACTTTATGGCATCTTTATTACCATATTTATACAAATTCTCTTCTGCTTTTTTAAAGAAATGGTAACTTGCAATGGTAACAATCAGTATGAGTTTTTCTAAATATTGCTGGTATTTTAAGGCATAAGCTTCAGCGACTACGCCGCCATAAGATCTTCCAAGAAAAATAAATTTAGAAACTTTTAGAGCCAGTCTAACGGCTTCGACGTCTTCAATATGATGATCTAGGTCCCATAATTCAGGGTAATTTGTATCACTATCGCCTGTGCCTCTTGGATCAATTAGTATAACAGGACCGGATTTTATTAGAAAGGGAACGTGATCATAATATATTGATCCTGAGCCACCAGGTCCTCCTGGATATAATATAAAAGGAGTTTTAGATTTGGATTTTGCATCTTCAAAAATCCGAACCATAATTTTGATATTTCGTTTAATGTCTACAGTGACTCTCTTTTCAGTTACTGTATATTTAGACTTTAATTTTTCGAGCATTCTGGGCGTCTCTCATGTTGATCTTGAGATTATAAGAGAACCCACATTACATTATCAACATTAATGTTATTTTATGAGAGAGCTAAGCTCGCTATTAACACTCAAAAGGTTCGTAAGAAACATAGAAGACTGGAGTAGTATCTGTTTGCCCCATCAACGCTACATAGCCTTCCGTAGCTATCTGGCTTATTACTTCCAGGGCAAAAAAATATCTTTCTGTTTGAATGTAGCTTATACAAACAAGTTTACTTTGATCTATTTTGTTTTGTAAATGAAGAACGTTGTCTATATGTATAGGATTGTAATCAGTCAGCAGTGTTTCCATATGAGCTTTTGCAGAATCTATTGCAGCATCAAGAGTATCAAAATCTTCTGAGATTTCAATTGCTTCATCTCCTTGTCTATCAGTGTTGACTATTTCGTGGCTATATAGATTTTCTTCTTCTGAGTTTGGCATGATTTATCTCCAATTTTCTATAGTATACATACTAGCAAGAAAAAGTCAATAAATCTTAACATTGATTTACAAATCGACAATTTTTAGTTTGCCTTTCTTCTGTCTATAAGAAAGAAAAGCAAAGCCAGCTGTCCCTACTAAGCAAAAGATAGGAATAGTAGCAAGTCCCATTACATAGGTAGACATATCATAGATTTGATTTCCTCTGTCATTTACTACGCCAGCCCAATTATTCTGTATAATATTACTGATTATAACATGGAAAAAATGGCCAAAGGACATATTGATACAATTTATAATAGCAATGGCTAGGCCAGCACATGATTTACTGACAAGTTGAGCAGCTAATGTAAATACTAGAACTTGGTAACAGCAAAAAATCCCAAGGAAAAACATTAAAGATACAATAGAAATATAATTCATACGTTCATTGGAGAAAAGTATTAGAAAGAGAATTGAGGTAAAAACTCCAGTTAATATAATCATAAGAATGCTTGAGTTAAATTTTCTGGCAAAAAATGCAAGAACAGGACCACCAACACACATTCCTATGTATAATATCGATGCAGCAAAGATACTATCATGTTCTGAGTAATGGTAGATGTGAGAGAAAAATGGTATAGCCCAAACATCTGCAAATCCTTCGAGCGATCCTACCATAAGTCCACCAAATATTCCTATTAGAAGAATTGTAGGGCTTAATATAAGTTTAAATGTTTGCCTAATAGAAATAGTGTCTTCCTTGTGAGACTGAACTTTATCAATTTTTCTATCATTAATAAGAATAACAAGGAATCCTATAAGAAGAGCACCAAGAGAAAGCATTTTTAAAGTTGCATCATAGCCAAAGTTTTCAAATATTATTTTTATCGGCTTACCACCAACAACTGCTCCTGAAAGACCAACAGTAAATGCGAAGCCAAGCATTATAGAGTGCATTCTCTCTGGAAAAAATGTTTTTGTAACTTTTGCAATTGAAAGAAAAGCAACTGCAGAACCAGCTCCTATAAGGAATCTTGCAAATAAGATTAGGTTCCAGCTTTCAGCGGAAGAAAATAGCAGAGTACCGAGTGCAGTAGAAGCAATAGCAATAAAAGTAACGATTCTAAAATTATATCTATCAAGCATGAAGCCAATAGGTATTTGCATTCCTGCATAACCAAGATAATAGAAACCAGCTAAATGACCGAAATCAATTGTACTTACTGAAAATTTTTGTAATATATCTTCTCTAAGAATGCCAACTGATAATCTTAAGATAAATTGGAAGGCGAAAAAAAATGTAACTGTGAACCATAATATTAATGGCATTCTAAGACGATAAATTGATGAAGTCATAATATTTTTACTTCAGTTTGTTTTGATAAAAATTAAGCGTGTTATTATATAAATTATGTTCTGTATGTCAATGAATTCCTAATGAGAGATAAAATTTACTATGACTGAAATAGAACTTCTTTGGTTTACTTTGTTTGATACATTCGCAGCTAATTTAGCTTTTATCACCAATCAGGAGATTTCCGTTTGGGCAGCGCCAGCCCTCTCTGATGTTTCTCATAAAAAAATTCTATCTGCTGCATTTTTTGGAGTATTAGTAGCAAATTGCGTAAACTACCTACTTGGTATAGTCTGTGGCAATATTTTTTCTTCTATAACAAAAAAGAATGATAAAGCTCAAAAGAATAGCGGTGCTCTTAAGGATCTTTTTAGTGATCTAGGAATCTATTTATTGTGTTTTGGGTTTTTACCAGTCTATTCAAAGCTGATTGTTTTGCTTATGGGTTTTTGTAGATATAGATTTTTTAGCGCTATTACAATTGTTGCTATTGTAAAGACCATATATTATTTTTATTATGGAAAATAAGTTATTATTTTTGAACGACAAAGCTTATTTAGATACGGTTGCTAGATTTATTAACTTACTAAATTCTCCAAAAAAAATTGATGAATTAGTAGTTATCCTTCCTAATTATATATCAATTGAACTTTTAAAACTTCGTTTGATTAATCAAGCCGATATTGGTTCTGCTATTACCTTGCCTAAAATTATTACATTTGATGATTATATATCTTTTGCAAGGCAAAAATCTCTAGATAATAGTTCAAAGCACTATGCAAATATTCTGCTAGTCGCATCAATAATAAAATCATATGAAAAAGTTAAATATACTAGTAAGGAGTCAATCAGAATTGCAAAGCAACTTGTAAAAATCTATTGGAAGCTCAAAAAATCTTCTATCTCTATAGATAAAATAGAAGGGTGGGTTGACGAAGAACTTGCGCTCCACTGGTGGGCAACAGCTGAATTCTTGAAATTCTGTTTTGAGAACTTTGAAGATATTATTTCTTCTGATGAAGATTTTAATATAGCTCAAACCTCTATAGGAAAGAATGCAAAAGTCATTTTTGTAGGAATTCTTGATAATCTGCTCCAAGATAATTTAATTTATGATTATTTAAAGGCAAATGACAAATATATTATTCTTCCTCCAGGAGATTTGTCATTTATAAAAAACAATAGTAATTATAGATACTTACAAAAAAGATATGCGACTCTTTTAGATAAAGAAACTTCGGAATTATTAAATTACAATTCTATTGAAAAACGAGAATTTAAAAGGCAATTGTTTGAGTTTGAAGATTTTTTTGATGAAATTGATTTTCTGCTACATAAGATTCAAACCAGAGAATCTTCCATTACTATTGTAACCAATAATAGTTTTTTTAATTACATTTTAGCTAATCAACTAACTTGTAATGGGATTGATTTTAACTCTTCATTTGGCTCTAAATATATTGAATTTGCTGAGGTTGAATTTCTTATTAATATAGCTCGTATAAAATCTGAGAATAGTAGTATCTCTAGTGTAATTGCATTACTAAAATCAAGAATGCTAAGTTCTAATATTGTAGTTGAAAATTTTCTCAATACTTTAAATGATTCTGAGAAATTTCATGAAGATATATTTTCAATCATTAAAAACGAAAATTTTGATGAGAAATCTGAAAAGTTACTGTCAATATTATTATCATGGGTAAATTTTGCTGGAGATAGATTTAAGGATTTATTTGGGAAAAATTTAGAGGTTTTTTTAGAAATAATTGAATTATATCAAATATCGATTTCTTCAAGAAATACAAGTAGATTTAATGAATTTATTATCGACATAAAATCATTGGAAAATAGTAATTTTCATGTATATGCCTATGAATATACCGATCTACTTAGCGAAGTTTTCTCATTGAAATATACAAAACCATTTAACAGAAATGCCGATATATTTATTCTAACTCCTGATGATTCTCTTCTAGTAGATACTAATGAAGTATATTTCGCTGATTTTAATCAAGAATCCTATATTTCTGGTACTGATAATACTTGGCTTACAAATAAAATACTACGAAAGTTAAATTTACTTGAAGATGAAGAAGAATTTGAAAAACTTCTATATTTAATTACTACAAAATCTGATAAGCAGAATATATATTTCACGAGATCAACTAATAAAGAAGGTAGTTTGCAGGAGAAATGTGCAATACTAGATTTTATCGATAATGTGGATATGGTTTTACCAGAGAGAATATTGGTTGATCACCAAATTTCAGAGGAAAACCAAGATATTCAACTAGATCAAAGTATTTTCCCAAAAATTTTATATGCAACAAATATTGAAATGCTTATCAGAGATCCATACGGTTTTTTTGCTAGAAAAATTCTAGCTATAAGAAAGAAAAAAAATGCTTTATCGAGGCCAGAAAATTCAGATTTTGGAATTACTGTTCACAATCTCATTGAAACTAAATCTAAGAATAATGATTTATCAAATATTGAGCTAATAGATAATATATTCTCTTCAAAAGCATTACCAGAATATATTTGCCTACTTTGGAAAGATCCAGTTTTAGAAATTTTAAACAGGATTGACGAGCTAAATAATGAAGCAAATCTTAAAAAAACAAAGATTTACACAGAAATTACAGGTAGTTGCAATATCTTCATTGAAGAAATATCTATAGAAATTCGTGCAATAGCTGATCGAATTGAAGTATCAGAAGGGAAAATTAAAATTATTGATTTTAAGACGGGGCAGGTACCTTCTAAAAAGGACGTATTTTTGGGCAAAAGTCCACAGCTTATTATTGAAGCGATAATTCTTGTTGAAGGTGGATTTGGAATAAAAATGCAAAATAAGGAAATCGAAATTATATATATTAAAATAAATACCAAATCTCCGTATATTGAAGAAACGATCATTTCAATCAGTATGGAAGAGATTTTAGAACATAAAAATGCAATGATTGAATTTTTGAAATATTACTATTCAGCCAATAGGTTAGTTTCCTCTAAGCAACTGCCAGATTTTTGGAAACCAAACTATAGTGATTACGAGCATTTTCGAAGAGTTTAATATCCTTCACACTAACTTCTGACAAAAAATATTTTGTAAAATCATATTCTCCAAAAGCACTATTGCCCCTTGTGTTTTCTATTCGGATTTGAAATGGGCCAAGTAGCTTAAAAAAAAGAAATAAACTATTGACTTATAAGAATATTTGTTATCGCGTATTGCGCGAGGAACCAATATGGAGTAATAATCACTTTACTCGATCCCAAAACTTTAATATTGTAAAGAATCAAGAAATACATAATTAAATGATAGGAAAATTAACAGGAAAAATCGAAATTTTAGGTAGCGATACGCTAATAATCGATGTTTCAGGTGTGGGGTATTTGGTATCTGTATCAACAAATACGATTTCAAAATTAGAAAATGGTTTAGTTGCTTCATTATTTATAGAAACTCATGTTAGAGAAGATTCATTCCAATTATTCGGATTTTTAAATATGGAGGAGAAAGATTGTTTTCTCAAACTAAACTCAGTAAGTGGAGTTGGGGTGAGGGTGGCACTTACAATTCTTTCCGCTTTGAGTCCGTATGATGTAAGTCATGCAATAGCATCAAAAGATAAAGAGGCTTTTAGATCAATTAGTGGTATAGGTCCAAAATTAGCTGAACGAATATTGCTTGAACTAAAAGATAAAGCTTTTCATTATAGCGACGTACAAATTAATTCAAAAGCATCGGGATCACCTTACGCAGGTGGAGGCCTTACTTTTCGGACAAGCAGGTTTTTTAGTTGCTAAGTCGAAAGATGAATATCTGACCAGTCTATTTAATGAGT
>CAYPDX010000001.1:0-9561 GCA_964409695.1 uncultured Rickettsia sp. | reverse complement strand
AAAAGCATCAAATTCTCATATTATCACAGATGCGGTGTCGGCTCTTGTGAATCTTGGGATTAATAGGAATGATGCTTATAGCAATGTACAAAAAATAATTCAAGCCGAACCTAATATTGATATAAATAATCTTATTAGAGAAGCATTAAAGAATAGAAATAGTTAGATTATGCAAAATCAAGTATTAGTTAATGAGAAGCTTATTAGTGAAGCAGAACATACAGTTAGGCCAAATTCTATATCAGATTTTGTTGGACAAGATTTAATTAAATCCAACTTAAAAATTTTTATGGCAGCTGCAAGTCTGCGCAAAGAAACACTTGATCATACATTGCTATATGGCCCTCCTGGCTTAGGGAAAACAACATTAGCTCAAATTATTGCAAGTGAAATGGGCGCTAATTTTAGGTCAACTTCTGGCCCAGTTCTCTCTAAGGGCGCTGATCTTGCGGCGATCCTTACAAATCTTCAAGAAAACGATGTATTATTTATTGATGAAATACATAGGCTTACAATAAGCGTTGAAGAAATGCTATATTCAGCTATGGAAGATTTTAGCCTAGACATAATAATAGGTGAAGGACCTTCCGCTAGGACTGTAAAAATAACTCTTCCTAAATTTACCTTAGTAGGTGCAACCACGCGCTTAGGGCTACTTAGCAATCCCCTAAGAGACAGATTTGGAATTCCTCTCCGTCTTAGCTTCTATAATAGTTCTGAACTTGTAAAAGTAATTATTCGTGCCGCAAACATACTAAATATAAATATTCATTTAAGTGGCGCTGAAGAAATTGCAAAAAGAGCGAGAGGAACTCCTAGAATCGCACTACGTTTGCTTAAACGAGTTAGTGATTTTGCAATAGTCGATAATATTAAGGAAATTGATTCTGATCTTGCGGATAGTTCCTTAAATTTACTTGAAGTTGATCATATGGGACTAGACAGTAATGATTATAGATATTTGCGTTTTATAGCAGATAATTATAATGGTGGTCCTGTTGGAATTGACACAGTAGCTGCTGCTCTTTCTGAACAAAGAGACTCAATCGAAGACACAATCGAGCCGTACTTACTACAAATCGGCTTTTTACAAAGAACTCCAAGGGGCAGGGTTCTTAGTGAGAAAGCGTCGAAGTACCTATCCTAGGTTTTTCTTCCACCAGCTCTTTACACGAGGAAGTTCTTTATTATAAGCTGGAGATGGAGTGAACATGGGGTTAGTTGTACTGTCTTTTGAATCAAAAACTATCATTTTAGCTTTTGTTTTCGATTTTTCTGGTGCTTCTTTTGCATCTTTTACTTTAATTTTATTTGTAGAAGCTGTTATTCCTACAATGCCAAGTAAAGCTTTAAATCTAATGAGAGGAAGGCCAGCCTTATTTTCTGATTTGGTTTCAAAGCACCATATGGTTGCACCTCCACTATACAGCTTCCAGGAATCACTCCTGTATGACCAGTAAGCATTAGTTCCTTATCTACTTCTATTACTTTAACTCGTAAATGTTTTGCAATTATTTGGGCTGATTGCTCATGCTCAGCTAGCCCCGTTCTATCTTTTTCGCTAGCGCACATAGTAAGTAATTCATCGGTGGGTAAAGACTTTTTATTTATACTAGAATGATCCTATTCTTTTTAAAGAGGAGCGCGGTTTTAAATGTTCTTGTATGCACTCTAATCCTTATCTCCATCCGTATTTATTGAAGAAGATATTCGCTCCAAAATTAATTTGGTTCCTTCTAGTTGAGTATTACCTTTTATATTCCTAAAAAAGTTAAATGGAGTAACGCTACTTCTTCCGTTAACTAAAGTCATAGCCCTATTCGTGCTCTGCACAATCTCAGTATCTGTTTTATTTAGCTTCAATGGATTTTCTGAGTTTAAAACATTGCAATGTAACGTTTGACCATCACCAATCCATGATTGCATCTGTCTCGCATTTTCTACTGTTTTCTTCTTTCTTTTGCGTCAGTACTTAAAGAAGCAAGTGTTCCTGCATGTTTTGAGGCATGTAAGATTTTAAGACCATCTCCTTCCTGTATTGCGGTTATTTTTTCAAAAAAGTTTTTCATGCCTGAAATTTGGCGAAATTGGGTTGGTATAGCATGATTTCCTGCTATAATTTGAAAAGCATATTTTTCAACTAATTTTTTCTCGTGTGACTTTAAAACATTAAACCACTCCTAGGCTGATCGTGGCCCTCTCTAATATTAACCATCACTCTCGTCTATTGCTAACTCTTTGGGCTAAACTTGAGTAAACAAATTTTTCTAGATCACCATCTAAAACTCCTTGAGTATCCGATGTTTCAACATTGGTACGAAGATCCTTAACCATTTGATATGGCTGAAGAACATAAGAGCGTATTTGATGTCCCCATCCAATTTCTGATTTAGTTGAATTTTCATTCTGTAAAGCTTGCTCTTTCTTCTGTATCTCAATTTCATAAAGTCTAGCCTTAAGCATTTTCATACATTCAGCTTTATTTTTATGCTGAGATCTATCGTTTTGACATTGGACTGCTATGTTTGTTGGTAAGTGAGTTATACGGACAGCTGAATCTGTTGTGTTAACATGCTGGCCACCAGCCCCTGAAGATCTATATGTATCGATTCTCAGATCTTTTTCATCAATCTGAATATCTATAGTTTCATCAATTTCAGGATATGTCCACGCACTTGCAAAGCTGGTCATTCTTTTTCCAGCTGCGTTAAATGGAGATATACGAACAAGCCTATGTACACCTGATTCTGTTTTAAACCATCCATAAGCATTATGGCCAATAATTTTAATAGTGCAGGATTTGATTCCTGCATCTTCACCATTTAATAAGTTTATAATTTCAGTCTTGAAATTCAAGCGTTCAGCAAATCTCAGATACATACGCATCATGATTGAAGCCCAGTCATGGCTCTCTGTTCCACCAGCACCTGCATTTATCTCTAAAAACGCATTGCAATTATCAGCTTCACCAGAGAATAAACATTCAATTTCGTATTTTTTTGCTTTTTTATATAGATCTTTTAGCTCTTTTTCAATCTGGTCTAAAAGTTTTTCATCCGCTTCTAATTCAGCAAGTTCAGCAAACTCGATTGAGTCTGAAAGTGTTTTTTCTAAATAGAGAAATCTATTTATTTTATCTTCAAAAACGCTTTTCTCTCTAAGAAGATCCTGAGCTGCTTGTTGATTATCCCAAAGATTTGGATTGTTAGCTTTTGTAGTTAGTTCGCTTAATTTTATTGTTAAACTATCAATGTCAAAGTGACCTCCTAAGCAATGCAATCGATTGCTCTATAAGGATTTTTGTATTTTCAATTTCAGAACGCATTTTTTCACTACTTGTTTAAATATTTGTGCTATATATACTCTCAATATATATACATATCAACAATATTCATTTCAGATTTATGGACCAGAAACTAATTCGAAATTTTGCTATTATAGCGCATATAGATCACGGTAAATCAACATTAGCAGATAGGTTAATTGAAACTTGTGGAGGAATTGAAGCAAGAGAGATGACGTCACAAATTCTTGATTCAATGGATATTGAAAAAGAACGCGGAATCACAATTAAGGCTCAAACTGTTAGATTATTTTATAAAGCAAAAGATGGGAATACCTATCAGCTTAACCTCATGGACACACCTGGCCACGTCGATTTTGCTTATGAAGTTAGCCGCTCTCTTGCGGCGTGCGAAGGTTCTCTTCTAGTTGTAGACGCGAGTCAAGGTGTTGAAGCTCAAACTCTAGCTAACGTGTACCAGGCCTTAGATAACAATCATGAAATAGTACCAGTTATCAATAAGGTGGATTTACCTGCTGCCGAACCTGAAACAGTAAAGAAGCAAATTGAAGATGTTATTGGAATTGATAGTAGTGACGCTCTTTTAATTTCAGCCAAAAGTGGCCTTGGAATCGCTGAAGTGTTAGAAGGTATAGTTACAAGACTACCTGCGCCCAAAGGAGATATAGAAAAACCACTCAAAGCATTACTTGTAGATAGTTGGTATGATTCATATTTAGGGGTGATAATTCTTGTTAGAGTTATTGATGGAATTCTTAAAAAAGGCATGAAAATCAAAATGATGTTTAACAATTCTGTCTATACTATAGATAGTGTTGGTTATACAACTCCAAAAAAACATTGGGTAAACGAACTTAGAGCAGGGGAGATAGGTTTCATCACAGCTTCAATCAAGCAAGTTTCTGACTGCAAAGTTGGCGATACTATTACCGATGAAAAAACACCATGTTCTGAAGCTCTTCCAGGTTTTAAACCTAATATGCCAGTTGTTTTTTGTGGTCTATACCCTGCAGATGCATCAAATTTTGATCATTTAAGGGATTCTCTTGCAAAGCTACGTTTAAACGATGCAAGCTTTGAATTTGAAATGGAAACATCAAATGCTCTTGGATTTGGATTTAGGTGTGGCTTCCTTGGATTGCTTCATCTAGAAATAATTCAAGAACGACTTGATAGAGAATTTGATATAGACATGATTACTACCGCTCCGAGCGTAATTTATAAAGTCTATAAAAGGGGCGGTGAAATGCTTGAAGTGCATAATCCTGCTGATTTACCAGACGTTCAAACTATAGAATATATTGAAGAACCATGGGTAAAATCAACAATTATTGTTCCCGATGAATTTCTTGGTAATATATTATCTCTGTGCACTGATAAAAGAGGAATTCAGCAAGATCTCACATATGTTGGGAGTAGAGCAATGGTAGTTTATAGGCTTCCACTTAATGAGATAGTATTTGATTTTTATGACAAGCTTAAATCTTGCTCTAAGGGCTATGCAAGCTTTGATTGGCATATGGATGGGTATGAGCAAGGTGATCTTGTAAAATTATCTATTCTAGTTAATGCAGAGCCAGTTGATGCACTTGCTACGATAGTTCATAAGTCGCGCTCAGAATCAAGGGGTAGGGAGCTTTGTGAGAGACTAAAGGATCTTATTCCAGCTCAGCTTTTTCAAATAGCAATACAAGCGGCGATTGGAGGAAGAATTATTGCTCGTGAAACTGTTAGAGCTCTCAGAAAAGATGTTCTTGCAAAATGCTACGGTGGTGATATTTCTAGAAAGAGAAAATTGCTTGATAAGCAAAAAGCAGGTAAAAAGCGCATGAGAAACATTGGTAATGTTGAAATACCTCAAAGTGCGTTTGTTGCTGCATTAAAAATTAGTGATTAGAATTTGGAGGGTAAAATGATATATCAACAAACTTCAGTTACAATTAATTCCAATATTGAAAATGCTTGGAATATTTTAAAGAAGACAATGACAACTTCAGAGATGGCAAATATTTTTCCCGAATGTTCTAATATAGAAATTGAAGATGATTCAGAAGGACAGATACACAGAAAATTAATTTTATCAGACTCAACAGAAAAGGAAGTAGTTACAGTAAATTTTACACAATATCGAGTAAATTCTGTATCAAAAAATAACCCAAGTTATTTCGGTGAAATTTCTTATATTTTACTAAGACCAAGTGAATCATTTCTAAATGACCAACAATGTTCTTTGGTTATAATCTCAGCATGGAGAATGCATCCTGGAGTTCTAGCAGCTTCTACTATAGACAAAATGGATTACATTAAAAAAATTGGAAAGAATTTAAAGAAGGAGATTGAAACACAGAAAAGTCATTCAGTAAGCTCCTCTATAGATTGAACTTCAGGTTTTTATTGAGTATAATTTTCTTTATTAATAATTAGACCTAGCCCGTAAGGACAGTCTTTAAATTTGGCATGGTTTTTTTCTGTTATAAGATATAAATCAGCTGTTAATACTTCTGTAAATCTTAATCTCTTTATCTGTGGCAAAATCTTATCGCAGAACCACCTTCTCCATGCCATCCTATATTTGGTGAATCATTCTATTAGTATTTCTATTCAGCCCTCTTTCGAGTGTGTGATAATGAAAATCAGCGCATATAATCTTCTTGTCTCGCTTAAAGTAGCTGCATAATCTCTCCAAGTATTACTCTCTTCATATAATACACCATTATTATTCGTGATCAAACACCTATGGTAAGAGGTTTTGCAGAAAATTCTCTGTTGACAGAATTTCTATATTATTATATAATATATATTATGGAAAGTGGTTGCTCGAAGAGGATAAACATTAACCTTTTCTTCAGTAATTTTGGTGTTCCAAAGCGGAGTATGATTATACAAGTAGAATGGGAATTAGCTATGTGAATATTAGCTAAGTATAGTGAACTCATAGATAAATACTCAAGTAATAGGTGCAGCAAAATCAGGTCATATCGCAGAATTTAAATGACCCAAAAGTTATTTACACAATCAACTGGACAGTCCCATACAAATGTGCAAAAACGGAGGTTGCTCCTAAAGTCGTACTTACACAAACTTTCTGATAGACAAGCCTTTTTTGATTTAAACAAATAACAACACTATACTATCATTTCAGGACTTTCACTGGGACTTTCTCCAACACAAACAACTTCAACTACCATTTCCTCTTGTTGCAGATCTTGATTATCATTATCACTTCTTCTTTTAAGAACAGAATAAGCTGGTAATTTTACTTTATGCCCCTTCTTAACATAATCTGTTGGTTGGTCGCGTACAGCTACAACAGGCGCGGGCGATCCAAAACCACAACAACCTACATCTACCATTTCAGCTCTTACAATAGGGTTTTTATAAATTGTTGGAGCTTTATAAATAGTCGATTTACTATGATAACCAACTGAATCAAGAGTTTGGGACGTAGGTGATAGAACAATTCCAGAGTCAAAAATGATTGGCTCTTGACTCGCACTACCGGTAGCTCCTGCAAATGGGTTGGTGGCCTTTTCGGTTTTTATTGTAGTTTTACCTGTGAGTTCAATTGATATGTGGCTAACTACAAACTCTTCAAATTTAGTACCACTCTGATCTTCTCTTAATTGATCAATATCAACGCTTGAAGCGCCTAAACTATTGTAACTAGCGCTTAGGTCTTCAACTTCAGGAAATACCAGGTTTTCTTTTGTAGGAAGCGAGTCGGAAGGACTTATCCAACCTTCTTTTAATGAGCTGGTATTTTCTTCTGGTTTAAACACTTCTGTATAAGAAATAGGATTAGTATTACTCATTAATTCTTCAGTTATATCTTCTAGACTTGATACTACTTCCAAAAAAACTTCTAAACTACTTTCTCTTTGATTTTCCGTTAATTCATCATCTGCAGCCACGCTTGAAACATCGAGCAAACTATCACAATTCGTATTTTCATCCTGCGCTTTGTGAGATACTGGAGCTTCTTGTAAAAATAATGAATCAAAAGGAACTATATTATCTATTCCATTATCATCTATTAGCTCACTCGCTTTTGCTTTTGTCGTAAACTCTCGTGCATAGGCAAATGGTTCAGAACTGGGTATTGATTCTTCGGTGATAGAGCTATTGTCACCCTCTCCCATTATTATATTTGCTACTACTTGCTCGCTAACCTGTGCTTCAAGTACAAATGGTACATAGATATGAGGAGAAGTTGGAGCTATTACATCTTCATCTTTATTCTTTCTTAGTGTAGTATTTTGTAGTAGGGCTTTAGCATCTTCTAAGAAATCTTTGGTAAGATTATCAGCATTATCATTAATTAATTTGTAAATTTCTAATAATATTGACATATCAACGGATGATTTAGTGATTGTTTTTGTTAATCTTGAATATTCTGGAGAAAAAGCAACTTTTGAGTGACTAACTCCCTCTCGTTCATTATTCCTTGCTGCTGGAATGAAAATTGTTTCAGGTATACTAATGCTTGTGTCAGCTAAAGTTCTTCCAATTAGAATATGTAATGGTGGTTTACTATCATATGCACCTATTATTACAGAGGGCTCTGTTGATGCTGCCACTCGGGGCATATCAACACCAGTAATATGACGTGAAATTGGGGCATGCGCTATATTACCCATTCTATCTTCAGATATTTCAATTGCTACATCATGGAGCGCTAGTGGTTTGAAATTATCCAACCATTCGTCTTCATCGCTATTATCTTCATCTTTCAATGATCTGTTAGCTTCTTCTTCAAGAATAGCAGATTCTTCTATAGCGCCACTACCCGCAATTTCTTCTGTTGTAACTATAGATGAGAGTACATCTTCTAATACATGTATCTCTATTCTAGATTCCGTGATTGATGAACTATCAGTAGTAACAACTATTTTTTCAGCTGGAGCCATGTTTCCTGCCCCTACATATAATAAAGGCATATGAGCAATAAAAGGAGCATGAGATATACTCGCAATATGCGCCTCCTCTATTATCTCAACTTTAGTTAATGGTAACATTTCAAGCGGTTTAAATTCCATCAAATTTTCAGCTTCTTCATCACTCATTTCTTCATGTTTTTCATCCGCTACATCATCTGCTGGGATAGTTAAACCTTTAAAAGCTCCATATACAATTCGTGGTTCCTCTCTAGGTTCAGCTGTGCCAATAGTTCTATGCATTACTCTAATTGGAGTATAAATTACACCATAAATACTAGATTCTTCTACTACCGACCCACCCTTAGGTGGCGGAGCTAACGGCTCTGCTCTAACCGGATCTTTTGTTAAGAATGAGTCAGGTTCCATGATTGCAAATGTAGGATATGCTACACTAGATGTACTAGTGTCATATAATGATGGAGCAAATAATGTAGCTTTAAAACTATCCAGTAATTCTTTTGGAACAGTATCTCTAGTTTTTTCAGATACTTCACTATCTGAAGAATCATTTTTCTCAGTTTTTCTGTCTGTTTCAAAAGAATTATTAGCTTCTTTAGAATCATGAGTTTCGGTTTTACCTTTTGGGGTATTTTCTTTTACTTGAGTTCTTTTTGGCGCCGTATTACTAGGTACGGAAGAATTTGTAGCTGAGTAGCCTTCTGTATCAGCTTCAGTAGATGCTTCTGTTTCCTTTGATAATTTAGAAGTATTTTGTACAAAAAATAAAGGCTTTTGAAGAATATAAGAAGTGTTTGCTATGTTCGTTGGAGCAATTGACAAAGTTGACAGAGTATCATTTTTAAGAAAATAAGAGAATTCATGTGGTTTAGAAGTTGAAACTTTTAAATCTTCTATATGTATTGTACGTGCCTTACTAAATGCTAATGGACCTGGCTGAGATGATGCAAGATTTTCTACATCGCCATGACGAATTTCTACACAATTTGCTAAATCAGAAGTTAGAGCAGCACCCTTCCAATTTGCCTCATCTTTTTTAGACTGGTCTGTTTTGGCTAAGTACATTATGCTTTTAGACTTATATTCTCTTATACGTCTAAAGACTTCAGTTGGAAGATTGAATTGTACTGGCATTTTCCTTCTCCTAAACTAAGAGAGGAGTGAAAATAGACAGTAGACAAAACTCCTCAAGCTAGCTTATTGCTTCAGGTGTAATTGAAAATATATGAAAACTAAAATACACCTGTATCTCTGGTTAATAAATACTAATATATTAACACTAACATAATAAATTTTCTGTTAAAAGGTAATCTAGTAAGTTTTTTTAACATTTTAATTAGTATTTAATATTATGTTTCATAT